>NZ_CP041360.1:1565625-1878750 GCF_006965485.1 Spirosoma sp. KCTC 42546
TGGTACTACAAAGATAACTGTTTTCCTGCTTGCCAGTTTTTAGCTAATTTTTATAGCTTCTTCATTGCCAGATGGCATCCTGATCAACAAATACCGTACTTTGGCGGTTAATTTCCTCATCCATCAATCAGTCATAGCCGCTTGTGCGGTTAATTTCCTGTATGCTATATCCGCTGACGTTCAAAACCATTTTTAAAGAAAAAATCTGGGGAGGCCAGAAAATCAAAACCATTCTGGAGAAAGACTTCTCCGGATCGCCGGACCGTCCCCTGCCCAACTGTGGCGAAACCTGGGAAGTCTCCGATGTAGAAGGCAACGTGTCCATTGTGAACGAAGGTAGTTTACAAGGCAAATCGCTGCACGAGCTGGTGGAGGAATACAAAGGTGAACTGGTTGGCAAACACGTGTACGAACAGTACGGGAATCGGTTTCCGCTGCTAGTAAAATTTATCGATGCCAATGATGACCTTTCTATTCAGGTTCACCCGGACGATGAGCTGGCTAAAAAGCGCAAAAGCGGTTTCGGTAAAACCGAGATGTGGTACATCATGCAGGCCGACGAAGGCGCAAAGCTCAACTCGGGTTTCAATCGCGAGCTTACTAAAGATGAGTACGTAAAAGCCGTAGCCGACAATACCATTCAGGACCTGTTGAATATTGAAACGGCCAAACCCGGCGATGTATTCTTCCTGCCTGCCGGTCGGGTTCACTACATTGGGAAGGGCCTGTTGCTTGCTGAAATCCAGCAAACCTCCGACACAACCTATCGAATTTATGACTTCGATCGTGTGGATGCCACCACCGGTCAGAAGCGTGAACTCCATACCGAACTGGCCGTCGATGCCATTAATTATCATCATTACGATCATTATAAAACCCAGTACGACAAAAAGTTAAATGAGAGCGTCAACGTTGTAAAAAGTGATTATTTCATAACCAACGTATTGAATTTCAACGAGGAAGTCGCTCAAGATTACTCGCGCATCGACTCGTTTGTGATTCTGATTTGCGTGGCGGGTGGACTAACCATCGAAACGCAGGGCGGCTACAGCTTATCCCTCAAAATGGGCCAGTGCGCGCTGATTCCCGCATCGGTCAATAACCTGACGCTGATTCCCGATGGCGACATGACGGTTCTGGAAACGTATGTACCGTAACCGGGATTTATATGATTTGACTGATTTTTTATGATTAACAGAGATGCCTTTTCACCTTTAATCAACAGAATCAGTTAAATCATATAAATCCAGGTTCAGATATGCGCTATTGCCTTGCCCTTGATCTTAAAGATGACCCGGCCCTGATTGCCGAATATGAACAGTACCACAAACGGCTCCGGCCTGAAATTGAAGCTAGTATTCGCGAGTCGGGCATAACCGATATGCAGCTTTACCGCATTGGTAATCGGCTGTTTATGATTATGGAGACCGACGAGACATTTTCCTTCGAAGCGAAAGCTGCCGCCGATGCCGCCAATCCGAACGTTCAGGAGTGGGAGAACCTGATGTGGGGTTATCAGCAAGCGTTGCCGATGGCGAAACCGGGAGAGAAATGGGTGCTGATGGATCGTATTTTTAAGCTTTGATTTCTGCGAAACAGGCACGGGTAAATACCCGTACCAGAGACGTATTCAACCTCCGAGCCTCAACTGAGGCTCGGATTTTATTTCTTAAAATTGTAAAATAAACTTGACATAATGAAAAACTAGCTTTACATTTGATGTGTCAAACAAACTTTACATATTCATGAAGACAAAATGGCTTTTTCCGCATCGTTTCCGGCTGATTGGCTGGTTGATTTTCGTTCCGTCAACAATTCTGGGCTTGGCGGCTTTGTACGCTGATTTTAAGATTAGCTGGTTAACTGCCAGCTGGCTGAGTGAGTCAATGACGATAACATCGGGTAATTCGATAACGCACTTAATGGATAATCAGGATCTGACTGACGAAATAGCGGCAATTGGCGTAATCGTTGGGTTATTATTGATCGCCTTTTCGCGTGAGAAAGTAGAAGATGAAATGATTAGCCAACTACGACTGGAAGCTCTACAATGGAGTGTTTATGCCAACTATATCATTCTGGCAATTGCTATTTTGACAGTCTATGATACCGCTTTTTTTAACGTCATGATCTACAATATGTTCACGATTCTGCTGGTCTTCATTTGCCGGTTTCGTTGGCTTCTCTACCGGAACAACCATCAAATACTGGCTCTATGAAAAACCGACTTAAAGTAGAGCGGGCTGAACAAAACCTATCCCAGGCCGACCTGGCCGACCGCATTGGCGTAAGTCGACAAACAATTAACTCGATTGAAACGGGACGCTATGTGCCGTCAACCATTTTGTCACTAAAACTGGCACAGGTGTTCGGTAAACCTGTAGAGTATATCTTTACGCTCGAAGAGACCGATTGAGACAATGCCGAATCTGTATATTCTTGCTGGTTGTAACGGCGCAGGAAAAACGTCTGTTGCATATACCTTGTTACCCGAAGTAGTTGAGTGCAAGGAATTTGTTAATGCGGATGAAATTGCTCGTGGCTTATCACCATTCAATGTTGAGTCAGTTGCCTTTGAGGCTGGGCGTATCATGCTGGAACGTATTGATTACCTCATTGGGAAACGAGTAGATTTTGCGCTTGAAACAACATTATCAACTCGTTCTTACAGTCAGCTTATTCGGCGCGTTAAACCGCTTGGCTATACAATCACTCTTGTGTATTCCTGTCTGGATTCGGTTGAACTGGCAAAGGAGAGGGTAAAATCAAGAGTTGAACAGGGTGGGCATGATATACCTCCTGAGGTAATCGAACGGCGTTATTACCGTAGTTTAAAAAATCTTGTTAACTTGTATCTACCAATCTGCGATACTTGGATTATCGTTGATAACTCACTAAGTGAACTACGACTAGTCGCAGAAGGGCATGGTTTAGATTATTCTGTTGTTAATCATACAATTTGGTTTTGGCTTCAAGGACATGGAACAAATTAGTGTAGTGACCGATACGGAAAAGCTGTTTAAAGGTGCGCAGTTAGCAATTAAAAATATTATTGAAAAAGCTAAACGCGATGATCGAACATTAGTTGTCTCACGTGACGGAAAACCTGTCCACGTCAGAGCCCGCGACCTATAAGCTAAGCTTCACAAAATATAGTCACCAACAAAAAAACGCCCACGTCCAGCGGGCGTTTTTTTGTTGGTGACCCAACCGGTCCTATCGCTATCTTTACGATTATCAATTTCTCTTAGCTTAGCAACACCATGAAATACTGGCTCTACGCACTGCTCGCGTTTGTCATTACCGTTCCGGCTCAGGCACAACTCACATCAACCGCTAACTTTGTTCGGGATAATTACCAGAAAACGGAATACAAAATCCCCATGCACGACGGCACGAAACTGCATACAACCGTCTACGCCCCGAAGGATGCGTCAGCGACTGCGAAATATCCGTTCATGATGCAGCGGACGTGCTACAGTGTGGCCCCTTACGGGCCCGATACCTATCCGGCACAGGTTGGCCCGTCGGGAACGCTCATGCGCGACAAGTTTATTTTCGTGTATCAGGACGTGCGGGGCCGGTGGGCATCCGAAGGCACCTGGACGAACATGACCCCAACCGTAACCGACCAGCAACCCGTTGTGGCCGCGAAGGGTAAAAAGATGGTGACGAAACCCACCAACACGACCCTTGTCGATGAGAGTTCGGATACCTACGATACCATCGAATGGCTGCTTAAAAACATACCGAACAACAACGGTCGGGTAGGGCAGTGGGGCATTAGTTATCCTGGTTTTTACACCATTGCCGGTGCCGTAGCGGCTCATCCTGCCCTGAAAGCGTCGTCGCCACAAGCGCCCATCTCCGATTTTTTCTTCGATGATTTTCACCACAACGGTGCGTTTATTCAGGCGTATCTGTTTACGTACCCTGTATTTGGCGTTCAGCATCCGCAGCCCACTACGCAGGCCTGGTACAACAACGATTTCATCAATACAAAATCAAAGGATGGTTTTCAGTGGCAGTTAGATCTCGGTCCACTCAAGAATGTCGATAAATACTACAAGGATAATTTCTATTGGCAGGAAACCGTCAACCACCCGAACTACGACGAATTCTGGCAGAAACGAAGCATCATTCCGCACCTCAAAAACATCAACCACGCCATGATGACCGTCGGGGGCTGGTTCGATGCGGAAGATTTGCCGGGTCCACTGAATATCTACAAAACGGTTGAAAAGAATAATCCGGGCACGTATAACACGCTGGTAATGGGGCCGTTCGGGCACGGCCGCTGGTCGCACGAGACGGGGCACACGCTGCATAGCAATGTCTACTTTGGTGATAGCGTAGCCACCTTTTACCAGCGCAACATCGAGGCAAAATTCTTTACGCACTTCCTGAAAGGCGCGGGTGATGGCAAGACTGGATTACCCGAAGCCTACCTGTTCAATACGGGCCGGAATGAATGGAAAACATTCGATAAATGGCCCGCTGCCAATGCGCAACCGATGCAGTTTTTCTTAGCCAGTACTGGGAAACTGGCGCAACAGGCAGGTAACGCGTACTCGGAATTTGTGAGTGACCCGATGAAGCCGGTGCCTTATACCGAAGACATTACGACTACGCAGGGCTTTACACCATTCAACTACATGTCGGAAGACCAGCGGTTTGCAGGCCGGCGGCCGGATGTGCTGACCTTCCAAACCGATGCACTGACCGACGACCTGACCCTAGGGGGCGAAATTATGGCGAAACTTAAAGTCAGTACCACCGGCACCGATGCCGATTGGGTTGTAAAACTGATCGACGTCTACCCGCCCGACGAACCGAACCACCCGTACATGCCGAACAAGAATATTACCCTCGGCAATTATCAACAGATGGTTCGTTCAGAAGTGATGCGAGGACGGTTCCGTAATTCGTTCGAGAAGCCCGAACCCTTTAAACCGGGCGAAGTGACGGACGTGAACTTCCGGTTGCAGGATGTATTACACACCTTCAAAAAAGGCCATCGGGTAATGATTCAGGTACAAAGCACCTGGTTCCCACTGATCGACCGTAATCCACAGACCTATGTGGATAACATCTTCAAAGCCGATGAAAAAGACTTTCAGAAAGCCACGCATCGAGTGTACGATAGTTCGGTGATTGAGGTACAGGTGCTGAAATAAGACAAAGAGTCTAGTTATCTTGTTGTACTTTTTGTCATTCCGACTTTAGGAGGAATCTCAACGCTGTGTAGTAGTCAAGCTTGAGATTCCTCCTAAAGTCGGAATGACAAAAAAGTATTTAGGCAGATTTTAGGCAATCTTACATCTTTATAATTACCAACTTATGAAAGCCATCTGGAACGGCCAAACCATTGCCGAAAGTAACGACACTGTTGTCGTCGAAAATAATCACTATTTCCCGAAAGAATCCGTGAATTCTGAATTTCTGGCAGACAGTCAAACGCATACGACCTGCCCTTGGAAAGGACTGGCCTCGTATTATTCGCTGACGGTAGACGGCAAAACGAACACCGACGCGGCCTGGTATTATCCTGATCCTAAATCGGCCGCCAGCCAGATCAAAGACCGGGTAGCCTTCTGGAAGGGCGTTACCATCACCGAATGATCGAGATTCAAAACCTGACCAAACGATTTGAGTCGCACACAGCCGTGGACGGGGTCTCGCTGAGCGTGGGGCCGGGTGAAACACTTGTGTTGCTGGGAACCAGCGGCTGCGGCAAAACGACTACGCTCAAAATGATTAACCGCCTGATCGAACCCACCAGCGGATCGATCCGTGTGGCGGGCGTAGATGTTGGACAGCAACCCGGTCCTGAACTTCGCCGACAGATCGGTTATGTGATTCAGGATGGGGGCTTGTTCCCGCATTATACCATTGCCGAAGCCATCGCCACCGTACCAAAACTTCTTGCTTGGGAACCAGCCGAGATCCAGAAGCGCACCAGCGAGCTAATCGATAAGCTTCAGCTCCCTAAATCGGTGCTGAATCGGTATCCCTCCGAATTGAGCGGTGGCCAGCGCCAGCGGGTTGGTCTGGCACGGGCATTGGCGGCCAAACCGCCAGTGGTGCTCATGGACGAGCCGTTTGGTGCCCTGGACCCATTCACACGCCGACATGTCCGTCGGGAATTATTTGGCTTAAATGAATTGAAGGAGACAACGGTTGTACTCGTTACGCACGATGTCAGCGAAGCCCTCGAACTGGCCGACCGTATTGCGTTGATGGACAAAGGGAAAATCGTGCAGATTGGCCCGCCAAATGAGTTGCTGAAACAACCCGCCAACGATTTCGTTCGGGATTTTCTGGATTTATGAAAGGCAAATGAAACACAGAGGAACGGAGGGTTAACAGAGTACTCAGAGAATTAGAGAAAACCTTTGTGCGCTTTGTTAATCCTCCGTTCCTCTGTGTTTAAGCAAAAAATAGACGATGCTCGACTTTCTACGACAAAACGCCGATAAACTACTGGAGCAGACGTTAACGCACATTGGGCTGACGTTCGTCTCGCTGCTACTGGCGCTGCTGATTGGCGTACCACTGGGTATTCTGATTTCAAGACGAACCAAATTGGCAAGCAGTGTGCTGGGGGTAGCTGGTGTCTTACAAACGGTGCCGAGCATCGCTCTATTAGGCTTCCTGATTCCATTGTTGGGGATTGGCGTTGGTCCCGCTCTGGTGGCTCTTTTTTTGTATGCGCTATTGCCCATTATTCGGAATACGTATGTCGGCATTACGGAGGTTAGCCTTTTGGTGAAAGAAGCGGCTAAGGGTGTTGGTATGACGGATAATCAGATTTTGACCAAAGTGGAATTGCCACTTGCGCTGCCGGTTATTTTTGCGGGTGTTCGTACCGCAACGGTCATCAATGTGGGCGTAGCAACGCTGGCGGCCTACGTAGCGGCTGGCGGACTGGGCGAGTTTATTTTCAGTGGAATTGCGCTGAGCAACGTAAATATGATGCTGGCGGGTGCTATTCCGGCTGCCTTACTGGCGGTTGGATTCGATTTTGGGCTGGCCCGATTACAGCATCTGTCGGTCAAAAAACTTCGTGTGGGTGCAGCCGCTTTTGTGATTTTGGTGCCGTTTCTGTCAGCTTTTTATTTGCTGCCGGGCCGAAACGATAAATTAATTGCAGGCTTTGCCCACGAGTTTTATGGTCGCGCTGATGGCTATCCCGGTTTGCAGAAAACCTATGGCCTTCAACTTCGTCCTCGGTTAATTGATCAGAATTTAATGTACGAGGCTATTCACCAAAGCCAGGTGGACATCATCAGCGGTTATTCGACAGATGGCCGGATAAAAGCCTTCGATTTACTGGTTCTGGCTGACAATCGACATGCGTTTCCGCCCTACGGTGCCGCTCCGGTTGTTCGGCAGGTTGCATTGGATCGCTATCCCGAACTTGGACCAACACTGAATAAACTGGCTGGCAAGCTAACGGATTCGGTAATGACGGCCCTGAACTATCAGGCAGATTATAAAAAAGAAGCGCCCGAAGCCATAGCTCATGAATTTCTGAAGCAAGCCGGTTTGTACACTACACCGAAACCGGGTGAACGAACCGAAACCGTAGTGATGGGATCGAAGGTATTTACGGAACAGTATATTCTGGCTGAGATTTACCGGCAATTAATTGAAGGGCAAACACAGTTAAGAGTCGTTACGAAAACAGGTCTTGGTGGTACACAAATCTGCTTCGATGCGCTGCGTACGGGAGCCATTGATTTTTACCCTGAATACACGGGCACCGGTTTGCTGGTTGTTTTACAACCGTCTGCCGCTACTTTGCAACATCTGCCTATGCAGTCAGATTCGGTGTATCAATTTGTGCGGCAGCAGTTTCAGGAGAAGTATAAATTAGATTGGTTGAAGCCGTTAGGTTTTAACAACAGTTATTGCCTGATGATGCGAAGGGAACAGTCAAAGCAATTAGGCATTCAGTCGATTGATGATTTGGTGAAGTATCTGGGTGAAAAGTAAAGTTAGTACAGTGAACGTTGAAAAATTAATGCAAGAGACCTTTGTTCGACCCCTACAGGGTCGTATGTTTATAGCTCAACACATTTCTATAAACATACGACCCTGTAGGGGTCGAACTAGAATGTAAAGAACTTTCCAACAGAAAATTAACGCCGATAAATTATGAAATCAAGAAGCCTATTTTCGCAACTGAAGCGTGCAAGTACAGAATTGACGAAGTTTTTGCGTGATGTAAGGCGGGGCATACTAAAAGCTGATATCGTGTAGATAATTGCAGTCCTGATTGATTTAATGCAAAACGATGAATGTGCCATCTCATAAGCCTCTGAGTACAGATTATCTGGAAAGCGTAAAAAAGCAGTTTCTCTATTACAAACTGCTTGGTGAAAAGACCATGGCCCAGGTGCCCGATGATGCTCTTTTCTGGCAGTACAATCCAGACAGTAATAGCATTGCGCTCATTGTAAAGCACCTATGGGGTAATATGCTCTCTCGTTGGACCGATTTCTTAACAACAGATGGCGAAAAAGAATGGCGGAGTCGTGATGCTGAGTTTGAGAATGACATTTCGACAAGAGCTGAATTACTGGCCAGATGGAATGCCGGGTGGACTTGTTTATTGGCGGCTATTGATTCACTAACCGATGAGGACTTACAGAAAGAAATCTTCATTCGAAATATGGGTCATTCTGTACTAGAGGCTATTAATCGGCAATTGGCCCACTATCCATATCATGTTGGTCAGATTGTTTTTATCGGGAAGATGATTTGTGGGGAAAAGTGGCACTCGCTTTCCATTCCGCGTGGAAATTCAGTCGATTATAATGCGGACAAATTCGCTCAACCGAAACGTAAAGAGCATTTCACGGATGAGTTCATGCGCTAACCGTTGTTGACTATCAGGAGTTTTAAGACGCTACAACATATTACTCCAATGGAGTTGAATAAAGGCTGATATTGCGTAGACCAATTAGATAGAAAAAAATGGCAATAAAGATCAGCAAACCGTACTTGATTAGCTGGCTAGCTATTCCTGTACTCAGTCTGATCGGCCTGTTATTCCGCCAACATACGGTAGACGTTCAGCTTTATGATACCTATTATGTAATAGGGAATACGCACGTTGCTCTAGCTGGATCAGTAGTATTGCTAGTAATTGGAGCAGGGTATTGGCTGATTGACTGGCAGAGTAAAACGCCTAATTCGCTGCTTGTCGTGTTACATCTTTTATTGACAATAGGCGTATTGGTACTGTCCGTTTTACCTGCATTTGGTGGCGATAATCTGATCCCTTCTGATTGGCTTGTTTGGTTGCTACTTACGTTCGTTTTAGCGCAATTTATTTATTTGATAAACATCGTTGCTGCTTGGATACGAGGGTAAGGGACTATACCTAGCCCGCCAGCAACGTCAGCCATGCGTCTTTTACCTTATTTTCAGTAAGCAATTGTTTTGCTCTGAGGTGGAGCAAATCAGGTAAATACTGGCACCCCTTACGGGCTTCATCAAATAAGTCGTTCAGGATGCCCGATGCCCGGTACGCATTTACTTTCTCCGTTGTAGGCAGGCTGACGCAACTGCCTAATTTCCCCAGATCGTTACCCGTTAAAATAGCACTGTTACGAATAGCCGATGGAATTTGGTCTATCCCCATTCCCATTTGTGGCCGTCCAACAGCGAACAGCGCATCGACGTTTGCCCGACTGTACCAGTCACCACCGAGCCGCCCAACCAGATCAACACTAGCCTGGTCAATACCGCCGTTGGCGTTGAAAATAGACTCCTGAAAATGAGCCATCACAACTTCGCAGATTACTAAATGACCCGTTCCGGGTGTGTCTATACCATTATCCGACTGACTATTCGTATTGATAATCTGCCGCACTACACACTCATACGAAGCCGGTGATTCTGCCACTCTCGGCGGGCGAACCCGCTCGGAAGGAACGGCTGTAAATCCGGCTTTTTCAAACTCGTTGACACCCCGTTCAAACTCGGCACTGGCCAGCGAAGCCTGCTCAACCATTGGGTAATTGACCACGTTGATAACCACTTCACCCACTTCCTCCAGGTTGAGTAGTGTGTGCTTTTTGTGTCCATGTCGGTTTATCGTTGGGGCGAAAATCAGCGTGGGTGGGTTATAGCTGAACATATTGAAAAAACTGAATGGACTCAGGTTGACATTGCCCTCAGAGTCGATCGTACTGGCAAACGCAATCGGGCGCGGGCCAATGGTGCTAATCATGTAGCGATAAAACTCGTTGGGTTTTAAGTCGGCAGGATTAATAGTTATCATGAATAAATCGTTCCGGTTACGTCGCCCAAATCTACGCGAGCGCCATTTAAAAAGCCCCAGCCTTTCAAAGTAATTGTGTCGCCATTGGCAAGAAACGTTCGGCTGGTGGTTTCTGATAGATGTAGAGGCCGTTCGCCATTCCAGCTTAGTTCAAGCAGGGAACCATAGCTACCGGGTGTATTTCCAGAGATTGTGCCGGTGGCTAGCACATCGCCAATGTTGAGGTTACAGCCGCCAACGGTGTGATGCGCAATCATCTGGGCGAAACTCCAGTACAAATAGTGTGAGTTGGAACGACAGATACAGATTTTCTCACCATCGGCAGGGTGTAGCCAAACTTCCAGATCGAGCGTAAAATGTTTTGAATCAGATGTTTGCAAGTAAGGTAGGGGGACTGGCTCTTGTATAGGGCCATCCACACGAAACGGTTCCAGTTCATCGAACGGCAACACCCAGGCAGATAAGCTCGATGCAAAATTTTTGCCCAGAAATGGTCCCAGTGGCTGGTACTCCCAGCGTTGAATATCCCGCGCCGACCAATCGTTAAACAGCGCAATTCCGAAAATATAGTCTTCGGCTTCATCTATCGAAATCGACTCGCCAAGTGGATTACTTTTACCAATAATTAGCCCTAACTCAAGTTCAAAATCCAGGGCTTCCGATGGTCCGAATACAGGTGTACCTGCCCGCAAAAATTGCCCGTTTGGTCGGCGGATGGGTGTGCCTGACACAACGATGGAGGAAGCCCGACCGTGATAAGCTACGGGCATGTGTTTGTAGTTGGGCAGAAGTGGATCGGCTTGCGGGCGGAACATGCGCCCTACGTTTTCGGCATGATGAATGCCTGCATAAAAGTCCGTATAGTCGCCAATGCGTACGGGTATGTGCATTTGCGCGCGGGTTTCAGGGATGAAAACCTGCTCATGAACATCAGCAAAGACTACAGCCTCATTCTCCAGCAACTCGTTCAAACGTTGATGTATGCCCTTGTGCACTGGCTTGCCAAGTGCGATAAAGTCGTTTAGAACTGGTTGCGCAAATACAGCGGGATCAATCTTGAGGTCATCGAAATAGCCTAACAGACTCACTACTTCGAGGTCAAGAATGTAGTGGCCGTGCTTAAATCCGACGCGGGGATTGGAAATGCCGTAACTGAAAATGCCGTACATGATTAGTATAGTGAAGAATGAAGAGTGTAGAGTGATGAATAAAAATTTGCACAAATTATTCATCACTCTACACTCTTCATTCTTCACTTATATTACTGTAAATAGAATCCATAATGCGCACGAAATGTTGGTAGTCATCGTCGCTTAAATCGCCCCAACCTTTGCGTCGCATGGCCGATACAACAGGTAGTACCTCATGGTATTTGGCTTCTCCGGCTTCGGTCAGATAGACCAGAAACTTTCGTCGATCCGTATCCGCCATGCGCCGTTCAGTTAACCCTTTCTGACTCAGCAGGTCGATAATACGCGTTACCGTCGGTGCATCTTTGGTTGTCATTTCCGAAATCGTATTCTGACTGATTCCCGGATTTCGGTAGAGATGATCGATCACAACCCACTGATCAACGGTCAGATCAAAACCGGCATCAGTGAACTGCTTTTGAAGGGCATTTCTAATTTTCTTGATTGTAGTGTCAATCTTAAAGAAATAAGCACGCGTATCGGATGGATGCGTCATTTAGGAAAGTCATTTGGTGTCATTCGTTGTCAAACGTGGTCGTACATCGCTTTTACAAAAAAGACAACGCTTTACAGTTTTATCCTGCGAAGCTAATGACTATCTGGTTAACTGACCAATAATCCTTCCAAGGTGGCCTCGATTTCAGGAATCGAGTGAAATAGTTGCTCATACGACTCAATCACGAAATACTGCTTCTGGAAATGGTCGATGATATAGGGCGTTTTAAGAAGCGTTTCCACTGAATACGGAACCCGCTTTGGTTCGGGGCTGAATAAGCTGTAGCTCGTTTCACCTACCGATGATAAGATGCCTCCGCCATAAATTCGGAGCTGATTGCCCTCCCGAATAAGCCCAAATTCAACGGTATACCAGTACAGCCGCGAGATCATGGTAATGGCTTCTTCACTCTCAATATGGCGCAGGGCAATTTGACTCAAAGCTTCCAGGAAATCACAAAACGCCTGATTCGACAGCATGGGCACATGCCCGAACGTATCATGGAACATATCGGGCTCCGGCAGATACTCCAACTGGTCGTGCCGACGTAACCAGGTGGTAGCCGGGAAATTCCGATTGGCCATCAGTTCGAAAAACACCCGGTTCGGAATCAGGCCCTCCACCGCACACACTCGCCAGCCCGTCAGTTGCTGTAAACGTGGATTTAAATCCCGCTCAAAGTCAGGAATACGGTCGGCCCGAAAACCCGTCGCCGAAATGCCATCCAGATAAGCCTGACTAGCCTTACCCGGCAACTGCGCCATCTGCCGTTCGAACAGCAACCGCCACACGGTTTGCTCGTTGGGGGTGTATGTAGAATAGGTCTGGTTCATAGTGTAAAGCGTGAAGTAAGTGTAGTAGGTGTAGTAGGTGTAGTAGGTGTAGTGAGTTGATTTGACCTATTCCACTTACTAAACCTACTGCACTATTTACTGGTCACAATGTCCCCCGCAACGCTTGCTCACGTTCGATGGCTTCGAATAGGGCTTTGAAATTGCCTTTGCCGAATGACCTGGCTCCTTTGCGCTGGATGATTTCGAAAAACAGCGTGGGGCGTGGGCAGATCGGTTTTGTGAAAATCTGAAGCAAATAGCCCTCATCGTCGCGGTCGGCCAGGATGCCGAGGGGGCGTAGGGTGGCTATTTCTTCGTCAATCTGACCGATTCGTTCGGCCAGATTATCGTAGTAAGCGTCGGGTACGGTCAGGAACTCAACCCCCCGGTCGCGAAGGGCCAGTACGGTTTCCACAATGTTGTCGGTAGCCACGGCGATATGCTGAATACCGGGGCCACCATAAAAATCCAGATACTCCTCAATCTGCGATTTCTTTTTACCCTCGGCCGGTTCGTTGATCGGGAATTTCACCCGCCCGTTGCCATTGCTCATCACCTTGCTCATGAGGGCCGTGTAATCGGTCGAGATGTCCTTATCATCGAACGAAACGAGCTGCTGAAATCCCATCACATCGTGGTAAAAAGACATCCAATGATTCATTTCATGCCAGCCTACATTGCCCACCATATGATCGACGTATTTCAGGCCAGCATCGGCTGGTTGATAAGCTGGGCTCCAGGGTTCGTAACCCGGTAGAAATACGCCGTTATAATCATTTCGTTCCACAAACACGTGAAGCGTATCGCCATAGGCATGAATACCCGACCGAATCACATAACCGTGTTCATCCTGGCAGCGAGTGGGTTCCATATAGACATTCGCTCCCCGGCGTACGGTTTCATCGAATGCTTTGATGGCATCATCTACCCATAAGGCAACGATCCGAACGCCATCGCCATGTTTATCGATATGGCGGCCCATTTCACTATCACCGTATAGGGGCGACGTGAGGACAATACGAATCTTGCCCTGTTGTACTACGTAGGATTCGCGGTCGCGGACACCCGTGGCCAAACCAGCGTGAGCCACGGGCTGAAAGCCGAATGCCGTCTGGAAATAATGCGCTGCCTGCCGGGCATTGCCCACATATAGCTCAATGTAATCCGTGCCGTTCAGGGGAAGGAAGTCCTCTGTTGTTTTTGGTTCTAAAAGATCTAGTGTTTCCATGTTGTTTGTTGATATTTTATCTCGTAGCCGTCCAGGCTACTCCAGCCACGACTTATAATACGTTCCATCATCAAGCTTGAGGGCCTGTTCCGTTACCATCAATGGTCGAAAGGTGTCTACCATAACCGCGTATTCCTGCGTTTCTTTCTTACCAATGCTGCGCTCCATAGCACCCGGTGCCGGACCGTGCGGAATGCCACCGGGATGCAGCGTAATATGGCCCTGAGCAATGTCATTGCGGCTCATAAAATCACCGTCTACGTAATAAATGACCTCGTCGGAGTCGATGTTCGAGTGGTTATAGGGGGCAGGAATAGCCTGCGGATGATAGTCGTATAAACGAGGTACAAACGAGCAGATCACGAAGGAATCGGTTTGAAACGTCTGATGAACCGGTGGCGGCTGATGGACTCGACCCGTAATAGGCTCGAAGTTGAAGATGGAGAAGCCGTACGGATAATTGTACCCGTCCCAACCGACAACATCGAATGGATGCGACGCATAGACAAGCGAGTGCAACGACCCTTGTTTCTTTATTTTTATCAGAAAATCGCCAGTTTCGTCGTGGGTTTCCAAGTCGCGCGGGCGGATAATATCCCGTTCGCAGAAGGGCGAATGTTCGAGTAATTGGCCGAACTGGTTTCGGTAACGTTTGGGCGTGTAAATCGGCGAATGCGACTCTACGTACAATAACCTGTTGTCGTCTGTATCGAAGTCGATTTGGTAAATCACTCCGCGGGGAATAACCAGATAATCGCCATACTGAAAAGGAATTGTACCGAATAGCGTCTGTAACCTTCCTGATCCACGATGCACAAACAGCAGTTCGTCGGCATCGGCGTTTTTATAGAAATAAGCCGTTAGCGATTGACGGGGGGCAGCCAGCCCAAAAACCAAATCGTTGTTCACCAATAAGGGCACCCGACTGTCTAAAAAATCATCTGCAGGTGCGATGTTAAACCCGATCAGCTTGCGCGCCAGCATATTCTTCTGAACAGCTAGTTTGGGAGCAACATCTACACTTTCTAACACCTCGCGCACCATTGTTGGGCGATGAACATGATACAACAATGACGACATACCCTCAAAACCAATTGTTCCGAACAACTGCTCGTAGTAAAACGGCTCGCTGGTATTGCCAGCGGCTGGTCTGGCAAATTGGGTATGCCGTTTGGGTGGAATCTGGCCGAGAGTATGATAGAAAGGCATCTTATTATTTTAATTGCTAAGACAACTATTGTTTCACGTACAATTATAACGACAACTGCTTGAAATAGTATAATGTTTAGAAAATATTTTATTAAAAGGTGTTGGTATAGATAAAATGTGATCAACTTAGTTTTGAATAGCAGAGGCCAAGCCTTTTTTCTAATTTTGGCCGGGCAATTGGCCACAGACTAGCAGGCTCTAAAAGGTCTTGCCAGTATTATTCCTAGATAACTGAAGAAATGCAACCTACGCTTTTGATTCTGGCTGCCGGTATGGGTAGCCGATATGGTGGTATCAAACAACTCGACCAGTTTGGGCCAAATGGAGAAACGATTATAGATTATTCCCTTTTCGACGCGATCCGGGCTGGCTTCGGCAAGGTTGTGTTTATTATCCGGGAAGAACTTCGACAGGATTTCGAAGAAGTTTTTGGTGAAAAGTTAGCTGGTAAACTAGAGGTCGATTACGCAATCCAGGCACTCAATTCCTATGTTCCGGCTGAGTTGGGCGCGGTGAATCGTACCAAACCCTGGGGTACGGGTCATGCCATGCTATGCGCTAAAAATCACACGAGTACCCCTTTCGCAGTTATCAATGCCGATGACTTTTATGGTCTGGAAGCCTTCCAATTGATCAGCAACTTTCTGACAACCGATACCGATGATCAGCTTCATGCCATGGTGGGTTATGAAGTGAAAAATACGCTTTCGGAGAATGGCTCGGTATCGCGGGGTGTTTGTGAAGTGGCTGAAAACGGAAATTTGATTTCGGTTATCGAGCGAACCAAAATTTACGAGCAAGAGACGAATGGCAAAAAGATTGTCTTTGAGGAAGGCGAGACCCTGACCCCTCTATCGCCCGATACGCCTGTTTCCATGAACTTCTGGGGCTTTAAACCAACGGTGTTTCCGTTAGTACTGCATCAGTTTGAAAGTTACGCCATCGCCAATATCGACTCACCCAAGGCGGAGTTCTATATTCCAACGGTAATGACCAATCTCATTGAAACCGATACGGGCCATTGTAAAGTATTCCGCAGCCGCTCGGAATGGTTTGGTGTCACCTATCCAGATGATAAACCAACCGTTCAGGCCGCATTGAAGCAACTGCACGATGATGGCGCTTATCCAGAGAAACTTTGGTAATGGTATTGATGGCTTGATGGCGCAAGGTTCCAGCCTTGTGTCTACTATTTCCCGGCCTCTGGCTGGTTATAAATAGTACTGAATTCGGCCAGAGGCCGATGAATAGTAAGCACAAGGCTGGAACCTTGCGCTATCGAGCAAAAACGCAGCAGGCCGCTTTGTCAATCTGACAAAGCGGCCTGCTGCGTTACAATTTATGGGTTGTATGTTTTCCGGATGGAATTATTTCTTCGTTACCCGGACCGCAATCCGGCGATTTTCGGCTCGTCCGGCTTCTGTATCGTTTGATGCTACAGGATGCTCTGGCCCATACCCTTCAGCCGCGAGCCGTGACGTATCGATCCCCAGGTGAACCAGTTCGGTCATAACAGCATCGGCCCGTTCCTGCGAGAGTTTCTTGTTAATCGCAGCACTGCCGGTATTGTCGGTATAGCCACCAAGCTTGATATTTACTTCCGGGAACGCTTTCAGAATCTCGGCGATATTCTTTACCTCTTCTTTCGAAGAGGGCTTCAGACTTGCTTTGCCAGTTTCGAACAGTAAGCGACCAAAGTTGAACCAGGTTGTTTTGTCAACCGGCTTGCTCTTATCTTCAATGAATTGCACAAGTTGATTTTCAATGCCATTCTCCGGAATATTCAGTTCAATTCCGGAAGGCAGTTTACGCTTGAAGAATGCACCCAGTTTGGCGGTTACATCGATTGCAGCATTGCCTGCTGAGTCGACAGCGGCCCCAATAGTACTTCCCGCCGAATCGGCAATGGTGCTCATATCTGATACCGTGCTATCGACTGTAGCTGTAACGCTCTCTGCTGCGTTTGTAGCGGTTTCTTTTTCTTTGCCACACCCGCGTAATATGTAGAACAGAGCAGCCGCACCCAATAGCAGGAGTAGCCAGGGTAACCAGCGATTGCCACCCCCCGATGAGCTAGTGTCATCTTCAGAATATATAGGAGCCGTTGGTCGGACTATGCGTGGAGCGGGCTCATTCATCGCAGACGCTAAATTGCTGGCTTTACCGGTTAGGCTGCCCAGTATGCCCAGACCTGGAATGCTGCCTAATAGAGTACCTAATCCTGATGGAAGCGCCGATTGAACGTTTGCTGACTGACTGCTTAGCAGACCTGCCAGTCCCGAAATCCCCGTACCATCGTCAGCTAACTTTTTACCCAGAACGCTAAGAAGAACAGGGGCTGCGATGTTCATCAACGATGCTGCTGATGATAATTTAAGCCCGCTGTATGAAGCAAGAGAACTGGCAATCGTGCTTGCTTTATCGCCAAATAAACTTTTGATAATGCTGGCACCCATCGTCAGGAGGCTGCTGGATTCATGGCTATTGGTCAGCAAATTGCTCAGTTGTCCTGAAATACCTCCTATTGGTGTAATTACATCGCCCGCTGCCCGATTGGGTGACATCACTTCACCGACCAGATCCATAATTGAACTTGTGCCACCTGGTTCCGACGCTTTTTGAATTAAACTTCCCAGCATAGTGGGTAAGGCACCATCAAGAGCTTTTTGCGTATTCGGCTGGTTTTCACCAAGCATGGTACTAATCTGGCTCACGACACTGTCGCTGAGGTAGCCCTTTGTTAAATCTAGCAGATTTACAGCCATGGGAATAGGTAAGTTTGAAAGGTTAATAGCAAAGCTATTTGGAAAGCTCTGCTGCTTTTAATAGACAATCGCCGGGTAGGAGCTTCCTCTTATCAGCGACAACGGGTTAGACGAGCTACACATTTTTGGTCACCGTTAGTAGTAAAAATTTTACTAAGCCTGTTGAGATGTATGTTTTGAATTATGCTGTAGACAAAAAATCCCCGCTGTCGTTTAGAGCTAAACAAACAGCGGGGATGATCACTTGAGCAAGCATTCGATAGAACGCTTTGGGTACTTATACCAACTCAACTGGTCCGTTCTGGAAATTTCTCAACAATTCGCTCGGCTTCTTTCTGCAATTGGGCGGTAATTCGGGCTGGATCGCCTACGGCATTTTGTACCGAGCCACGCCAGACTAGTTTACGTGTACGGGCATCGACCATATCGACAACCAGCGTACCAGCCTGATACTGTTGCTGGGTATATTGTGTACCGCCCCAGCCCCACCAACCCGGTCCCCAGCCTCGGTATCCCCAACGGCCCCAACCTAAATAGGGCCCATAAACAGGTGAAGGTGTTGCCACCGTTTGCGTTTTATTCTCGACAAAAAAATGGTAGCCGATGAGCAAATCGGGATTGTTTACATTTTCACTTAGACCTTTCTGCTGTAAAACACCAGCCATTGTATTTTCGACATTTTCAGTGGCTAACTGATTGTAATACAATGGATTTTGTCCAGCTTTTACATCGCTGTCCATCCAGGTGAATGTTTTGTATTTGCTGAAATCAGTTCGACTACTACTGTCAACGGCGACACGGGGCGAACAACCGTAAATCGCGGTTAGCAGACCAAAAAGCATCATTAATCGTTTCATAACGTCATTTAGTTGAGTTTACTCTACTAAACGAATAGAACTATGAAAGGTTTGCTTTTGGGCGCTAAAAGGTCTACTGAAGAACGGGGTGTTTTTTGTTCCATTCTGTTGCGTCCTGATATAGTTTTGCAACCGCCAATACTTTCCCTTCTTCAAATAACTGGCCCATAAAGGTAATGCTGGTAGGCAAATTCTGCTTTGTAAATCCATTGGGTAATACAACACAGGGATGGCCCGTGAGGTTTGTTAATGTAAGGTTGCCGCCCGCGTAAGCCGGAGATACATACACATCGATCTTGGCGGCTTTAAGTTGGGCGGCCATCTCATTGATGAGTTTGGTACGAGCGCGGTTCGCCTGAATGTACTCGACTGCCGGAACGAAACGAGCCGACCGGAACGAGTTTGGCCAGGCCCCTTTTCCCTGTCTCACCATCAGATCATCCTTACCCGAACGGGTTAATTCATCGAAGGAAGCAGCGGCTTCAACCGTCAGCAGAAACGAAATCCGACCGGCGGGAACACTCGTTGGCAAATCAAACGGCACCAGTTCGGCACCTAACGTGCGCAGGGTTTGAAGGGTGAGTGAATCGTTGGCCCGATTGGGATAATTGCTTTCAAAGGCTTTTTTGACATAACCAATACGCGTTCCTTTCAACGTTGTTAGAGGGGCATAGCGGAACGGAGCCGCCATAACGGTTGGGTCATTGCCATCGGGCCCGTAGATGGCGTTGAACACCAGTGCGCAATCCTCAACTGAGCGGGTTATCGGTCCAATTTTATCCATGCTCCAGCTCAACGCCATTGCTCCGTGCCGACTCACCCGCCCGAAGGTTGGGCGAAGACCCGTTGTGCCGCAAACTGTGGAAGGCGAGACGATAGAACCGAGTGTTTCGGTACCGATGGCAAAGGGTAGTAAACCCGCCGATACACTCGATGCTGAACCCGCCGATGAGCCGCTGGAACCATTGGCTGTATTCCAGGGATTGCGCGTCATGCCGCCGTACCAGACATCGCCCATCGCTAAGGCACCGAGTGTCATTTTGCCACACAAGACAGCGCCTGCTTGTTCGAGTCGTTGAATGACGGTTGCGTCGAGACCCAGTGTCTGGTCTTTATAAGGCATGGCACCCCAGGTTGTTTTATAGCCTTTTTTAGCCAGCAAATCTTTCGCACCGTAAGGTATACCATGCAATGGTCCCCGGTATTTTCCGGCTTTCAATTCATCGTCGGCGCGCTTGGCCTGACTTAGGGCTAAGTCTTCGGTTAAGGTAATAACACAGTGTAGTTTGGGGTCATACGTTTTGAGCCGATTAAGGAAAAACTGTGTGAGTTCGACCGATGAAATCTGTTTCGTTCGGATCAACTGGCCCAACTGTCCAACCGTATAATACGCCAGCTCGTCGCGATTTTTGGGAAGTGTAACCTGCCCCGCGAGGGATGCCTTAAACGACGACGGACCAGTAGGCATAACGAAGCCTGCCGGAAGTGGATTGAAATACAACGCCGGAGCCACATCGTTAGGTAAGTCGATTTTGCGCAACGCTTCATAGTTCTGGCGGGCGTTGTTTAAATTACCCAGCATGGAATCACGCTCGGCGGGCGTAAACTCCAGGTCGAATACGTGGGCTGCCACCTCAACCATTTCGGAGGTTAGAGGCTTTTTGGGGTCGTCGTTGGTAATGAATGCACCGAACAGAAAGCTGCCGATGCAGCAGCTAAAGAGGAGTAAGCGTTGTTTCATTAAGTAGGCTTATTGATGAGTGTTCCCCCAAATTACAGCCATACCGCCATTAATTTGCCCACTGCCGTAAAAAATCCTCATGTAGCCGCACAATCTGGGGGAGAAGCAACTGGCTCTCGTCGTTATCAAGAACGTAATCGGCCAGTTTGAGTCGCTCTTCGTCGCTTATCTGGCGGGCAATGATGTTCCGAATTTCGGCTTCGGAGCGGTGCGGGTCGCGTTTGCGAATGCGCTCGATGCGTACGTCTAATGGCGCGTTTACCACAATGACTTTATCCAGGGAGTTGTTGTCGCCAGCAGCTTTCATCAACGCAGCTTCCTTAATCACATAGGGTTTGCCCGTTTGTTGAGTAACCCAGGCTGTTGTATCGGTAAAGACGCGGGGATGGATAACCCCGTTGAGTGCGGTTAACAGTTCGGGGTTGGCAAATACCTGAGAGGCTACCCACGCCCGGTTGTAGTGCCCAAGTGCATCGTAAGCGTCTGGACCCAAAACTCGCCGTATGTCGGCTTTCAGAATGGGGTCATGTTCAGTAAGCCATTTAGCGCGCTCGTCGGCCTCATAGACTGGAGCACCTAAGGATTGGAATACCTGACAAACAATACTTTTGCCCGAGCCAATGCCGCCCGTTACGCCAATCTGGAGAGGAGGTTTCATGGACATATAGATAATGAACAATGAATAATGTAAAATGAACAACGCGTTGGATGCATTATCAATTAATCATTTTCCATTGTTCATTTTAAGGGAGATAGCAACTCACCGACTTCAAAACTAACCGCTACGCGGTCGGCGCTGGTGTGCAGGAGTGGATGACGCAGGTGATTGAGGGGGATTTCTTCATCGTAGTTATCGGCAATGCGTTTGCGCGGAATTTTTACGAGCAGGGTATCGGGTAAACCCCGTACTAATCTCTCTGGGCCATCAACCTGAATCGTATGAGGAGTCAGATTAATGACACTCGTCACGACAAAGCGGGGGGCCATGTTCATGTGCAGACTATCGGCTACCAATTGAATCGTTTTGGTCAATCGCCGTTCGAAATGAATGTCGAGTTTATCGGCTACCACATAGTTAACGTGCAGTTTTTTAATGTGTTCCGCCAGCGCTGCTGTTAATGATGAGGTATTGATGATCGATGCCTGAAGGGGATCATGAACTACATAGTTCACGGGATCGACACGGAAGGGCATCCAGGCATGGCGGAGCAACCCCCAGCCATCACTCGATACATTCACCCGAACCGTTGTAGGGAGCGGGGTGGTTGGGATAAACAACGAGTCATTGTATACAAAGCGTATTGGATACTCGACGTTCAGGGTGTAGCCCGGTTTGTTAAGCGCGCTCAAAAACCAGAACAGCGTGGCGGCTACCAGGCACAAGATGGCCTTCGTTGGCTGAAACGAGCGGACGTTTGGGGCGTGGGAGTTCACAAAGAAGAGTGCGAAGTAGGTGGAGTAAGTGAAGTAGGTAGAGCGAGCAGAGTGGAGTACCCCAACTTATTTCACCTACTTCACTCACTCCACTTAATATACTAATGAACAAACTTATTTCTTCTCGTCTTCGGCTGGCTTGACAGTTGCCTCGCGAGAAATGGACGTTTTCTCGAAGGTCATCTTAACGCCCCGATCTACTTCGAGTGTGATGGTGGTGCCTTCTACAGATGCAATTTTTCCATGCAGTCCCCCAATCGTAACGACGTTATCCCCTTTTTTGAGGTTTTCTATAAAACTCTTTTGATCCTTCTGCTTTTTCTGTTGCGGACGAATCATAAAGAAGTAGAAAATGCCAATGATGCCGACCCATAGCAGCACATTGTAAATCATGGATGTGTTGGAACCAGCTAGGCCCTGTAATAAAATCGAATACATAGTTCTTGGTGGTATTGTTAGTTTTTGGCAGAATCGGCTTTCGAATTCACCAATGCTTTGAAATGAAGATCGGTCATGGACGGTTCTGTGTTCGCAAAGATGGTAATGGTTTTGCTCTGTTCACCACTCTTGCCCCGACTATTAAAGCGAACCTTCACCGATGATTTCTCTCCTGGCGCTACGGGCTCGTGGGGCCACTCAGGCGTTGTGCAACCGCAGGAGGCCGTAATGTTATTGATGATCAGTGGGAATTCGCCTGTGTTTTTGAACGCAAAAACATGCTCGACTGTATCGCCTTCGGTAAGAGTACCAAAATCGTAAATGCCTTTTTCATCAAACGTGATTTTTGGCATTTTTCCAGAAGCTACCTCCTTCGACTCTTTTCCCTGTTGCCGGTTATCACAGCTAATCTGCCCAAAACCAATACCGGCCAGGGCTGTTATGAGTAGCCAATTTCTGAGATACATTTTAAACAAGTTTGTAGTTTGACGTTTGTAGTTTGATGTTTCAGTTAACTACAAACGTCAAACTACAAACTTTTAACAAAACGTATTAAGTATTCTGTTGCTTGATTTGAGCCATCAGCCGATCTACGTCTTCCAGCAGTCGTTCGGCTTTTTCACGGGCATCATTAACGACACGTTGCCCTTCATTCTTCGATGAGTTTTCGGGCTGATCGTTCGAATTCCCTAAGTCTTCGAGCAGCAGATTGATCTGCTCTCGGTATTTCGATAACCGGAAGGAAAGTCGATCACGGGTAATTTTGCCCTTATCGGGCGCATACAGCAATCCAAACAGGGAACCGGCGGCAATGCCAGTCAGCAAAAAGGTTAAATCACGGCCAATTCTGCTCATTGTTTTTAAAGTTTGTGGTTTGTGGTTTACGGTTTGTGGTTTATGGTAGCTCTACCTTGGCAATCTTTTGCGCCAGCTACTGTAAACCACAAACCGTAAACCACAAACCCTTTTATTTATTGTCCAACAACCCTCGTCCGCTTTTACGCAGACGGCCTGAGGCTTGTAACTTCTCAGACAGGTTGTCTAATATTCCATTGACAAACTTACCGCTTTTAGGCGTACTGTACGCCTTTGCGAGTTCGATATATTCATTAATCGTAACTTTAACCGGAATGTTTGGAAAACTGAGTAACTCACAAACCGCCAGTTTTAGAATGATTTTATCGAGCATGGCTACCCGCTCAACATCCCAGTTTTGAAGCTGGTCGGCTAATAGCTGCTCATAATCAGCATCGTTTTCCAGCGACTGATCAAACAACGTATTCAGGAATAATTCGTCTTCTTCCCAATCGTCGGTCAATGGCTCCAACTGTAAACCAGTTGGGCTTTGCGCCGACTTAATGGTTCGAATGGCTAACCCACGCACAACTTCGCTGTTTTCGGCCCAACTTAGGTCGATTTCGGCCAGATGATCGCGAATGGTTTCGTGTTTAAATATCAATGTCCGCAGCACGTATTGTGCCAATGCCTGATCTTCATCGGCCGTGTGGGTTCGTTGATCGCAATAGGCACGGTACGTCTCATCGGTTTTTAAGGCTTCTTTCAGCGCTTTTCGCACAAATCCGAGATCATCGGTCCAGGAAATGCCGTGCCGGAGGGCTTCATTTTTGAGCGGCTGATGCTGGGCGAGTGCCTGTACAACCGTGTTGTCGTTGAGCGTTGATTCGAACGGGAACGGAGTTTCGTCTACATCACGGTACTTACGTTCGCTGTCAATACTAGCCGCGTGACCCAGTTCAACAAGCAATAGCATGACCCGTAAATAATCATCGTAGATGCCATTTACCTGCTTCAATAGCATCTGTGCAAGGTGCTGATGGTCTTTTTTTGTCCGGATCTGGTAGAATACAAATCCGTCGTTAGCAGCTTTAAGGACCTTTTTAGGGGCGTCATCGTCCTGAGCAGCTTTATTGGATTTAATAGCCTCCTCAAAGAGCAGGCTGGCGAGTTTTCGGTAGCCTTCGAGTTGCCGCTTGTCTTGCGGCAGCATCGAGTTTAGGTCGGGTTGGAAGAGATCATTAATGCCATCGATGGCCATTTGCTGATTTGAAAATTCGGCCTGCTTCAGGGCGTACAACGCCTGCATGACCTTTATTCGGAGTAGTCGCCTGTTGAGCATCCGCCTAAGTCTAAAATCTACCGGTAAGAAAAGAACTGTTTGAAATCGGGTGCAAAAATACGATTTATCTTGCAAAAAGGCAAGGGAGATTGGCAGGGAGCACGGGGCAAGGAGTGGGCTTGAGAAAAATGAGTAAAGCTGCCAACCTGTAGTATCTCCCCTGCCCCGTACTCCCTGCTAATCTGCAACTTTTCCAAACCCCCAGCCGTTACGAACAAAACGCTGTTGGTTGTCCTGTGAAAGCACTTTCCTATCTTAATAAATACCTCCTTAAGTATAAATGGTACCTGATTCTGGGAACGGCTTTTACGGCCATTTCCAACCTCTTCGGTATTTTTCCTGCCCAGTTGGTGCGGTATGCCCTCGATCTGGTACGCGAAACGCTGGATGTCTATTATCTCTACGATAAGTCTCCATTGCAATCAGGTCTCTATGAGGTGTTTGCGTTTAGTATTCTGCTTTTTGGGGTACTGACGCTCGTACTGGCTTTGCTGAAAGGGTTCTTTCTGTTTCTGGTTCGGCAAACGCTCATCGTTATGTCCCGGCACGTAGAATACGACCTCAAAAACGAGATTTACAACCACTACCAAACCCTGCCGCTTAGCTTCTATCGTCAACACAACACCGGCGATTTGATGGCCCGTATTTCGGAAGATGTCAGTAAAGTCAGGATGTACGTTGGACCGAGTATCATGTATGGGCTGAACCTGATCGTGCTGTTTATTCTGGTCATTAGTTATATGGTCAGTATTAATGCCCGACTGTCGTTATATGTGTTATTGCCGCTGCCAATTCTATCGGTAGCCATCTACATCGTTAACAACATTATCATTCGTCGGTCGGAAGAAATTCAACGGTCGTTGTCGCGCTTATCGACTTATGTGCAGGAAGCTTTTTCGGGGATTCGCGTGCTGAAGGCTTTTGTGCAGGAGAACAATTCAGCGGCTAAGTTCGAGATCGAGAGTGATGAATACCGAAATAAATCGCTGAGTCTGACACGGGTTGATTCACTGTTTTTTCCTATTGTAGCTATCCTGGTTGGCCTGAGTAACGTGCTGGTTATTTTCGTGGGTGGGCAGGAAATCATAGCTGGACGACTGACGCCCGGCAATATTACCGAGTTCATTCTGTACGTAAACATGCTGACCTGGCCGGTTATGGCCCTGGGCTGGACCACGAGCCAAACACAACGGGCAGCTGCCTCGCAACAGCGGATCAACGAGTTCCTGAGCATAAAAACCGACATCGTCTCGCAGAAGAATATCATCCACACGATTCAGGGAGACATCGAATTCAGGAAGGTTCGATTTGTGTATCCTGATTCGGGCATTATCGCGATTAAGGAGTTCTCCATGCATGTTCGGTCGGGTGAAACGGTGGCTATTCTTGGAACAACTGGCTCTGGAAAAAGCACATTGGCCAATCTGCTGACGCGGATGTATGACGTCACCTTTGGCGAGATTCTGATCGATGGAATTCCAATCAAAGATTACAATCTGACTTCGTTGCGGGAGCAAATGGGATATGTGCCGCAGGATGTGTTCCTGTTCTCTGAAACCATCAGTAACAACGTTCGTTTCGGCAAACCCGATCTGCCGCAGGAACGCGTCGATCAGGCCATCCGTGATGCCGATTTGTATCAGAACGTACTGGACTTCCCGGAACAGTTCGAAACACGCGTGGGTGAGCGGGGAGTTACGTTATCGGGCGGACAGAAGCAACGGCTAAGTATCGCCCGCGCCATCGCCCGCGACCCTAAAATCCTGATTCTGGACGACTGCCTCTCGGCGGTGGACACCAATACTGAAAACATCATCCTGAACAACCTCCAGCGTATTATGGCCGACCGTACGTCGGTGGTGATTTCGCACCGTGTTTCCTCCGCAAAACTGGCCGACTTCATCATCATGCTCGACGAGGGCGAAATCATCGAGCAGGGCACGCACGATGAATTACTGGCCAAAAACGGTGCTTACCGCGAACTCTACGAGAAGCAGTTGCAGACGGAGGAGGTGTAAGGAAGGTTTACGGTTTATAAATATTGACGCAGAAAGCTATCAAACAACATAATCCGACGAAACCCATTCTGCCGGGCTGCTTTATAGATAGGTTGATCGCGGGTTAACAATACTGAATTGGTTTGTATCTCTAGGGCGAGATAGCTAATGTCTTTGGCGTCGATGTGTCCGATAAGTCGATCTGCTTCAGTTAGTGCACCTTGTGAAAGAAAGTAGTTTGGCAAGATGGTTAACTGTTGGAATATATCAAGCGTATACCCTCGCATTGCTGGCTCATCAAGCTTTGACTTTTGCTGGATGGTCTCTTTATACTTCTCTATTTCAACGAGGGCAAATTCGGGTACTAACAAATCAAGTGCTCCGAAAATAGTTTTATAAAATGCTTTGCCGCTAATCAAAGCACTCATTAGCACATTGGCATCAATGACGTAGCTCATGGATTGGGAGTACGCAAATACTTATGTTTTTCCTGTTCCCAGGCTTGCTCGCGGGCAGCTTTCCAGTCTGGGTCCTGCACGGGATCGTTTTCCGTTAGCTCTTTAAGAATCTCCAGAGCGGCTACCTTCATTTCCAGATGGGTTGCCGAATCACTCAATAAGTCCTTGACCCGCTCGTATCCCAGCGATTCAACGACACTGTCTTCTACCTCAATTGTTATTTGCATATTGCTTAAGGTTGCCCCATTATCTGACGGTTGAAATTGTGTTAATTTTACGAAAAAAGTAGCAAACTATATGAATCCCCGCGTCTGGTTCAAAAGCATTTCCCTGGAAAACGTCCGTTCGTTCGGTACGAAGCAGACAATTAATTTCACGGATAAAGATGGAAAAGCTGCCCGTTGGAATGTGATTTTGGGAGATAATGGAACGGGGAAGACGACGGTTTTGAAGGGGTTGCTTGTAATAGTGCAAAATCAACAGAGTATAACTGAAACGGGTATTGATTTTACCGAACTCTGGCGATTTGACAAAGAAAATATTGGAGCGGAGATAGTAGGCATTCTATCTAAAGCAGACGAAGATATACTAACCGGCTTTACATCTGAAAAGTGGTTTAAGGATGTAAAATATAATGCTGGCTGTGCTTTTCGACTAACTCGGGATTATGAAATAGATGTGAATATTTTTGCTTATAACGCTGCTCGTCGGATAAGTACATCTGCCATAACCGAAAAGAAAGCAAATCAAATATCAAGTTTTTATTCTGAAAATAATGATCTGATTAACGCCGAGGAATGGCTTGTTCAGGCAGACTATATATCTTTAAAAGAAGAAAAGTTCAGACGGCGATATCTAAGAGTGATGAGCATATTGAGGCAACTTTTTCGAGACGAAATATTTGGCATTGATATACAGACATACACTGGTATACCTAAAGTATTCTTCAAAACACACTACGGTGATGTGCGCCTACATGAATTAAGCCTTGGCTACAAAACCCTCATTGCATGGATGGTAGACTTTGCAAAAGGCCTATTTGATCGTTATCCCGACAGCGAAAATCCTCTAGCCGAACCTGCCGTTTGTTTGGTAGATGAAATTGATTTACATCTGCACCCAAAATTCCAGCGTACTATCATTCAGTTTTTGACCGATACGTTTCCCAATACTCAATTTATTGTCACAGCACATAGTCCATTGATTGTACAATCGGCGGAGGATGCGAATGTTATTTTGTTGAAACGGGAAGGGGATGAAACGCACGTTGCCGATAGCATTGATGTGCATAGCTGGCGTATCGATCAGATTTTGAGCAGTGATTTGTTTGGGGGAGTAAGTGCCCGTCCGCCTGCAACAGAGGATAAAATGCAACGTCGGCGTGCCTTATTGTTGAAAGATGGCCGTTCAAAAAAAGAAGATCAGGAGTTAGCCCAGTTAGAGGAAGAACTTGGCCAACTAACGTCATCAGAGTCATGGGAGGCTCTCAAAGCATTGGAATTGATTGGCAAAGCATTGAGCAAGTGACCTGTGATTAAGATTGACAAATCCACCGTAGCAATACCAGTCATTTTAGCGAGTAATGGAAGAGGGGAGAAGGCAGTAGAGAAGCTAAAATCAATATTCAATAGCGGAGACACTACGTTTGTCTTTGATAAAACTATTTACGGCCATAAATCCGTTAAAGAAATTTTACGGACAATTCAGCATAACAAATGCTGTTTTTGTGAGGCTAAAATAGACCATATTTCGCATGGTGATGTTGAACATTTTCGGCCCAAAGCGGGCTATCAGCAAGATGATAATCAACCTTTAGTTAAACCAGGCTATTACTGGTTGGCTTATGATTTCACTAACCTGTTCTTCTGTTGCCAAATCTGCAATCAGGTTTATAAAAAGAATTACTTTCCCTTAGCTGATGAGAGCAAGCGAGCCAACTCTCACAAAGACGATTACACAGTAGAAGAAAGCCTGATTCTCCATCCAGCAATTGATAGCATAGACGATCATTTAGTATTCGAAGCTGAGATTATCAAGCCTAAAAATGGTTCTCGGAAAGGTAAAGAGACGATTAAACGCACCGGCCTGAACCGGGAGTTTCTGTTAAAGGAGCGATTCGAGCATTTGAGAAAACTTCGTTTTTTAGAAGATGTCGTCCTAAGAAACGGTGATCAATCAAATGAGATACGGGAAGCCTTTAAAGAATGGGGAAAGCCAACCAGTTTGTTCTCCGCCATGGTGCGCGCCAACTTTCCTGACTTAGTTTAAACCAGCCCCAACGCCATTACCTGATTCCGGTGCCGGTCGATGTGGAAGCGCAGAAACTCGAAACGCTGCCGGATGTCTAACGGGCCAGAGATGGCGTGAGGATGAATAATTGTTTCTAAGTCTTCGTTGGCCAGCGCGACGCACAGATCACTTAAAGGTTGTTGCAAATTGGCAAATGCCGATAGCCAAAAGATAAATGGGCCACCCATGCACGGAGCCGCAATGGCAGGTACTTGCTCCTTGGGCCGCCAGGTTCGCTCAATAATGGTTTCGATAGGTAGCCCCCTATGAATCAGTTCTCCTTCCCAAACGGGATTACCCATTTGTTTAGCCAGTAACGCCCGCCAGATTCCCCAAATGCCGCCGTGCTCCGCCCAGTACAGATGTTCCGTATTTTCGACGGCGCTCCATACCTCAGGCGATGGTTTCCAGTGGGCCTGCGCTTCTGTGAGCTTTCCAACTTCAGTAAGGTAGCGAACACGGGCAGCGGCAACACCGGCCAGGAGCTGATCTAGTTGAGACATTATTAGGGGTAAATTAGGTGATTATTCCCTGAAATAGAGGCTACTGCGAAAGTAGCCCCAATCTACGCCTGAACGCAATGCCTATTGAGTGAACGGTACTAATTGGTTGTTATTCAACAATACATAGTACTTCGATCAGGAAATTTCCGGGCACGGGTACATAAAACGACATGGTTCCACGCCCGGCGTAATTTCGGGGCTCTTTACCAACGTCGATGCCATCGGCTTTCATCCGCTGATAAATTTCCATGACTTTTTCGGGCGTTTCCTGAACGAAGCCCACATGAAAATCGGCCGGGTACTGAGGTATTTCACCTTTCTTAAAATTGCTGATTGTTAGAATAAACCCATCGTCATCATGAAGAATGGCAATAAAATCGCCCTTTAATTCGAGGCAGCGGAAGCCAAAATACGTTTCAAAAAATGCTTTTGTTTGTACCACATCGGATACCGCTATGTTTACATGCTTGAGTGACATAGTAAGGATCGTATTTGTTTTAGATAAACTGTTCGTTGCAAATATAGTCCTGTTTGTTGACCATATAGTAATCAAGTATGACTATATTTGTTTGGCTTATTTCTAATCTCGTAAAAATCGTATCAGAAGGTAATGGGAGTGAAAAAGAAGAAGGCTATCCTGGCCGAGTTAACGACCTATTTGCAGAATAATGAGCGTAATTGGGTGCGTTTGATTGCGGTTACCAAACGGCTGACAGATGGCTGGATGCAGAATGCCATGAACGCATCGACGGATATGCCCTTCAAAACCTCGTTCATGAAATTCCTGACCAATATTAGTTTAAACGGGACTACCAATCAGGAATTGGCCAAACGGGCCATGCAGCCTAAACAGGCCATGAGCCGGACGGTGAAAGAAATGGAGGTGGAAGGACTGATTACGACCGAGAAAAGCAAACGTGACGGGCGTAGCGCTAAGATTTCCCTGACAGATGACGGTAAAAAACTCTTGCTGGTGGCTAAACGAGAACAGGAAAAACTTACAAACACGTATAAAGAATTAGTGGGCGAAGAAAACTTCGCCATTGCTGTAGAGGTGCTTTACCAGATCATTTCCTACCACGAATCGCTTAGCCAAGCGGAGGAAGATGAATACTGAAATTCAGGTAACCAGGCAAACGAAATATTATTTTACCACAGAGGCACAGAGAAGCTGTTTGAACTTTCATTTTCTAGCTAGAATTTGCATGATTTTTTGTCATCCCGACGTCAGGAGGGATCTCAAGCTAGCCTATTACAAAGCTTGAGATCCCTCCTGACGTCGGGATGACAAAAATCGATTCAGTTTTTACGAAATTTAGAAAGTTTAAACAGCTTCAGAGTTAAAAATCACCTATTTAAATCTCTCTATTCTCTGTGCCTCTGTGGTAAAATTTTCTCGAATTCTATCACTCAACCACCCACCAGCCGTAACTCTCTGGCCCTATTTCTACCGGTATTTCCACTTCATAATTCCGGTTCAGTTTGTACGATTTGGGTTTGCCTTCGCCTTTTCGAATCTGGGCTGTTTCGCGGAGGCCGGTGTAGTAAAGGGGCAACTTAATGGTACGGGTGATTTTCGTTTTCAACGGATTGAACAGCATCACTACACCTTTCTCTTTTAAGGCTGGGTTAACATGCATGATACCATCCCAATCACGGCCATCGGGACGGCGGAGGTGAATCAAATCAGAATTCAGGATGGGGCGATACTTTTTGTACCAACTGATTACCTGTTGAACCGTCTGTTTAGTAGCATCGGTATCATATAGGCGGGGGCCGCGATAACAGGCCTGAACGCCCGCGCCGTAATATTGCACCATCAGTTGCTCGTAATCGGTCAGGTGTTCGCTGAGGGGTTCCAGGACGGCTTCGGGGCCACCGCCCTGGTATTTGGTGAGTGGAACAAAGCCCCAACCCATAGCAGGCGTTTTCTCCCAGGTCCCATCAAAAATGTTCTGTCGATTCAGCAGTTTTTGCTGCTCGCGGGATAGCGAGAAATTAACTTCCCGATAGCCAAGTCCAATCTTGTTGGAGCCATCCATAAAGTACCAGTCGGGGGCGTTGATGTAGACGCCTTTTTCGTTTAGAGAGCGGTAAAATCCTTTCTGCATTTCCATCTGTACCCACTGCGAATCGTCGAGTCCTTTGTGGCCCGGATGCTTCGTGGAAGCGCACACATCGCCGGGGTAGGGGCCATCGTGTTCGAGTAGATCGAAGCCGGTTTCGGTGATGAATTTTTTCAGACTGTTCAGGTAGTTGATACCCCACTGACTGGCTAAACAGGGCGCGTTACCAAAAAACGCACCTTTATCGGGCAGGCCGGTTTTTGGGTCAATCACATCATTCTCGTCATCAATCCGCCGACTGCTGAATAACGAATAGCCGCCTAACAGAATGCCTTTACTGTGGGCGTAATCGGCCAAAGCTTTGAATTTCTGAATGTTTGCATCGCTGGCATCTTCCATATTCAGGCCGCTGCCAAAGCTGAGAATAACCAGTTCGTAACCCGTTTCTGCACATTGATCGATGCCCCGTTTAACCACCACCGGGTCGGTGCTGACGAGGTGCATAAAAATGGGATTCTGGGTTGTCCAGGGTGTTACGGTTCGGTAGAACTGCCGTCGGGCGAGGCCATTCCGTTCGCGGTCGTAAGAGTCCAGCAGTAGTTCGTACGAATGGATTGAGTTGTAGGTTTGGTCCGGTGCCAGATCAATACCGACGCCAACAGTTGGGTACACTTCCAGCAAACAGGGCGTTTCGTAATTGTAGTTTACCTGTGACGTATACAAGGAATCGGTTTTCCAGTGCGTGGCCTGATCGGATAAATCATAGCGCATCGCATTGTTGAACGCAAAGTTATTTTCGATGTAAATCCGCTGTGGTTTCTTCATCTGCTCGGGCTTACCCACTACGGCTGATTCTTCTTCGGGTGTTGCCAGTATCTCACTGATAACCTGATTAATGTGAAGCGATTTCTGGCTTTTATTCTGAATTGTTACCCACTTACTGAGCGTTGGAATACCATCGTAAAGCGCGTAATGAACAGCCACCTCAACGCCTTGTAGTTCGGGTGCATTGGCCGAAAAGAACAGCGTTACTTCCTGACCAGTCGGCTGCTTTTTATTCAGGGTCCAGGTACGTGATTTCCAGTTTATGTAGGGTTGTAAGGGCGAAACCGTGAACGTCTTAAACTGGAAATCGGCTGGATTGGCCGTAAAGTCAGCAAGCCACTCTTCGCGTAGATACGCATGTTCTTTCTGGCCGTACAACCCACCAACCCGATATGTTTTCCCATTCAACGTCACCATGGCTTCGGGCCGGACGGAGCGCACAAATTGCTCGCCCGTTACCAGATTCTGGTAATCGACAGTAGCCAGATTGGGACTAATCCGAAACCGGCGGGTCAGCAGCCCATTGGATAGCACAAGGTCTTTGCCGCTGTTGGTTCGATAGACGCCCGCTCTCTGTGTAACAGGTGTAAGAAGCCAATCCTGTTTAACGGGAGTCGGCTGATAAACAGGGAGGTTCTGAAGTTGTGCGAAGGCAGTTGTTGCCAGTAGCCAACAGGCGAGAAGCCGTGAAAGATCGTTCATTCTGTTTAGGTGAAAGGGGGTAAGGAGCCCTTAAACTAAGTAGGTAGCGAACAGAATGCAACAATCCACAACTCTGAAAGGTGAACTTAATGCTTTTGGCCTGGAGCTAGTTCGGCCCGAGCTAGGTTCTAATCGACTCATAAACAGCCAGATATTGTCTGGCGCTTTCCTCCCATTCGAAGCGAGCGGCATTTTTATAGATAGCTTCTTTGCGTATCGGCGACTCGAAGGCTTTCATGCCTTCTCGAAACACCTCCTGCATACTGTCGGGGTCGAAATTGGGAAAGTAAAAAGCGGCTTCACCGCCCACTTCCGGTAATGATGTACGCGTTGATAAGAATACCGGCTTGCCAAACTGCATAGCTTCTACTACCGGTAGCCCAAAACCTTCGGCCAGAGAAGGATGCAGCAAGGCCTTACAATTGCGCAGATACCAGATTTTATCGGCTTCGGAAACCGTACCCAGCAAGTGCAAGCGATTGTCGACCCCCAGGCTTTGCGCCTGATTACGCATCTGATGTACATAATACGGGTCGTCGTGACGTCCAATCAGAATCAGTTCAAGGTCGGGGTTGGCTTGCAGCAAAGGCAGTAAAACATGGAAATTCTTTTTCTGGTTGAGGTAACCAATGCCGAGCAGAAACTCTCGTTCCGGCTTGTAGAGCACTGGTTCTTCGGTTAGGTCAGGTAATTTACCAACGCCATTGTGAATGACGTATATAGGCTTATCCCCAACCGAGCAATGCGTCAGTACATCATTTTTGGTGAACTCAGAGATACACACAATCGCATCGCTCTGATCGATCAGGGATTGCGTGTGCGCCAGACTTTTCCGTTGAACAGCGTCCGGTTTGCCTTCGTGCAATACATTCAGATCGTGAACCGTAAGAACCACCTTCAGGTGGGGAAACCTCTTTTTGTCTGGTAAAATCCGCCCCGATTGAAAGGGAGCGTGCCAAATCCGGCAGTTGAGCAGGAACGGTTGAATGAGCCTGTGCCACTTCTGCTCGACAAGGTGATGCGGTTCAGCTGTAAGCGTGAGCTTCTTTCGGGGAGGAAGGTATAGCCTCATTAAGGGCTGATTGGTTTCAGCGAGTCGTTTATTGATATGCTCTCCCAGATTCTGGCAATAGTGATACAGGCCAGAATGAGGAAATTTCATCAGATCACAATCAAAAATGATACGGGACATAAGCCTGAATCGTGTATTCGGTAGGGCCGGATACTCGTTTTTTTACGTTTTATGCAACATTATCCCGATAGAGACGGTATGGTTTATACTAAACCCTTTGTTGCACTACCTACTACAATTTGTATAATTCTACTTACACGTACACTTAAATGCAGACGTAGTTTGCCAGAAGTGCCTGCGTGTATACTCGATTAACTGTTTTTGTAGGGAGTGAGTTTTTTGATTTTTCAATTAGCTAAACAACGTTAGGAGGACACTTTAGTATGATTCGTATCATCTTTGATTGCGAGAGAATGAAGTACGTGAACACCGGTTTGTACTATTATTGTCTCAATTTGGGAAGAACTCTTCGTCAGCGCACGAGTCCGGAGGAGTTGTCCGTATTTATTCCACAGCATGTTCGGGAGGCCTTCGATTCATCGACAACGTGTATCCCGCAGCATTCGCTTCAGAAATTTATGATGCCTTCGGTGAGTCAGTATCACATCTGGCATAGTACCTATCAAAGCTCCCAATATGTGCCCCGGCGGAACAAGAAAATTAAGGTATTGCTAACGATTCATGACCTTAATTTTTTGCATGAAGACAAACCTGACTACAAAAAGGAGCGTTGCCTCGACCATGTGCAGCGAAATATAGACCGGAGTGATGCTATTGTCTGTATTTCTGAGTTTACGAAAAACGATGTGCTGACGCACTGCAACACGGCCGGTAAACCTGTTCATGTGATTTATAATGGCACGAACCGCCTGCAACAACCCGTGCTAAAATCCAAGTCGTACCGTCCGCGAATTCCCTTTCTGTTTAACGTGGGGGTAATTACCCGCAAAAAAAATCAGCACCGGATTCTTCCTTTATTACAACAAAACCCATCGCTGGAACTCGTACTGGCTGGTCGCCACGAGGATAAAGAATATGCCCATTTTCTCCATGAACACGCAACCGACTTGAAGGTAGAGGATCGGATGCATTTAGTGAACGAAATCACGGAAGAGGAAAAATCCTGGTATTATCATAATTGTCAGGCTGTGGTGATGCCCTCGCTGGCTGAGGGCTTTGGTCTTCCGGTAACCGAAGCTATGTCAGTTGGGAAGCCGGTGTTTTTATCGAGGCACACTGCCCTGCCTGAAATAGGGAAGGATTTTGCGTTTTACTTCCATGATTTCGACAACATGCATGATGACTTCACCGCGGGCATGCAACACTACAAACGAGCAGGTAGTCAGATGCAGGAAGCCCTGAAAGCGTATAGTGCTACGTTCAATTGGGAAGATTCGGCCAGAAAATATATGGAGGTCTATCGGTCAATGGCCTAGCCTACGTTTCTCGTGATTCTATAGGCAACAATAGAATCACGAGAAGCCATAGAATCAATAGTAAATACAACGAATGAAGATATATAAACGGCTGATGGCGTATGCCAAGCCTTATGGAAAGTTTGTAATTCCCTTTTTTGGCTTCACGCTCATAGCGGTGTTTTTCAACGTATTTCAGTTTGCGCTGATCATCCCGCTCCTTAATTTCCTCTTTGACCCACTCAACACGGCCGATGCCGCTAAATACGCGTCGGTACCCGAATTTCAACTGTCGCCAGCGTATTTTAAGGATCTGTTTTACCATCAGATCTATCAGTTCAAAACAACAAAGCCCATTTACGCGCTCTATTTTCTGGCGGGTATGATTGTGGTGGCGGTCATCCTGACCAATTTTTTTCGATTTCTGGCGCAGCAATGCTTACTCAACGCCAGAACCTTGCTGGTGAAACGACTCCGGGAAGCCCTCTTTGAAAAAATCAACTACCTGCATCTGGGTTATTTCACCAAAGAGCACAAAGGCGATCTGCTCTCCCGGCTCAATGGCGATGTGTATGCCATTGAAAGCGTGGCGGGCAGCTCTATTGAAATTGTGTTCAAAGAGCCCTATCTGTTGATCGGGTACTTTGTAGCGTTGTTCACGATCTCGGTTAAGCTTACACTCTTTACGCTCGTTATTATCCCCATTTCGGCGGTTGGGATTGCAGCTGTGACCAAAAAGTTGAAAAAGGAAGCTCAGGATGTACAATCATCCATGGGTCGGATGCTGACCATCATGGATGAAACCCTGCTCGGAATGCGGATTCTGCGGTCGTTCAACGCCACCGATTTTGTCCTGAAGCGTTTCAGCCGCGAAAACGATTTTTACCGACAGGCAAGCCTGGAAGGTTTTAAACGACGGGAGCTAGCCCCCGCTTTCTCCGAAGCATCAGGTGTATTTGTGGTCGCCTGTATTCTGGTATACGGGGGGGGGTTGGTGTTAAACAGCCAGAGCAATTTGCAGGCGGGTTCGTTTATCGCCTTCATTGCCATTTTCTCGCAGGTAATTCGGCCAGCGAAAGCAATTGTTGTGGCGCTGACCAATATTCAGCAGGGGCAGGCTGCGGGTGAGCGTATTCTTGAACTGCTGGACAAACCCATCGAGATACAAGATAAACCGAACGCCAGGGGGCTGGATGGGTTCCGGCAGGACATCGTTTTTGAAAACGTCAGCTTCCAGTATGGCGACAAACCCGTTCTGAGAAATATCAATTTCAGAATCGCTAAAGGCCGGAAAATTGCGTTAGTGGGGCCGTCTGGCGTAGGCAAATCCACCATTGCCGACCTGATTCCCCGATTTTATGAAGTTACAACGGGACGTGTCACCATAGACGGCGTTGATGTGCGGGACTATACGATGGAATCGTTGCGGCAACAGATGAGTTTTGTAACCCAGGAGATCATTCTGTTCCACGATACGATCTTCAATAACATCGCATTGGGCAAGCCGGATGCCAGTGTGGAGGACGTTATTGAAGCGGCCAAAGTTGCCAATGCGCACAACTTTATTATGGAGACCGAAGACGGCTACAACACCATTATTGGCGACAGAGGGATTCGCCTGAGTGGTGGTCAGCGTCAACGGTTGAGCATTGCCCGAGCGGTGTTTAAAAAGCCTTCGATTCTGATTCTGGATGAGGCCACGTCTGCGCTGGATATCGAATCAGAAAAATCGGTTCAGGATGCGCTCAATAACCTGATGGAAGGCCGCACAACGCTGGTCATCGCCCATCGACTCAGCACAATTAAAGAGGCCGATGAGATTCTGATTATGGAAGGTGGCGAAATTATAGAACGGGGCAATCACTACGAATTGCTCAACAGCCAGAACAGCGTCTATAAACGTCTGAACCGCATGCAGGAGTTGGTGAGTTAGTTAGGGGTTGCCCGATACATAATTAACGGCTTTGGCAAATCGGGTTAATACCTTGTCCCACGTGTAATTCTGCTTGACGTAGGTGCGTCCGTTTTCGCCCATAGTAGCTGTATCCTGCGATAACAGTTGCTGAACAGCGTTCTCGAAGCTGGGATAGTCGGTGAATAACAAACCGCCCTGGCTGCTAGTGATGTGATCCTTCAGTACTTCGCACTGTTCATTGGCAAGCACGGGAATGCCATAGGCAAAACTTTCCAGCGTAACCATCGACAGACTTTCGTATTGGGAAGGAATGATCAGGGCTTTGGCTCCTTTTAACAGGGAAACTTTCACATCTTCATCCACAAAGCCTGCGGGGAGGATATCGGCATGATCGGGAATGGGCATAAACGCCTGGCCTACCAATACGAGTTTCAGCGGGGAGGGATGGGTTTCTTTGTATTGGATAAAGTAGTCGAACAGCATATCACAACATTTCGCCTTGTCAATTCGGCCAATGTATATCACGTACGGGGCATCTGTATGCAGTAGGGTAGCCACTGGAGTAGGGGAAACTACGTCAGTCGTTTCGATGCCGATACCGAGAACATCGTTGTAAATAGCTTCATTGTGAAACTGTTTATGAACGAAGCGTTTTTCGGCGGGCGTGAGGAATAGGATCGCTTTCGGCTTATGAAATACGGCTGGGAATACCGGTAGGTAAATGGGTAGTTCGTCGTGCGCCGTTGGTATGAAAATCGACTTTTTAGGGGCGATGTTCAACCCGGCAATGGTAGGGTAGTATAGATAAGTAATGAAGATCAGGGCATCATACTGCCGATGGTTATGCTTCAGATACGTAATCAGGTCGGGTGTATAAGGCCCCTGGTGTTGCGCCCACCGTAAACCGAAGCGTCGAACCGTCTTGCCTACCAGCGCGCGGCCCCACATTTTCAAAAAGCCGAACCCCTGCCATTCCTCGGGTCGCGACCATTTTTTGAGTTTACGCTCCGTTTCGTACTGCAAATGATCTTTCGCCTGTCGTTCGTACTCCGTGGCAAACCGGTGTACCCGAACCCCGTTTATCGTTGTTGTGTCGGCCGGATAATAGTTGGCCCAGGTAATGTATTCCAGCGCGCAACTGGTCAGTACGTCTACGTCGTAGGTTCCAACCAGCCGTTCGGCCAGTATGCGGCAGAGATACTCGGCTCCGCCATTCACTTCTACTCCATATCGCTGAACGATAAAGGCTATTTTTTTCATGTAAAAGCAGGGCCAGTAACGCATTTTTACGTGCCTTACTGGCTGTTAATGATTGTACAAACAAGGAGTTTTGTCGTCAACTCCCCATTTCTACTTCATTAACCTGCATTGACGGGGTCGTGTTTGGCCGCATCCGCATCAACTGGAACATTTTGGCCGGTTGTTACTCTTACAGCAAGCTAATTGTCCAGTGCCTGATAGACCAATACATCGAACTTTTTGTCAAGCTCACCACCGTAGGTAGTACCCCACATTTGTTTCATCAGTACCACGCTGATTTTCTCTTTAGGGTCGGCAAAGTAGTGCGTACTGAAAGCACCACCCCACGAAAACGTACCGATACTATTGAGGTCTTTTGCGTGTCCCTTGTCATTGATGACCTCGAAACCCAGACTGAAATAGCTACCGGGATCGGGAAATAAGGTGCCGGTTTGGTTGCTGTTCGTGAATAGCTCAACGCCTTTGCGGCTCAATAACCGTTTCCCGTTATAAACGCCATCATTGAGCAGCATTTGCAGGAAAATAGCGTAGTCATAGGCTGTGCTGGATAAACCGCCACCGCCAGAATAGTATGTTTTTGCGCCCATGATCGGGAAATCGGGATCGACGGGTAGCGTTTTAATGCTGGCCGTTTTTATCAGTTTTTTCTCTTTGTCTTCCGAATACAGCGCCACCAGACGATCTTTTTTCGCATCGGGTAAATAGAAATACGTGTCCTTCATGCCCAGTGGCTCAAAAATTCGTTTCTGAAAAAACTCCGCCAGCGTTTGTCCCGACACCACTTCGACCAGATAGCCCAGCACATCGATACTCAGGCCATAGGTCCATTTTTCGCCGGGCTGGTGGTTGAGTGGTTGCTTGGCGAGTTTCTTGACCATATCGCCCAGTTTGAGATTATCGGTAACGAAGGCATCAGGAATACCACCAGCTTTCGTGTAAATAGCCCGCATGCGAGGGTCGCTGGCAATAACATTGTAGTTGAGTCCCGACATATGCGAAAGCAAGTGCCGAACGGTAATTTCCCGCTTGGCCGGAATGGTCGTATAGGTACTGTCTTTCTCGTTGAATTTGTCGAGGACTACGGGTTTGGCAAATTCAGGAATGTATTTGCTGATGGGATCATCGAGCATGATTTTGCCTTCTTCGTGAAGCATCATTACCACCAGTGACGTAATGGCTTTAGTCATGGAAGCAATCCGGAAAATGGCATCCTTCGCCATCGGTTTGTTCGTTTCCAGATCCGATTTGCCAAACGATTTGTGGTACACGATTTTGCCGTCCTTCACCACAATAGCCGCCACACCTGGGAAAGCGCCTTTATCGATATACGACTGAATAAGTCCGTCGATCCGGTTGAGTCGTTCGGGATAAAATCCGGCTGATTCAGGAGAAGCAACCGTTAAGAGCTGAGGATTTTGTTTGGTGCCGGTTTGCGCATGGAGGGAGATGGCTGTGAGCGCAATCAGCACCATTGCTCGGAATGTAGTTTTTAGGGTCATGGAGTTTATGAATTAAGGGCACTAACATTTAGGAATAAATTTAACCACAGAGGCACAGAGAACACAGGGTTAAAAAATTACTTATTTAAATCTCCGTGTTCTCTGTGCCTCTGTGGTTAATAATGGTGTTTGGTATTCAATTGTCAACGTCTTTAACAACCGGCCTCGCATCATTGACGCGCTTCTCGTAGGGTATCCGAAACACTTCCAAATTTGGAGCATATTGACGTTTTCGTTTCAACTCATATTGATGGATCGTTTGGCCTAACTGGTACAAAAATGGGTGGCCTACGCTCTCAAACTCATACTTGTCGTCGTTCAGGATACCATCGCTATTGACGTAGAGGGTGGCTGTTAGCATGTACTCCACCTTGTTTTTGAAATCGACAACGTAGGATGCATCCGTAAGAAAACCATACGCCCAGCCTACTTTATTAAACACCCGTATGGTCGATGGCATCTGATGATGCAGACTGTCCATAAAGAAGAATTTTACGTAACTGTCGTAGTACTGTTTGGCGTCGTATTTCGGGTAATTGGTTTCGCTGGGGTACTGCGAGAGGTATTGGTACAAAAAGCGGTAGTCGTCCTTCGTCAGATTGAACCGTTGCTTGGCTGGCACTGAATGGGGGAACATGACCGACTGAAGTATTTGCTGAAAGGCTTCGAGTGGGAATTTATTGCGTTCGGTGAAATCAAAGGGCTGATGTACCAGGCTGTCTCTCAGGTAATAACCCCTGCCCAGTTTGGCGACGCGCCGGAAATCAAAAGGATCTTCATTGTAAGCCGCCGGTTGGGCATAAATCAGTTTTCCATCGTCCTGAATGAATCGAACGGGGTTTGTATGCCGGTTTTCATTGTTAGTCATGCGTACAAATCGGTGGGTAATTCGCGTATCCAGATAACCCTTAGCATGCAATGAGCGGTTGATTTCACGCTGGCCCACAAACTCATACATGCGGCTGTACGGGTCATTCTCACTCACCAGAAAGGCTTTTCTAATTAGATGAGCAATCGATGGATAACCAGTCTGCGCTGTCTTGTCGGTCCATTCCCTGGTTTGTTTGCTATACGCACTGTCGAACTGCATGGACGTGAATTTAGTCACGTTGGGTTTGTTCAATTGATTGAGTTTTTCCAGCGACAACAACGCCAATGGCAGCTTCACCGTAGAGGCCGGATTGAAATACTCGGTACTATCGACATGGAAATAATAATTCGTGAACGAGGGCTTATTGGCCTTATCCCGGTTGATCTGCGTGTAGATGATTTGCAGCCGGTACGTTTCCGGATGCTTGATCACTTCCTGGAAAATTGGGCTCCTGTTCGCCGAAAATAAGTTTGTCAGGAACGCATCCGTTCGAGCCTGACCAAAGCCGGATATGACAAGGGTACACAGAATGAAGATTCCAGGGAGACGTTTTTTGACAGATTGCATAACCGCCAAGAGAATTTTAAGGTTATTTATAATTCAGTTTTTGTCATTCCGACCGTAGGGAGGAATCTTAAGCTCCTCATTAGTCAAGCTTAAGATTCCTCCCTACGGTCGGAATGACAAAAATCACAGAACCAACTGCGTAAACAACCGCGTGAGTGTTTCGCCCGCATCGACGCATAAGCCGGGATGAACCGGTGATGTTTGCACCACTGTACTGCGCGTTGCGGTGAGCCAGCGGAACCGCTCGGCTATCGGGAGTTTGCCAATGGTTCCACCCTGTGCGCGACCTGCACATATTCGCTCAAAAGCACCCAGCCGATCGGCCAGTTCCTGCATGTCCAGCTCCGATGAAAATGCGTGAAGACGATGTTCATTTAACGCAAATTTCGTTTGCAGGAAGCCCTGCGAACGACAATATACAATGACGCCGACGTTCAGAAATTCTTCCCGATCAACGCGCGGCATAACCCGAATGACGGCGTACTCAAACAAGTGCATTTTTGGCCTCTTTAGCTGCGTTGACGAAAATTTCTGATGCGGCCAGCCGATCGACTAAAAACCGGGTATACACCTCGCGCTGTTCGGAAGCTGACTCTGCAACCCCGTTGTTCGCCAACCATTCATCGGGCACTAACGACACAATGTTCTGAATATGATCGGCCGTAAGTAGTTGATGAAACTCAGCATCAACCGCGTCGAGTTCGGTTGCCTGAGGCAGCAACACGTGGTCTTTGATCTGCGCAAATGGTCGTCGACTTTGTTCGGGCCAGGTGGGGCCGGTATGGTGTACATAGAGCGACGCACCATGATCGATCAGCCATAATTCTTTATGCCACATCAGCATATTTGTATTTCGAACAGTGCGATCTACGTTCATCACGAACGCATCCAGCCACACAATCTTGGAGGCTAACTGAGCATCGACATGATTCAGAATGGGATCGAATGTGATAGAGCCGGATAAGTAATGAAGGCCAAGATTAAGCCCCTCACTAGCCCGCAGTAAATCCTGAATTTCTTCGTCGGGCTCAGTTCTGCCGAAGGCCTCATCGAGGTTGATAAACACGATTTCGGGTATACGCAGGCCAAGCGCCCTGGCTAGTTCACCCGCAACGAGTTCGGCAATCAGGGCTTTGGAGCCCTGCCCGGCTCCCCGAAATTTCAGCACGTACAAGAACTCATCGTCGGCTTCGACAAGAGCGGGTAAAGAACCGCCTTCACGCAACGGCTTGGCGTAGCGGATTACGTTGACGGTTCGGAGGTCAGGTTGAGTATAGGACACAAGGCGCGATTCGAAATGTTCTGTAGAATAGCGGAGGCAAATCTACCATCCTGGAAATTTAGGGCTAATTTTCAAAAGAGAGCACTTTCCTGTTTAGATACTGCGACTCATAATCGGTTTCGGTGCTAATGGAATGGCGTTTTTTGCTTAGTACTAACCCATTTCTACCCGTTGCCAAGTCCGCCAGGCTGGCCAATTTCAGCGCCTGTACATTTGCCATCGTCAATCAGTTAGTACTGCCGTTCTACGTGTATGCCGGCGGCATCTAACGGGTAATTTTAAACTCAAAATACGATGAACCCAATGAATTTGTCTTCTATAAACTCAATCAAACCTTATCATGATGCAGGCCTGAATAAACTGTACGGGCTTCTTTTTTGCGACAGTACAGATTTATACAAATCAGCAACGCAGCCAACGGGCTATCCCTGGGATACATTGCTTGCCGAAAACCCGGATCTCGGTATAGTACAGGCTATTTCGGTCGACGAAACGCTGGAAACAAGGCCGCAGATACTGGCGTATAATTTGCTTTTAGCCAAAGGATTTCATGTACACGCTAAAGAACTGCTAGGTGTCATTATTGAGGTTGCGGTCGGTGATGGACTCGACGTCCTGGCTGCCTTTAAAGACGGAACCTGTCGGTACATTAATCACACCGAAAAGATGCTTGTCTGGGATACACAGACTGATAAATCCAACCAGTTAGTTAGCCAGCTCTTCGCCAGCAGTATGACGGTTGTGCATCGAATTGGCCCCTGGGATCAAGGGCGAACCTCATTTCCAACGGCGGGTATGATCAAGCTGACATTCCTGGTTTCGGATGGACTTTATTTTGGACTGGGCCCATTTGATGCTTTACAACGTGACCCAATGGCTGGCCCCGTTATTCAATCAGCCGTTCAGCTAATGACCTATCTGGTCGATCAGGCTATATGACCAGCGCTTCAGCAAACTGGATTCTATTGATTCTAAGGAGTTTCGCCGTTCTATGCGTTCTCGCTCGGCTACGCCGAGTGAGGATTATTAGTTCAAGGGCCTCTGGCCCGTTTCTGAACTTAATACGACATTCACCGGCCAGAGGCCGTTTAAAAAATAGCCCTCACTCGGCGTAGCCAAGCGAGAACGCGGGAACGTGAGCGAGTCTAATTCGTTTGCGAAGGATGGGATTTCGTACGCCATATTTCCGAAATGTGGCATTCGAAATCCCATCCTTCGCAAACAGTTAATGAGCTGGAATCGGTATTTTTAGGGCTCTGTTTACTTCTGAGTAAAATGACCCACCTGGCTCAATGAAAAAAAACGTTTGCTTCAGTCTGTTATTTATTTGCCTTCTTTCTTCTCTAACGCAAGCTCAAAACTGGTACAAAGGGAACCTTCACACGCACTCGCTCTGGAGCGATGGCGACGACTATCCTGAAATGATCATGGATTGGTACAAGGCGAATGACTACCAATTTGTGGGCTTATCGGATCATAATATTTTACAGGATGTTGATAAGTGGGTCAATGTGCCTCGGCAGCAAGATCGGCGACGAACGTTTGACCGCTACCTGCGCACCTTTGGCCCCGATTGGGTTGTGTATCAAAAAGGGGCCAATGATTCGCTGAAAGTCCGGCTTAAAAAACTGGACGAATACCGCAATTACTTTGAAGAACCCGGTAAGTTCTTGATCCTCAAAAACGAAGAACTCTCGACGGGCTATCAGGGCAAACCGATTCATATCAATGTAACGAATGTAAAGAATCTCATTCGGCCATTACCCGGCAATAGCGTTGCCGATGTGATGCAGAACAATATTGATCAGGTGATTGCTCAACGACGGTTGACAGGCCAACCGATGTTCTCGCACATCAATCACCCCAATTTTTATTATGCCGTTAAAGCCGAGGACCTGATGCAGCTTCGGCATGAGCGTTTTTTTGAAGTCTTTAACGGCCATCATCTGGTGAATAACTACGGCGATAGCACCCACGAAGGCACGGAGTCGATGTGGGATAAAATCAACCTTCATTTCCTGCAACAGGGCCGCCCGCTGATGTACGGACTGGGTACCGACGATAGCCACAATTATTACTTTTTCGGGCCTACGTTTGCCAATTCAGGACGAAGCTGGGTGATGGTCAATGCGCCCGTATTGACACCCAAAGCCCTCATTGAAGCTATGGAAGCTGGGCGTTTTTACACGAGTTCGGGCGTTACGCTGAAGCAATTGCCCCAATTTGGAAAGACGCTTACCGTACGGGTAAAAACCGAGCCAGACGTAACCTACCGCATTCAGTTTTTTGGTGTTCGAAAAGGGAGTCAACAGGCTGAATTATTGCGTGAAGTAGCTGATTCTGCGGCTATCTACACGCTAACGGATGATGTTTTACTGGTTCGGGCTAAGGTTACATCGACTAAACCAAAGTACAATCCATTTATGCCCGGCGACGTAGAAACAGCCTGGACACAACCCATTGCGCAATCGCTGGTGCCACAGCCCCTCTCTGGTATCGTTGCGCTACCCAATGCGCATGCCCATAACGATTATGAGCAATCGAGGCCACTCTGGGATGCGCTGGATAATGGGTTCGCGAGTGTCGAAGCGGATGTCCATCTCATTGACGATACCTTATATGTGGCCCATGATCGGCCTACGTTCAAAAATCCGGCATCGACGCTCGAAAATCTGTACCTCAAACCGCTGGCAGAGCGAATTCGTCAGAATGGTGGGCAGCCGTTGGCTAGTTACAAGGGACCTTTTTATCTGATGATCGATGCCAAAACAAATGCAGATAGTACTTATAAGGCCTTAGACAAGGTTTTGCAGCGCTATCGCTCGATCTTAACAATCGGAAACAAAACTAAAAATCAGGCGGGTATCGTTACGGTCGTTCTGTCGGGCAATCGGCCGATACAAACCCTGGTCAATGCCAAATCAAGATTGCTTTCGGTTGATGGTCGCCCGGCCGATTTAGGGAAGGGATATAACTCGGCAGTAATGGCACTCATTAGTGATTCGTATCCGAACCAGTTAAGCTGGCGAGGAAAAGGCGATATGCCTGCCGATGAATTCCAGAGGCTGCGCCAACTGGTTGAGCGGGTGCATAAAGAAGGCAAAAAACTGAGACTATGGGCAAGTCCCGAAGACCCGGCTGTTTGGGCGAAACTGCGCGAAGCGGGTGTCGATTTTATTAGTACTGACCAACTCGTGCTGGCGAGGGATTTTCTGTTGAAAGCAACCGCTAAATAAGCGGCATGGCTATTGCGTGCCTGTAAGTTGGCAGTAGTGTGTATATTGATGGGTTAATCATCTGGAAAAGAGGATTTTGCCATGGTTTACCAAATCATACAACCGCATCCAGCCTTAAAGCCGTTTGTGAAAGAGTATATGCTCATTCACTTCAATTTTAGTGGGCTATCGGGCGAGCGACCTTCCAAACTTCTGGAAGCCCGCGCGGAGCAAAGCATCATTCTGTATCCAAGCGGAGTGTTCACCAAGGTAAATTCAGTTTTAAACAAGCAATTAGTTATTCCGCCTACCATTGTTCAGGGTCAATTGTTGACCAACTGGTATCACCATTATCCGGAAGATTTTAAACTGGTCAAGATTATTTTTCAACCGGGTGGACTATTTCATCTGCTAGGGCATGCCCCCACGACTTACTTTACTGATTCCGTAACGGATGCCGAAAGCGTACTCGGCAAGGAAATCAGCGAGATTATTCAACAGCTAATGAATACGGAGCAATACGCGCCCATGATTCAATTGGTCGATACGTATTTGCTCGCCAAGTTTCGTAAACTGAAGCTACGGCTAGAGCCTATTGATCGTGTAAATGTGCTGCTTCAAGCTGGGAGCCCAACGTTCACATTAGACTATCTGGCCAACCAATCCTGCCTGAGTTATCGCCAGTTTGAGCGGAAATTCAAGGAGCGGAATGGGGTCAGCCCTAAGCTATTTGTTCGAATAGCCCGCTTTAATAGAGCGTATACCATAAAAGAAGTCCATCCAGAAAAAGACTGGCTCGATATCGCTATTACCTGTGGTTATTCAGATTACCAGCATATGGTCAAAGACTTCAAGCAGTTTGCTGGAGTTACTCCCGTTGCTATGGTACACGTAGAGGCAACCTCTCCCGAAAAAATGCTGGGCTTACATAAAGATGTCGTTTTTTGACCATTGAGGCCCAATGCCCTGTGGTAGTTTTGGTGCTGTAACGCTAACCAACAGCAGTAGATGGAAAATCAATCACGTCGTTCAGCACTCAAGGCCATGTCAGCAGTCGCAATCGGTACAACGCTTCCGCACGACCAGGAAGATAATTCAGGAGGTGGAACACAGGAAAAACCCTTCGTTATTCGGGAGGCAGCAGGTCGTTTCGATGAGCTTTACCACATTATGGGTTTTGTGTTATCGCTGAAAGTGTCGGGAAAGGACACCAACGAACAATTATCCATGTATTTCGGGACCTACAAAAAAAACGACGGCCCACCGCTGCACGTCCACTACAAACAGGATGAACAATTCTACATTGTTGAGGGCGAAATTCTGTTTCAGGTAGGGGCGGAGCGATACACGCTTAAATCGGGCGATACCATCTATCTGCCCAGGAATGTCCCACATACCTTTCTTGTACTAAGCGAAACTGCCAGGCTATTTTTTCAAATAAATCCGAGCGGAAAAACCGAAGCCTTTTTCAAAAAACTATCGGAACTTGGCCCAACGGCTTCGATGGATGAGGTTCAGAAACTTCACCTCGCGCATGATCTGAGTATCGTAGGACCAACGTTGAAAGTGTAATGTCATTGAAATGGGAATAGAGTCTTTTGGCAAAAGCCTTTGGTAAGTGATGTCAAATCATTTACTAAAGGCTTTTTCTGTAGGCAATTGGCAAATTAATCCCGGATGCGTCTTAATTTGGGAACAGATACAACCTCTTCTACATGAAAGCCAACTCAGTTACCAGTTTATTCATTCTCACGCTGCTATTGAATTCCTTTGCCCAGGCCCAGACCAATTCGCCCGCTTTAGTAGATAAAGAGTTAACGACTCTCTTTGCCAGCATACCCGACTTTAGCGGTGTCGTGCTCATTGCCGACAAGGGCAAACCGGTTTATGAAAAAGCATTCGGGTATAAAAATTTTGAGACCAAAGCGCCCATAACCACGTCGTCTATTTTCGAACTGGCGTCGGTGTCGAAACAGTTTACGGCCATGACCATCCTGATGCTGAAGCAGGAAGGTAAACTGGCTTACGATGATCTGATTGAAAAATACATTCCGGGCTTGCCCTATCCAGGAATTACCATCCGCCACTTGCTCAACCACACATCGGGTTTGCCCGATTATCAGGATGTAATGGATAAGCATTGGGACAAGAGCAAGGTGGCAAACAACGCCGATAACATTGCCTATTTGATTCAATATCACCCGGCTAAACTAGCCGAACCAGGAGCCAAATACCAGTATAGCAATACGGGCTATATGCTGCTGGCCAGTATTACTGAAAAAGCCAGTGGTCAGGACTTTATCGAGTTTTGCCGGGCTCGTATTTTCAAACCGGTTGGCATGACGCATACCGATATCCGCACCCGCGAGGCAAAGATCAAACTGCCCGACATGGCTTGGGGCTATATGTATGTACCTGACAAAAAGCGTTACGTGCGGGCCGATTCCTTTCCTGAATTCAATTATGCGATCTGGCTGGGCAACCGCAAAGGCCCCGGCCGAATCAGCTCCACCGCTGGCGATCTACTGAAATGGGATCGGGCGCTATACACGAATAAACTGGTGAGTCAGCAAACTTTACAGGAGGCCTTTACACCTGCCGAATTGAACGATGGCTCCTTAACGCATTATGGATTTGGGTGGGAGATAAAGCAGAACGATAAACTCGGCAAAGTAGTGTGGCACGACGGCGATAATCCCGGTTATAAAACCCAAATCATGCGCTATATCGATGTCGATAAAACCATTATTGTGCTTTGTAACAATGCCCACGAAAAGTTGCCAACTATTCTAAAGACACTAGAGGGATTGGTAGAGAATAGTAAATGATTTATTGACCACAGAGACACGGAGAACACAGAATTATTCTCCGTGTCTCTGTGGTCAATAAGCTTATCTGACTGATTGTAAAATATAAAAGTAAATCTCCTTCCGGGTTTCAAACCCCATTGCTTTATACACGTTGACCGCCCGAACATTATCGGACCGTACGTGAAGATAGGGCGTGCCAGCTGCGGCCTGAATCCGACAAAGTTGACGGATAATCAGATGCCGGGCGTAACCCCTGCTCAAATAATCCGGGTGGGTACAAACGGCACTGATCTCTGCAAATTCATACGCATGTAACCGCTGGCCAGCCATCGCAATGAGTTCTTCGCCCTCAAAAATTCCTTCGTAATGGCCAAAGTCAATGGTCTTGCTGGCAAAGGGGCCTGGGACTGTCAATTCGGTTAAAGCCAGCATTTGAGGGACGTGCTGTTCGGTTAATGAAATGACCGTCGGGCCGGTTGGTGATTGTTCGGCTGGTTTGGTATACACCATCTGGAAACCATCCAGCCGGTGTAGCACCTTCCAGGGATCAGCTATCGACAATAGCCTATCGCTGATTAGAACAATCGGCGTAGCAAAGGGTATTGTCTGATGCAACAATTCCAAATGAGCCTGTGTAGGTTCGGCTACTGCAGCAAACGGGGATACGTCGGGTGTAAAATATTTAGCTGTTTCCGTCCCATTCGCCAGGGCTTTGTTGCCAGATAGCAGGGCATACCAGGCGGGGTTATCCAGAATATGTTTCATCAAGTTGACGGGATCACAGATTGTGGTTATACGTACTAATTTAGTTAGGCAGAGTTAAGTCCGACTACGAAGCCGCTACGCGAGCGGACGGTTGAATGTAGATAAAAATTAGGGGCGAAGTTGTTCTCTGCTCTACGTTTAGGTAAGTTTCATTAAATGAACCTGCCAGTTCTAGGGTCATTTCTACCGCTTTTAAAGCTAGGCCCGCCTTCTGTATAGTCTTCCTGATAGCCCCTTTCCGACTGTATTAGTTTTGATTCGTCAACAGGGAAATAGACACAGAACGTTTTCTTTCCTCACCGGCTCAGGCGACTGAATCATCGTAAAACAGAATCTAACTTTTCTATTTTTAATCACACAATGATCACTCATTCAACCATGAAAACAGTACGTGTAGTAGCAATCCTGGCCATCTCTGGCCTGGTTGGTTTAAGTTCCTGCAGCAAAAAAAGCGATGATGTAGTACCGGTGCCAACCCAAACTACACCCACAACAACCACTACACCCACGACGACCACCGCAACAACAACGCCCGGCCAGTCAACCACGCAGACCACCTCTACATTGGGTTTCTATACAAAAATAGACGGTAAGGTGTTTCAGCCTGATTTAGTATATGCCCGAGTGGCAGCACCCGGTAACGAAGGTTACTACGCTATTTATGGGCTCGACAGCAAAACGAGCGATGTGGTCATGATTGCCTTGCCTTATTCGGCCCTGATTGGTACCCATCCATTAAGCTACGTTAATTTCGGCGCGCTTTCCCTTGGCGACGGTTCCGATTCCTTCTCCACACGTGTACAGCCTGGTGATGGCACCGTTACGATCACAAACATGACCACCACAACCGTTGAAGGTACGTTTTCCTTCACGGCCTATAGCGACAAAGGGGTGAAGCGTACAATCACCGAAGGTAAGTTTAGTGTACCCTTCAAATAGCCTCAAAATTGAGTACATATGACAACCGCCAGCTTTGTAAAGAGCTGGCGGTTTTTGTGTGATCACAGTACTATAAAGTTTTAATGACGCCCTAAAATGTTGTACATTAAGGACCTATTCGTAGTTGACACAACAAAGAATGATTAACCTGGACCTGATTAGACAAGTAGCCCTGTCTCTGCCCGAAACAACCGAACAGCCCCATTTCGAAAAACCTTCGTTTAAAGTAGGTAAAAAGATATTTGCTACCTACAATGGACCGCATAATCGGGTCTGTGTGAAGTTGTCTGAAATAGACCAGGACGTTTTTTCGACGTTTGATAGCTCGATTATTTATCCCGTTCCGAATAAGTGGGGAAAGCAGGGTTGGACACTCATCAACCTCGCTAATGTTCCTGAAGAGACACTGGTCGATGCCCTCACAATGGCCTACTGCGAAGTGGCCCCTAAAAAGCTAGCCATGATAGTCAAACAAAGTCGATATGAGTAAAAAAGGATAAGAGTAAATATACTTAGTATAACGAAGTGTCTGTATAAGTATATATGGGCACTTTGCTGCTTTTGTAACCTCCGTAAATTTAAATTTTAAGTTTTTTTAAGAACTATGTGTGTTATTATTAGAATTCTCATTAAAATTTCGGATTGACATGCTAAAACAGAATTATATTCTCTAAGATTACTCTTTCATTCTAACCTATTCTAAGACTATGTTAAAAAACGTACTTTATTGCGTTTTGTTGGTATTTGCCGTAACTGGGCCTCTTTGGGCGCAGGACAGGCAGATAACCGGCATTGTGCGTGATGAGCAGGATAAGTCTATCGCTGGTGTAAACGTGGTTATCAAAGGAACCTCGCGAGGAACAACAACGGATGCTGAAGGTGGATTTAAACTAACCGTACCCAGCGGAAGTGCTGTATTGACAATTTCATCGGTAGGCTATGTAGCAAAAGATGTTGCTATATCTGCTGGACAAGCTCAGATCACGGTATCACTAGTATCCGATGACCGGCTGCTGGGCGAGGTGGTGGTAACGGCCTTAGGGATCAAACGGGAAGCTAAAGCGCTGAGTTATGCTACGCAAAGCATTAAGCCCGCTCAGATCAATGAGGTTCGGGATGGTAACGTACTGAATACACTGCAAGGCAAGATTGCGGGTGCGTATATCACCCAGGGTTCGGGTGGACCCGGTACGGGATCACGGATTGTGTTGCGGGGTAACCGCTCTATTCAGGGGACAAACAACGCGCTGATCGTTGTGGATGGTGTGCCTATCAATAACAGCACATTCGGACAGGCAACCAGCGATTTTGGTAGTGTAGCCAATTCGGACGGTGCATCGAACGTCAATCCCGATGATATTGAGAACGTTACGGTGTTACGTGGTGCGTCGGCGGCTGCGTTATACGGTAGTCAGGCTGCCAATGGTGTAATCCTGATGACAACGAAACGCGGGAAAGCAGGACGCGTAGCGGTCGATATAAACTCGGGTGTTTCGATCGATAAGCCGTTTGCGTTGCCGATGGTACAGAACCAATATGGCCAGGGCGTTGGTGGCAAAATGGACCCAGCTGTTGGGGCTAGCTGGGGCGCGGCCATGACGGGCCAGTCGTATACAAACTACCTGGGCAAAACGGATACCTACTCGGCTCAACCCAACAACATCCGTGATTTCTTCCGCACGGCGGTAAGCTTCAATAATTCGATCGGTATTACGGGTGGTTCAGAGAAGTCGCAGACGTATCTGTCCTACACCAATAATGCATTACAGGGAACGGTGCCGGGCAATGATCTAATGCGCCACACGATCAACCTTCGCCTGTCGAATCAGATCAGCTCGAAGTTATCGACCGATGCCAAAATAACCTACATCAATCAGTCGGTGGTGAACAAGCCACGGACGGGTGAAGAAAACGCGCCGGTGATTGACCTGTATCAGATTCCGCGCAACGTTAGTCTGGCTACAGCTCAGAACTATGCCGCACCGAATGCCTTCAATATACAAACACCAACGGCCTGGCCATCGACCCTATCGTCGATCTACCAGAATCCGTACTGGATGACCAACCAAACGGCTATCAACCAGTATCGTGACCGGGTGATTGGCTTCGTTTCGGCAAGGTATCAATTGACTAACTTCCTGAGCATTCAGGGACGCGCCAACCTGGATAAGTACTTCGACAAAAACGAAGAAAGCTACTCACAGGGTACAATTTTATGGGCCAATCAGGCAGGTGGTAAGTTCGCCCGGAACAACATTGTTAATACCCAAAGCTGGTATGATCTGTTGATTGAAGGGAAAAACAGCCTTGGCAAAGACCTGACGCTTGATTATCAGGCCGGTGCCATCATTCAGGACATTCGTTACCAATCAACGAATGCAGTAGCAGACGGCCTGAACGTACCGAACCGGTTCAACCTGAACTTTGGTACGAACCTGAGCGTAACGGATGATTTTATTCGTAAGCAGACACAGTCGTTGTTCGGGCAGGCATCGCTGGCCTGGCGGGATGCTATTTTCGTGAACGCCAGCTTGCGTAATGACTGGTCGTCGACATTGCCCAAGCCCTATTCGTTCCAGTATCCATCGGTAGGCGCATCGGTCGTTCTATCGGATCTGTTGAAACTGACTGGGCCGCTATCGTTCCTGAAAATCAACGGTTCATATGCGCAGGTGGGTAATTCAGCCGACGCCTATCTTTTACAGACCAACTACTCGTATGCGCAGGGGGCCGGATCTGGCTTTATCAGCCGGGATGGTACACAGGCCATTGGCAATCTGAAGCCTGAGATTACGAAGAGTCTGGAAGTTGGGGTTGAAGCGCGCTTCTTTAGCAACCGTCTGGGTGCTACGGTTACGGCCTATAAAACGAACTCGATCAACCAGTTGCTAAAACTGGGCCTGGCCCCAGCATCTGGCTTTCAGGACCAATACATCAACGCGGGCGATATCCGTAACATGGGTCTCGAAGTGGTGATTAATGGAACCGCCATCAAAACGGATCAGTTTAGCTGGGATCTGACCCTGAACATGGGCCTGAACCGCAACAAAATCCTGAGCCTGTCGCCTGATATTAAAACGGCGTTTCTGTCGGGTGGCTATGGCCGGTCGGCATCACCGATTGTGGCAGAGGGCGGGTCGTACGGCGACATCGTATCCTATCGTTGGGCAAAAGATGCTGCTACCGGTCAATACCTGATTGGTTCACAGTCGAATAGCTCAACCGTTTCGGAAGCATCGGTTTCGTCGACAGGCTTGCCAGTTGCCACGAAAGAGCAGGAATTGATCGGAAACTTCAACCCAAAAATGCAATTGGGTTTTACAAACTCCTTTACCTACAAAGGCTTTTCGCTCCGCTTCCTGGTTGATGGCCGGTTTGGGGGCATTGCCGTTTCGGGTACCGAAATGAACCTGGCGTTTAGCGGTATTCCCGAAGTAACGGCTCAGAAGCGAGACGGTGGCTGGGTGCTGCCAGGCGTAACGGCTGGTGTTGCCGGTGCCGATGGTGTAACCTTGGTTGGTGCAGGCAAAACCAATTCAACGGCTATTTCGGCCGAGCAATTCTGGCAAACCGTATCGGGCAAGCGGTATGGCTGGGGCGAGTTCTTTGCCTATGATGCCACCAACGTTCGCCTGCGCGAAATATCGATTGGGTACGGTATTCCAGTGCCTTCGAATTTCTTCATCAAGTCGGCCCGGTTGTCGTTTGTAGCCCGCAACTTGTTCTGGATTTACCGGGGTAGTTCTATTCTGGATATTCCGGGCATCGGCAAACGCAAAATGTGGTTCGATCCCGACATGAACCTAACCAATGGTAATTTCCAGGGCGTTGAATACGGTACGCTACCATCGAATCGGAGCATCGGTTTGAATCTGAAACTTTCTTTTTAATTCGAAACTATCGTCATTATGACATCCTATAAAAAGCTATTGCGACAAACGCTCGTGGCGGCAAGCCTATCGGCTCCGTTGTTCTGGGCTGTTGGCTGCACGAAGAATTTCGACGAGATCAACACCAACCAAACCAAGATATCGGTTATTGGTGCGGGCGAAATTCCTTACTTATTCTCGAAAGCGCAATCGGCGGCAACGCTCCCCGGTGGCAACTATCAGGTTGGTCAAAACCTCTTTTCTGACCAGTACGCCCAGTATTTTGCCTGTGTGGCTACGTATTTCCCATCCGATCGGTTTGTGATTCGGATGGATTGGCTGGGTGGCCCCTGGACGGCTCAATACACACAGGTTGTGCCCCAGTTGAAAACCATCCTGACCAGCACAGACGCCGGTTCGGCGGAGAATGCGCTGGCAAACATCTGGTGGGTGTATTCGTTTCACCGCTGGACGGATTATGTTGGCCCAATCCCGTACTTCAAAGCAGGTGAACCGGCTACGTCGGTTGCCTACGATGCACAGGATAAAATCTACGATGATTTCTTCAAGAAATTAGCGGCTGCTACGACCATATTGAAAGCCAAAACGGCTGAAAAACCATATGGCTCATTCGACTTGATTTATGGTGGCGACGTGAACAAATGGATCAAGTTTGCCAACACGCTCCGGCTCCGGCTGGCGTTGCGGATCTCCAAAGTTGATCCGGCCCGTGCAAAAACCGAAGCAGAAGCAGCGGTGGCCGGTGGCGTACTAACAACCAGCCCCGACGATGATGCACTGGTAGCCCGTAGCACCAAAGGTGGCGACAACAATGGTCTGGCTATCATGTCGGACTGGAACGAGTTTCGGATGAGTGCGGCAATGGAATCAGTACTGAAAGGCTACGACGATCCACGCCTGCCTACTTATTTCCTGCCTGCGGTAAAAACCAATACCTATGAAGGCTTGCGCAACGGTCTGGCTACAACCCAGTTAACTGATCCTGTTAATACGGCTGATGCCAATTCGCACGTAGGTCAACGCTGGACATCGACTGGTCTGGGTACGGCTCAGAACGTAATGGCCACCGCCGAGGCTTATTTTCTGATGGCCGAGGGCGCATTGAATGGCTGGAGCATGGGCGGAACGGCGAAAGATTTCTATAACAAAGGCATCGCCATGTCCTTGACCCAGTGGGGTGTTACCAGCGCTGCGGCCATTAGTGCTTATCAAACCAGCACGAAAACGCCCGTGGCTCCGAACGACTTCCTGAAATCGGCACCGTTGAGCAATATTCCAGTTGCCTGGGGTAGCACCGAAGCCATTCAGCGGGAGCAAATCGGTACGCAGAAATGGCTGGCTATTTTCCCGGATGGTTTCGAAGGCTGGGCTGAATACCGCCGGACCCGCTTTCCGAAACTGTACCCCGTCGTGAACTCCGATAACCCAGATATTCCAGCGGGTGGTGTTCTCCGCCGGATTCCGATCCTGCTTGTCGAGCAGCAAACGAACGCTGTCGAAGCTAAGAAAGCCGAATCGCTGATCGGTGGTCCCGACAAAGTGACTACGCCGTTGTGGTGGGATAAGAATTAATTTTTAACACAGAGAAACGGAGAACAACACGGAGAGTACGGAGAAAAATCTCTGTTATCTCCGTGTTGTTCTCCGTTTCTCTGTGTTTAACTTTCATGCCATGAAGCTACTTACGTTCTGTCTACTAGTGTTGCTGTTCGCGTCCTGCCACAATCAGGATACGCTGTTTGAGAAATTACCTTCTTCCCAAACCAACATTACGTTTAAAAACATGCTGGAGGAGTCGCCCGATTTCAACGTGCTGAAATATGGGTATTTTTACAACGGCGGGGGCGTAGCAGCGGGTGATTTCAATAACGACGGCCTGACGGATTTGTACTTCACCGGCAACCTAAACGCCAATAAACTCTACCTGAACAAAACCGAACCCGGTTCAGGAAAATTAACCTTCGACGATATTACCGACAAGGCAGGCGTTGGTGCCGCTGATGGTTGGAACACCGGTGTATCGGTCGTAGACATTAACGCCGATGGCTGGCTCGATCTATATGTGTGCCGCTCGGCAGCAACCGATGTCAGGCTACGCCGTAATTTACTCTTCATCAACAACAAGAATTTAACCTTCTCGGAGAAAGCCGCCGAGTATGGTCTCGATGATCCAGCTTACTCAACGCAGGCCGCTTTCTTCGACTACGACCGGGATGGCGATCTGGACTGTTTTCTGCTGAATCATTCGGTGCAGGAATATGCGGGTTTCAGCCGGATGATCAGTGATTACAAACAACAGACGAACCCCAATTACTCCAGCAAACTGTACCGCAACGACCGAAATGCGGGTGGCAAATTCGTTGACGTATCCGCTGCTTCGGGCATGGTATCCAACGTCCTGAGCTTTGGCCTCGGCGTAGCCGTAACCGATTTTAATAACGATGGCTGGCTCGACTTCTACGTGTCGAACGACTACAACGAAAACGATTATCTCTACATAAACCAAAAAGACGGCCAGTTTAAAGAAGTCGTGCGGGATGCAATGGGCCACACATCACTCTATTCGATGGGCTCCGATGCCGCCGATGTGAACAACGATGGCCGGATCGATCTGCTCACGCTCGACATGCTTCCCGAGGGCAACGAGCGCATTAAATTAACCTCCGGCGACGATAATTACGATAAATATGCCCAATTGCTGCGAGCTGGTTTCCACCATCAAACTATGCGCAATATGCTGCAATTGAATGTGGGGGAGGAGGAAGGAGGAAAGGGAGTAGGGGGAGGAAAGGGACGAGAGGAAAAAAAGAGTGGAAATAGCAACATGTCTCCAGTCTCCCTTTCCTCCCCTTCCTCCTCTCCTCCCTCCCTCCCCATTTTTAGCGAAATTGGGCAGTTGGCGGGTGTTTCGAATACCGACTGGAGTTGGGCTGGGTTGTTTGCTGATTTTGATAACGACGGCTGGAAAGATCTGTTTGTGAGCAATGGGTATGCTCGGGATTACACGAATATGGAGTTCCTGAAGTTTACGGTGGATGAGCAATTGAAGTCTCGCCAAACGGGAGCACAAACGAATCCGATGGAGGTTATCGCCAAAATGCCGAGTATCGACGCTCCGGATTATATCTTCCGAAATCGGTCTGGCGAGCCTGACAAGCAGTTAACGTTTACGAATGAAACAAAAGCCTGGGGATTCAACGAACCGTCGCAATCGAACGGGGCGATTTATGCCGATCTGGACAACGATGGTGATTTGGATCTGGTGGTCAATAACATCAACGCCGAAGCCACTATTTACGAAAATCACGCGGATACCCAGGGCCAGAATCATCACCTTATTCTTCAGCTAAAAAGTCCGAACCCGGCGCAGTTGATGGGTGCTCGGGCAACCGTCTGGGCAGGGGGGAAAATGCAGGTGCAGGAGTTCATGCCGGTGCGGGGGTTTCAGTCGTCCATCTATGCGCCCTTGCTGTTTGGGTTGGGAAAAATTACGACGATAGATTCGGTATGGGTTCGTTGGGCAGATGGGAAAACGCAGCTAGTTCGTCCGACCCAGCTAGCCGAACCGATCACAATTACGTATGCGCCAACGGGCGAAATGCCCCTGTCTGCACTGCCCAAGGCCTTCTGGCAGGCAGATCATGAACTCGCGATAACGCACCAGCAGGAATACATCAATGATTTTAAAATTCAACCCTTACTGCCGTATATGCTTTCGCCGACGGGCCCTTATTTTGCGGTTGGTGATGCGAATGGCGATGGTCAGAGTGATGTATTTGTGGGTGGCGGACGTGGCCAGGGCGGTCAGGTTCTCCTTGCCGGACCTGGTGGGTTTGTGCCGATGCCGCAACCGGCGCTACTTGCCGATCGGGCTTATGAAGATACTGGCGCTGAATGGTTTGATGCCGATGGTGACCACGATCTGGATTTGGTGGTAAGTAGCGCTGGCTATGAACTTCCCGTTGACGATGCCCGCTTACAGACGCGCTTGTACCTGAATGATGGCAAGGGTCATTTAACGAAAGCCAGTACGTTTCCTGATGTGCGGGTGAGTGCGTCCTGCGTTCGTTCGGCCGATATTGACGGCGATGGGGATCGGGATTTGTTCATTGGCGCGCGGGTCGTTCCGGGTCGCTATCCCGAAACACCTGTCAGTCATTTGCTGGTGAATGATGGGAAAGGTCATTTTTCAGAAGGCCCAAGCCTACAACCCGCTCTGGCTAAACTGGGAATGGTAACCGATGCCGCCTTTGCTGACATCAACCGAGACAAACGTCCTGAATTACTCGTAGCGACCGATTTTGGCCCTATTCAGGGATTCACCTTTCAGAGTGGGAAACTACAGCCCCTTGCCGATTTGCTGCCTGCCACGACCGGTTGCTGGAATCGCCTGCTGGTTCAGGATGTTGATAACGATGGTAATCCAGATATTATAGCAGCCAACGCCGGGCTAAATAGTCAGCTTCAGGCGTCACCCAATCGACCCTTAACCCTGTATGGCATCAAGAATGTAGCGGGGTCGTTGCTCCCAATTCTGGCCGGTTATGATCGAACCGGTCGCGCCAGTGGAGAGCCGCATCCATTCAACGCCCGCGACGAAATGCTCGATCAGGTCGTGAGTTTACGAAAGAAATTCACGAATTATACAAGCTATTCAAAAGCCACAATAACCGACTTGTTTGAGCCAGAGGAGTTAAGCCGGGCGCAGAAACTTGACGCTACGACGCTGCAAACGGTGCTGTTTCAACATGGCGGAGGGCCAACCCCTAAATTTACGATGCAGCCGCTTCCCATAGAAGCACAGATGGCCCCTGCTTATGCGCTGGCCGTTATTGATGTCAATCACGATGGTTTACCGGATTTGATGATCGGTGGAAATCGGGAATACAACCGGGTTCGCTTAGGCAAGGAAGACGCCAACCGGGGGCAACTGTTTCTGAATAAAGGGAAAGGCCAGTTTGCCTACGTGCCAATGGCGCAGTCAGGCTTATTGTGGGATGGCGACGTTCGGGATCTGGCCACAGTACAAGTTGCCGGGCGTACGGAATTACTGGTGGGTGCGACCGGGAAAGCGGTACGCACGTTTAGGTTGACGAAGTAGGAGAGAGGGATTCTGTAGATTCTGCTTTGGATCTTGTTGATTCCCCGTTCCCCGTTCTCACTCGGCAAGCCAAGCAAGAACGGGGGAACGGGAAACTCGTAACGCCCTTACGTCCACGCGTTGCGCAGGAAGCGGAGCCAGTTTTTATGAAATATATTTTCGATATCCTCGGTCGAGTACCCTCGTTTGGTCAGTAAACCGCTGAGATTTTGTAAGTCGGCAATCGTGTCCAGATCACTGGGCGATTGCTCGGTGCCGTAGGTACCATCGAGGTCGCTGCCAATGGCAATATGCTGGCTGTTGCCTGTGAGTTGGCAGATGTGGTCGTAGTGGTCAATAATGGTTTCGAGACTGATTCCGAACTCGGTCGGGTTACTAACCCGTTGGGTAAAACCGGGCTTCATCATCCAGGCGTCGAAGCAGCCGCCAATAACGCCACCACGCTCCGTTATCTGCCTGATCTGATCGTCGGTGAGCTGGCGCTGGTGGGGCACCAGAGCGCGGCAGTTATGGTGGCTGGCCCAGACCGGACGTTTGTACAGCGACATTGCTTCGGTAAACCCCTCGTCGGTCAGGTGCGTAACGTCCAGAATAATACCCAGACGATCCATTTCTTGTACCAACTCGCGCCCTTCGGCTGTTAAGGGGCCACTTAAGCCGGTGCCAGGCGCGTACCGTCCCGTGCTGTAATGAGCGGGTCCAAGAGCCCGCAACCCATAGGCGTACGCTTTCTCCAGATACGATAGATTAACCAGCGAGTCGGCTCCTTCCAGACTAAGAATGTAGCCGATGGGCTTCTGTTCATTCGGTATGGTTTCATCGAGCCAGAGTGTGAGGTGGTTTTCCAGACTGGTCCGGTCCAGAATCTGAACCATCTCCCCATCATCACACATGGCTTCGTACCACGCCCGTTGCGCCTGCGTCATGGCCCAGGCTTGCGCTGGGGAGTTCCAACCGGCACCAGGCAGGTTGCCGTTACTTTGGTTAAAGCGGGCAATCTGCGTGGCCACCACGAGGCCGATATGTCCCCGCCGAAGGTCAGGTAGAGAGACGGTACCTTTTGCACGGTCAATCTTATCGGTCATACCTGTTTCTTCCTGACGGATTTGATGGGCCGAAAGTCGATAATCGCGATTCCATTCAATGGCGTTCAGCGCCATGTCGAGGTGGGCATCAATAATCAACATTGGTTAGTAAGTTATTGGGTTAGTAAGTTGTTGGTCTGTCTACCGCGCTATTCGCTACTAACCATCGTCTTTTGCCAGTTTCTTTTTCACTACATCGGCCGGGTATTTCAGGGCCAGCCGCCGAATATCGTAGCTGAACTCTTCATAGGTTTCTTTCCAGAGTTTGGCTTCTTCGGGCGTGTAATCATAAAAACCCTGTGCGTTCAGAACGCCTTTACCACCCGCCTGTACAATATCGTCGATCAGTTTAGGTACTTCCGTCTGGTTGCTCAGGGTTGGGAATAAATCCTTCATGACGGTATGGTACGCCGGTACGCCTGTCAGGTCCATCCAGCGAAACACACCCACCAGCGTCATCCAGTAACCCGCATTATTCCGGCAGGCCCGATCCACATCTTCAACGGTTGCATACCCATTTTCGACCAGGTTGAAGGCTTCCCGATACATAGCGTACATCAGTCGGTTGGTAATAAATCCCCGGATGTCTTTACGAACCAGCGTCGGTTCTTTTCCCCACAGATGCGATAGCGCATAGAGCCACTCAGCGGTGGATACATCGGTCAGGTCGCCACAGATAACTTCCAGAAAACGTGTGGTGTGTGAGGGCTCTGACCAGTGCAAGCCCACGAAGCGGGCAGGCAGTCGAACTTCGCGCTGGAGCAGGCTAATCGGGATGGCTGAGGTGTTGCTGGTAATGATGGCATCGTCGGCCACAACGGCTTCTATTTTCTCGTAGACCGATTTTTTTATCGCAATATTTTCAAGCGTACACTCCATCACGACTTTACTATCGTTCAGCAGTCCGTAGTCCTCCGTGATCGTCAGTTGTTCCAGATACGACTCGGGGCTTTTCGTAAATAACCCTTCCTGATAGGCTTTCGCCAGATGCTCCCGGATGCGGGGTTCGGCCGTTTCCATATCGGCCGGGAGAGGGGCAACCGCTACCACTGGATGACCCGCTATTAATAGACACGTAGTAATGCTACAGCCCATTAGCCCCAAGCCAACTACGCCCACGGGTATTGTTTCTGGATTTATTGGTTGGTTCATTACGAGAATTGAGTCAAATAGGTTGACTGACAGGGACTTGTTTTGACTTGCTTATGGACAGATGAAATAGACGCCTGATACTGCCCGTCAATCGGGCAAGTATACGGGATAAATCTAAACAAAAGAAGGTATGAACGGGAAGAATCTGCCTATTGTGGTAACTGAAAGGTTACTTATATTTATGGACGTTTAACTATAGCATGAGCCATGTCATTTCAAGCGTATATCGATAATATCAGGGCGAAGACCGGCAAAGGGCCGGACGATTTTAAACAACTGGCCGACGAAAAAGGCTTACTCAAACCGGGTACTAAAGCCGGCGTCATTTTAGCCTGGCTGAAAGACGATTTTGATCTGGGGCACGGGCATTCCATGGCCATTTACAAGCTCTTTAAAGATGATGGTCTACTATAGGCCTGTTTTATAGACTAGTTGAGTACAGATAAGTGAGCGGCCTCATTCATTCCGCTACTAAAATTATACCTTATTTTATCATGAAAAATATAATACTGGCCCTAATCGCCCTTTCGAGCTTATTCGCTCACTCAACAATTGCCCAAAAGGACAACCAGACATCAGTCCAAGAAGCCATCAAATCAGTCATTACCAACTATGAACAGGCTTGGAACCGCCACGATGCTAAAGCATTAGCCGAGCAATACCATACGGATGCCACATGGGTCAACTGGTTTGGTGCCTATTACAAGGGCCGAGCTGAGATTGAGAAGCACTATCAAACCACCCATACGACCTATTTCAAATCGACTCAGTTTACCACCCGTTCCATTGAGGATATAACCTTCCTCAAACCGGATATGGCCCTGGTTCATGTCCGCACGGATCTAAGTGGAGATGAACGCTATCCGGGCCAGACTTTCCGGTTTCGACGAACGATCTTATTAACCAATAAAGAGGGCAGTTGGCGCATATTAGCAGGCCAAAACGCTAAGCTTAATGAAGGGATAGACTAAGCTTTACCAAGTAAGCGAAATGCACGTAACGATTAACTTTACTGCCACTTATATAACTACTTATATAACTACTTATATAACTATTATTGACCGCTGGCTAAACAACTTGTCAACGGTGTTGCAACTAGTAGTTCATTCGTAGGAATGACACAATTTTGATACTATAGCCTGAATTAATATGCAACGGAATAGCTTCCTGAAAGCTGGTTTGGCAACAGCTGCCTTTCTGGCTTCTCCTTTCTTGTGGGCAGCAGACGCCCTAAAAAAATACCGCGTTGACAAAGGGTTTAAAGTCGATGCGGGGAAGGACCGATTTAATCATGCCATTTCCCTTTTTGATGGCGATACCTTTATGACCAAGGTATCTACTAAAGACACTAATGGGGATCTGTATGTATATGAATCCAGTCGTGTTAAAGAAGGAGGACCCGCTCTTCACACCCACTTTGATCAGGATGAAATGTGGTATGTGCTGGAAGGAGAATTTTTAATTAAGGTGGGGGATGTCATCCACCAGGCGAAGGCGGGTGATAGTGTGTTTGGCCCGCGAAACGTACCGCATTGTTTTGCCAAAATAGGCACGGGTGATGGCCGTTTATTAATGACGTTCCAGCCCGCGGGTAAAATGGAAGCGTTTTTCCAAAAGGTAAGCGAAGGAGCGCTCAAAACGATGAGCGAAGCCGAACAGGACAAGTTTCGGGAGGAGCATGGCTTTAAACGAGTAGGTCCTCCCATCAATCAGTTAAAAAAGTAGCGTTGATGGCAAGTAAGGCTAACTACTTGTACTTTATTTATTGACCTCTTTTGCGACCCTCTACGGAATTCTATTTTCATTTCCTTTATATAAGTTAAGTGTAGGTCTTGTAGTGCGGTATCAGTTTACTTCTAGTCGGCTATCACCCTTCGCTGAAGTAGCCTACCAATTTGGCAAACCAACTCCTGCGATCAGGGAAGCGATTTTCTTTACTCCAGGCATCAATTTTAGGCTACTCCCCCATATACGGTTGGAGGCCAGCTATGGGTTTGTTCCTTTTCCTATTAACGAACGAAGAATTGGCCAACCTCAAATCGGGGCTACCATCTTATTGGGCACTTACCGTTGATAGGCAAATAGTTAAAAATCACCTCGCTCGCATGGACACTATATCAATCAATGGCGGTTGCCCACAAGTTTCTACTGGAGTAGCCGGATTCTTATAACGAATCCATACCGAAGCTGGAAGTTTGAGGGTATTAAAATCGTTATAAGGAGCGGGGAGGCTTGTTGTACGGGCCATGTAGAGTGCTTCTGTTTCAGGCTGAATTGTGTAACCACCATCACAAACGTACCCAATGGGTTCGTAAGTAAGAACAGTCGCTTTTACCTCTAGGGGCTTGACTAGTATAACAACCGAGTAAGCTAAGTAAGAGAAAAACAACCAGTTGCTTCATCAGAGTCATAGTTTACGATAAGACTCAGATGGCTAAAAAACCGTTGTAACGGCTTCCCTATTGTTGTATAAAGCCACAATGTGTTCGGGTTGGGCCAGATAGTTCTGCACAAATTCGCGCAGGTACACACCCGCTTATCACATAAGCGTTCCATTCAGTCGGTAAAGCGCCTTACTTTGAGCTTTCTACACTAGCATTGGATCGGTCATGGGTAAGAAAATCCTGGTTTCGTTTGTAACGGCTCTACAAAATATTCGGACTCGTTTCTTCCACACTGTTTTGTCGATACTGGGTATTGTCATTGGCGTGGCCGCGCTGGTGGCTATGCTCTCGTTAATTGATGGGATGGAGCAATATGCCCAGGAACAGATCACGAAAACAACCTCCCTGAAAGCCATTCTGATCCAGCCCAATCTCTACAAATCCGTGAATGAGGTAGGTGTGAAGAAACAGGACTACAACTATTTGACCTACGATTCATTTGTGAAGCTACGGGCAAGCCTGACAAAATCGGCAAAGGGCTATCTCTATAGTCGGCAAAACGACGAAATTACGGCCAAAGCAACCAATCTGTCTGTTGGTACAATCGTTACGGGCATGAACCTCCCAATTCACCCGGACATACAACTGCTATACGGCACTGCCTTTAGCGAAACCGACCTGAAAAACAGGCGTGCCGTTGCGTTTGTCAACCAACGATTGGCGAAACAACTCGTGGGCAAGAAGCCAGAGAAAACGGCTATCAATCAACAGATTGTGTATAAAGGCACTACGCTGACCGTGATCGGGATTTCGGCTGATAAAGATGCCAAAGTTGGTCAGTTGATGATGCCCATTACCCTATTTCCTGACAGTGTTCTAAAGGCTACTCCACCCATGGGTATCATTGAGGCCGAGAATGTAGAAGAAGTCCCTGAACTGAAAAAGCAGATCGAGGGCTGGTTGACCACGAATATGAGCACCAAACTGGCCGATTTTTCAATCATCACCAATGAGCAACGGGTGAGTCAGGTAGCCAAAGGCTTTCTCCTGTTTCGCCTGATCATGGGGATGATTGTGGGCATTTCGGTATTAGTCGGTGGAATTGGTGTGATGAACGTACTGCTGATTTCCGTGACGGAGCGGACGGTCGAGATTGGTGTTCGAAAAGCTCTTGGGGCGAAACGGCAGGATATTTTATGGCAGTTTCTGTCTGAATCCATCACCATTTCCACCTTTGGTAGTCTGCTTGGGCTGGCACTGGGACTCCTAAGCACAATGGCTTTCGTGCCCATTGTAAAAGCGCTCACGGATGTGCCGTTTCAGATGGCCTACACCTGGAACACGTTTATCATCATCATGGTCATTGCCATGTTAATCGGTGTCATTTTCGGGACCTACCCCGCCATGCGAGCCGCCCGCCTTGACCCCGTTGAAGCCATTCGACGCGAGTAATGGCCCTTTTGTTGACCGTAGTAACTCGATTGAAACACGGACTGAAACTTATAGGTACACGAAATCTTACACTAACGTGTCATAAACTCCCAGGTGGCACTGGTGTAGTGAAAGCCAGCGTCTTTGGGCGCAAGCCAACTACCGGTTAGCTGACCTTTTTTGTTCTTTTTGACGTCCAGCCGGGTCCAGGTATACTTGCCTTTTTCATAGTCGAAGGTAATGCCATCGTCATCATAGAGGTTCCAACTGGACTCTGTAATGCCGTAATACCGAATTTGTAACGGCAGTTTTTCACTCTCTCCCGGTGTATGCAGCAGGGGCGGAATCATGGGAATGATGCCCCCTTCTTTTACGTATACGGGAATGGCTGACAGGCCTGGTTTGATCTCGATCACTTCGCCTTTGCCCGCCAATTTTCCGGTGTAAAAATCGTACCAGTTGCCAGGTGGTAGCACCACTTTTCGGCTTGTTTCGCCCGCGAACAGGGGCGCTACCAGCAAGTAATCGCCAACCATGAACTGATCCTTGATATCCTGTTTCACCGCCATCGCGTAGGGATTATCCGTCGAATTCAGTTGCGCGGCTGTAGTCTTCTCATCGAACGAAAAACCATCGACCAGATTCATAGCCCGAATTGGCGGTTTGCCTTCGAAATGATATTGGGCGAAGGTTGTGTAGAGATAGGGTAGCAACTGCATCCGTAACTGCATCACCGATTTTACGTCTTCGGCTACGTCGGGGAAGGTCCAGGGCTTGGTACCATCGGCCCAGGCGTTGAGCATCGCCATAGGCGAAAAACAAACCGTCTGCATCCGACGCAGCCATTCTTCCGGAGTTTTGGACGTACGCGCTTCGGGTGTCCAGAGTACGCCCGCAAAACTGCTGGTGCACAGGGCCGTAATGAAATCGCGGTGATCATAGTAATCATTGTAAATCACGTAGGGTAAGGCGCTAGCTCCCGCATTGGAGCCGCGTACCAGACCATAGGTTCGCTGGTTCTTTTCCCGAAACCAGCCGTCGGTCATTTTCTGAAATTGCAGCCCATAAATCTGCCGCATCTGCTCGGAACCGATGCCTGACGGAAATTTGGCTACGTCGGGCCACAACCAGTTATCATAGCCATCTACTTCATCAACCTTATAACCAGACACGCCGATGGACAAGTGCTGTTTCGAAAATAAGTCCTTATACAACTGCCGGGCGGGAGCCAGATTGAAATCGGGAACCCGGCCAACCCAAACCGTGTGCGAACCGGTGTACGGCAACACGTCCTTGAAAATGGGTGAATGCGATGAGACGTATGGGTTGATCCACAGATTAGACCGGATATTCTTCGTCGCTAACTGCTTCAAAAACTGGTCGGGGTGGGGGAATCGTGTGCTGTCCCAAACGAAACTGTTTGGGTAAGAATGAGACTGCCAGCCCGGTTCCAGTCCGACAAAACTCAGCGGGTACCCTTTGGCTTCAAACTCGGCGACTTCGTTCAGAATCTGTTTGTCGGTAAACAGCGTGGGTGTTCGATGCGTGAAACCCAGCCCCCATTTAGGTGGCAATGTGCCCCCACCGCAGTAAAGATTGTAGCGCTGCACAACTTCCATTGGCGTACGTCCTGCAAAAATATAAACCTCCGTACCAGCCGCTGGAATCACCATTTCTACGGCATCCGAATACGGCTGTGCATTCCAGTTTCGCTGGCTATTGCGGTTCATTTCGGGCGGTGAATTTTTGCCTTCGGCTAACACGCCCGTACCCGCATAAACCGTGATGTAACGGGCGGAGTTGATGAGTACCCCGTAACCCAGGCTGGACACATAAAACGGAACAGGTGCGTGCGTTCGGCCGTTGTCTTTTCCGTTGTAGTGATCCACGTGTAGCGTCTTGATGGTGCCCCGTTGTTGAACGCTTTTAAAGTTCAAGCCGAATCCGAAGAGCTGTTCGTCTTTCTGGAGGGGAAATCGTACTAACGTTTTGCCGTCATTTTTTTCATGCACGCTCGCACTCAGTTGTGTAGGAAATGCGCGCTCGCCCAGCTTTTGCAAACCATCCAGCCGGGGTTTTACTTCTGCAACGGCCAGGGGTGTAATGCCATCCGGACTTCCCACCACCGATTTCCACACACCGGGCGCCAGTTGCTGCCACTGAAATGCGGTTTGCTGGCCAAAACCAGCGGTAAATACGAATAGACTGACTGCGAAAAACAGAAAGAAACGACGATTCATGGTTTAAGAAAAATAGCGGCCAGGATAAAGCTGCAACTGTAAGCTACAAAACATGCCCTGGCTTCTGCTCTACTGATTCGATTTAATCCTGAACAGGAAGATGTATATTTACAAGCCTTGTATACGTATTGGTAAGATTACTGGAAGTTATACGTAACGGGCTATCACACCGAGTGTTAACTGCTTATAGGTCTATTAAACTGGATGGAAAAGGAAGGCACAACTGCTCAGCTAGCCGCAGGTAAGGCGAAATTTATCGCGCTTAGTGAAAGCATTATTGAAAAAATAAAAACTGGGGAGTTACTACCAGGTGATCAGATACCTTCTGAAAATGAACTGATTAAAACCTTCAAAATCAGCAACACAACGGCCCGGAAAACGCTCCTCGAAATTGAATCCAAAGGCTGGGCTCGTCGCATAAAAGGTAAAGGAACTTATGTGCTAAATCGTACAGAAGATCACCACTTGCTTCGTACCCTTGGGTCCATATACGCCACTCGGCGCGGCTTTCACGATAGCCTGATTGCTGAAGGGTTTACCCCGAAAAACATTGTTCTGGAGAAAACGATTTTGCAGGATGGTATCTCGTCGGAGATCAACGGGCGGCATTTTATTATAGAAGGCCCTGCCTTGAAACTTCACCAGCTCCGTTACGCCGATGAGTTGCTGATTAAAGATGAGGTCAAGTACATTTCCCTGACCCTCTGCCCAAAAATCAACAAAATACCGACTGAGGTTTCGTATTTTAAAGTCTACGAGACTAATTACCACCTGAAAATTAATGAAGTTCAGCAGACGTTGGGCGTAAAAATTCTGGAACCCAACACCACCAATTTTGACCTCAATAAACCAACGCCGGTTTTCTTGCTGGATAGCGCCGTGATCTGCAACGGCGATAAAGTTGTTGAAATTGAACAATCGTATTACCACGGCGACAAGTACAAGTTTGCCGTTATTGCGAGTCCCGAATACGATTATCGACCGCCCAGCCCCATTACTTCGTAAACCACTTCAGAATCTCGTCGGCAATGATCTCGTGACCTGCTTTGTTGGGGTGGTTCACGTGCGACATGTAGTTGGTCAACTCACCCCGTTTCGCAATCTGCTTAAACCGGGGATAAGGGTCGGCTAAGCCAATGTGATACTGTTCGGCCAGTTGATGGATCTGTTGCACATGGGGCTCCAGTGGATTTTGGGCATCCAGAATATTCAGGCGTTGATCGGGGGAGGGGGTTAGTAAAATAACCGGTATGTTATGGGCCAGCGCCGATTGTATCATACTCGACCAGGCTTCTTTCACTTTGCCAATATCCGAAAACCGGTCGTTCAGAGCGTAATCGATAAACAACACATCGGGTTTATGGACGAGCACATCCTGCTCAAAGCGCGTTTGGCCTTTGATGGCATTCTCTCCGCCAATAGCTGTAACAATCACATTGATAACGGCATACGGATACTGTTTTTTCAGTTTGGCCAGCAGCAGATTCGGATATGATTCCAGCGTATGGACTTCATGATCATGCCAGAAACCCGCCGGTACCGAATGCCCATGAAACACAAGATTAATGGTTCGGTTTTTCGGCCATTGTATGGTGAGTTCCTGTTTGATGTTGGCTAAATAGGTTACTGAATCGGCCTGCTGGGCATTTGCCCCCAACGATAAGGCCAGAAATAAGAGGATAAGTAGCTTCATTTGTCTATGATTTAAACGCAAAGGGCGTAAGGGTTTTACAGAGAATGCTTCGATACTAACCTTTTGCGCTCTTTGCGAAAGCCTTTGCGTCTTTGCGTTAAAAAAACAATTTCATTTTTGGTTTGCACCAAGATACTTCTCAAACCAATCGGCCAATACGCCCAAATCCGATTCCCAGGTTTCATCCCAGCCGTGAGCACCACCCTGGTGGATGATCAACTGAGCGGGTACACCCGCTTTCTTAAGTTGGGCAATGAACCGTTCTGATTGTTCAAGGGGTATAAGTGGGTCTACCGTTCCGTGCAGCACCAGCGTTGGCGGATCATCATTAGAAATCGCGTTATACGGTGAAAGTTTCTGCATGATAATTAACTTCTCCGCCCGCGATTTGCCGTCAACCCCAAACTGCGGCCAGAACCGCCGTACGGTGTCGCATTCGACAAAGAGCCTTCCAGCGTGTCCAAAATTAACCAAATCGGCAGGCGGGAAGAAACAGGCTACCGCTTGTACCCGACTGGAAATCCGATCAACAGAATCGGCAAGATTCGCCGTTTGAAGCGTGTCTGATGGAACAGCTCGACCTACACCCGTTCCTATTGATAGAGAAATATGGCCGCCAGAACTCATGCCTGATATCCCCAATCGGTTTGGATTAACGTTGTATTCGGCAGCATGGAATCGAATGAATCGTACGGCCCGGTGTGCATCCTGAATAACTTCATTGACCTGGAATTTCGGTGCCGATCCATGAATGACCAGAAATACGGTTTGGCCCCGATCGGTGAAATAATGGAAGTGTTTTCGTCGCTTTTCAATCATACTGATGTCGGAGTGCCAGCCACCACTGAGTACGAAAATGACGCCAATGCCGTTGGGTTTAGCAGGCTTCAGCACATCCATCGTCAGCGCTGTGCCAAACTTATGGCCATAAATAACATCCCGAATGTGGGTTGGGTCATCAGCAATCACCTGGCTCGACTGCCCCAATGAAACCGTCGAAATCAACACTAGCAGCAGATACCACACATGCTTTTTCATCGCCCTGTCAATTCGTGGTTTTTGTCGTTGCAATCGTAACGGGTCCCAGCAAACCTGACTTAATCAAGGGTAATTTCTCCCACGGAACCAGGTTTTTGTTGGCTTTGGTAATATTCGTTTTGGTGTATTTTTCGCCCGTTATGGCATCACCCGTTAAGCGATTCGACCAGGTATTCGCCACGTCGATGCGAAGCGTATTGGCCCCCGGTTTGATGACATTGGTGACGTCGAAGCGGTAAGGAGGTGTCCAGACAATACCTAATGGCTTGTTATTTAACCAGACCTCGCCCACGTTCGTCAGTTCTCCCAAATCAAGATAGACCCGATCTTTGGGCGTACCAGAAACCGGTTTGTATTGAAAACCCTTGTGATAAGTAGCCGTTCCGGAGAAATACCGAATGCCTTTTTGATCCGATTCCGTCCAGGAAATCAGGTTGGGAAAGGTAGCCGATTCGGGCGCTCCCCAATTGGTTGGAAACGTGAGCTTCCAGGGCCCATCCAGACGCATGACGGGCTTCAGGGTTTCGGGAGCGACAAAGCCAGCAGCGGTCTTAGGGGCTGACAATGGCTTGCCGAATACTACAAAATAGGCACCGTAAGGCGGTAGCGAAATCGGTATCTGAATGCGACCATTCTCCTGTTTAACCTTGGTTATTGATAATACGTCGCCCGAAATAGGATCCCAGATTTCAGGCGTTTTCCCCTGTTGACGGAACTGGCAGGTTTTTGACACCCACTGACTGGTGGTGTTTCGAATGAGGTAAAAATCCAGGCCATCGCGCTGATAATGAATATAGTCCAGTGGTGTAAACCGCTGATCGGCTTTCTGATCAGGGTAGCTGAAGTCGGGGGAAATGCGTAGAGCCGTTAGGGCTGGCAACGCTGGTTGTTGATCGACCAGTTTGGCTCCCTGTGCGGCCAGTTTTTTTAGTTTGGCGCGGGCTTCGGCGGGTATCCGTCCCTCGTTGCCAATGCTCAATACCTTATAACGACCAACGCCCGGCAAGACCCATTCGCCCTTTTCGACGGTTAAATCCCGTAGCAGAACTTCCGTATTAATTACTTCGTAATCATAACCTGGCCCGACTACAAACCGGGTGTTTTTAGGTGGAATCAGGTTCGGCACATTGTCACCGTAATAGTGAAGCACATCGGCCACAAAATCAGCTTTTTGCAGGATGTATGAAATGCGGCCGAGGTAGTCATTAAAGGGCTTGACTTTAGGCCACCAGGTATTCCGGTCGTTATAATGCGTACCGGCAAAATATGCGATGCCGGGGTGCCCCATCTCGGTCGGGTTGTGCGGAAATCCGTGAATAACCAGTCGGTTCATACCTTCGCAGAACGCCCGGTCGGCGAGGGGTTTCAAATCCGACGGGCCTTCCTGCCAATCCCAGTAGCTGGTAAATGACTCTTCTTCGACTAGCCCACGCTTGTAAATGTGCGAAGCGGCTGCAATCTCTTTCACTAGATAAATCATGTCGACCAGACTGTCTTTGTCGTTTTCCAGAAAGAACGTGCGGTTGTACCAATATTCCCCGCGCGGCACGTCCAACGAACCCAGCGCCTTCAGCGTTTCGACCGGAATGTGGTGCAGATGGCCCGGCCCACCCGATTCAGAAATGATCTGCAATCCGTAGCTGTTGCAGATTTCCTTCGCCTTTCGGTAATGGTTGTTAATCATCAACTCAGACAGGGTTTTGTCGAAGTCAAATTGAAAGCTTTTGGCGAGTTCCGGTTGATACTGTTCCGGGTTGTAAATGGCGGGTAGAAATTTATAGAGATCGTAGCCGTGCAGTTTTTTGAACGCAGCGGGTAGGGTAGGCGTCCAGGTAAATTCTTTGGCTTCGTAGCTGGCCAGGTACAAATTTTTGAGCGCACTTTTTCGAAAATCGCCGATGTGCGGTTTCAGTCGGTCAATGAAATACATGACGTGCATACGCGTGGCCGTCGAATCAAAATGGTCGATGATGGGGCCGACCGAATTAGGCGTTGGTCGAATCAATTGCTCGCCCGAATTGGAGCAGATATAGCGGTAAACGTCCCATTCTCCCGCTGGTGCCTTCCAGGTTAATTCTTCTTTTTTTGAGTCAAAAAAGGCCGATACATTGATGACTTTGGTGGTATCGAGCTGCGCTTGTTGATCCGCCGGAAGGGCAATAACGGCCACTTCTTCATGGTAAGCCGGTTTTCCATCCGGGCCGTAGGCAATAGGGCGCGCCTTTCCCTGCTTATCGGGCGGAATTGTTGGAAACGGTAGCCGAACGGTCGATTGGCTGGAACCATTGACCGTCACTTTAGAGAAATAAAGTGTTTTGGCCGCGTGCTGTGGTTTTACCCAGCTTCCTCCGGCATTCCAGCTACTGGCTAAATTCAGGCCTACTTCCAGCCCTAGTTTGCCCGCTTCCCGAATAGCCATATGAATCGTTTTTACGGACGCATCGCTCATGAAGGCTGGGCCTGCTGGAATAATCTGATTGGGATCGCTGGCGGGTGGCAGTCCGATTTCAAAAATATCGACTCCGCCTAATCCAGCATTTTTGATAGACCTCAATTCTTCCTTCAACCGAACGGTATCGACATAGCCATTCAGCCACCACCAATACACTTTGGGGCGGGCGTGGATGGGTGGATTTTTGAACCCTTCTTGTAGGGTTATGTAGGTGTCGGTCTCAGGCTTCGTGTTCTGAAACGAAACCATAGCGACCGCTAGCCCAAGCCCGATCAGGGAGGAAATGAGTTTCATAAGGAAAGAGGTTAAGGGTAGGAGTTTAACCGCAAAGGGCGCAAAGGTTTCGCAAAGAGGGTTTCGTTGTAGTGCTGTCAGATGCTTACATCTGACATGAAAGGTTTCTCAAAACCTATCGGTTTGAACAGTAGGTTTTGAGAAACCTATCGTGTCGGTTTTGAGAAACCGACATCACACTACAACACCACAGCTACCAAAACGCCACTAAATCGCCAGTCACGTTTTCAACTACGTAGTGTTTGCCGTACTTTTTATCGCCTAGTTTGAAGGCTGTTTGCCCTTTTTTCCACGGATAGCTCGTGTTCGAGTAAACGTTCAGTCCTTGTTCTGTAACGTCATCATCGGGATAAATACGAACCGTTGCGTTTTTCAAGCCCATCAGGCGGATGCACCGCTTCATGTGTTTCACGCCCGAGGTCATTTCCTGGCAGGACACAATACCATCCGCCTGATCAATGAAAACGCGGCTTTCCCGATGCCAGGCTTTGGGCATCGAATAGACCGAGTGCCCATTGGCCAACTCGGTTTCGTAACCCGTCAGAATGGGCGCGCCCTGGGGTAATTTGAACCGATGCGTGATGGTTGTATTGGGGCAATAGCCTGAGAAGAAAAAGCCATTACTGCCTCGGGAAATGGTTAGTACCGGGTTCTTTACCGACGGGTTTCGCTTATCGATTCGGTAGTCCAGGCCAAACTGATTCAGGACATAACGCATCAAAAGTGGCCCTGTAAACAGTTGTTCGGGATCATCGGGAGTCAGGAGTTTGCCGCCCGTAAATTTGCTCGAATTGGTGCCGCGTACATAGGCCACTTTTCCGCCTTTCCATTCCGGCTTTTCGCGTACCCAAACTACGTCGCGTTCGTTACTGGCCTGTGTCATTTTTGCCAGCACTTTGGTACCCGCATCAGCCTTGTTCTTCACCTGTGTTGCAATGCCACCACCCGAAAACAGCGCGTTATGGATGATCTTAGTTGGGTATTTTTTCGTCAGCTCATCCAGCGTTATGGTTGAATTGACCTGAAATTCTCCGTCAATGGCAGTCGTATTCTGAAGATTTAGAAGATTCAGGAAGGCGGTTCCGGCATGGTCTGCTGGCCCGTAAACGAGGAGTTTGCCGCCAGTCTGCACAAAATCGATCAGCGTTTTTTCGAGCGACGACCCCGCTTCCGGCACGATGGAAATCAGAATTGACTCATTGAAATACGCCGGTTTTGCTGCTAGTACTTTCTGAAGCGAGCCCGTTGAGGTAATCGTATTCAGCGGGAAACCGTTGTTGATGGCCTGCCGGATGAGCCAATCACCGTAATAGATTTCCGGCAATCGGTCGGGTTGTTTGTAAGCCCAACTGTGGTACTCATCAAATGGATACACCCAAACCAGTGGCCCTGCTGCGGTTGGCGCATCGTAGCGGGCTTTCAGAATGTGGGGTGTTACTTCGTCCGGTACCTGAGCGGGCATTTCGCCGTAGGAATTGTCCGCTGTCAGGAAATTCAAGTGTGTTGGCAGCTTGATCTCGCCCTTTGCATTGATACGCGCTACTGCCATCGGTAAGTAAATATCGTGCGGCTCCTGCCCGTAACGATCCAGCCATGGACTATTCACCCACCAGGGGTCATGCGTGTAATAGCGGAACAGATAACGTTCATCAGGCAACTCGGCCATCCGCGACATATACCCAACCATTTCCAGACCGAAATCACCGTCCAGAGCCGCCCAGGGCGAATTGGGTGGAGGCAGCATGTTGTAATGGCCACCGTAAATCTGTTTCAGATCGACACCATCGCGGGCTAAATCTGCCCCTGTCGATAAGTTAGTTCCGCGCGTTTGAATCTGAAAAGCAGGGCACTCCTTGCGAAACAGATTCCAGAAACCAGCGATCAATTCTTTGGTGTTCGCTAGTTTTTCGGGTGCAAACGCCTTGCCGTTAAAGATAGCCCCGGTCGATGACCAGCCCTCAACCCCGAAACCAAACCCATTGCTGAGCCAGATATAATCGTAGCCTAAATCGGTGAGGAAATGCTGGCTTTGCCGCCCCAGAAATGTACCGAAGGGCGTATTCGCCGGAATGCCTTTTGGGAAACCGGCATAGGCCTCTGTATCGGCATTCAGGGTCGAATAACAACTGACCATAGTCTTGTGCCCCATGGCATTACCACCGAGAATTTCCGGGTGTTTTTTGTACTTGAACTCCGACTTGGCAAACTCCGGCCCCGGATCAAACGTAGCGCCAATCATGACGGGTTTGCCCGTAATGCGCTTGCCTGTTTCTTTCAGGGTCTGAATAATGAATTTCAAATCGCCGTAGGTGAAGGCGGGCGGGTTTTCGATGTACAGATAGGCCCGTTCGTGAAGGGATAACTCCTTCGGGCCGGAGCCCACCTCGTGTTCCGTGTTGGGGTTGCCGATGTAGCGAGCCCATTCCAGTGGCTGAGTTAGCTTGCCTTTGTAGTCCAGAATCTCCGATCCATCGGATGTCCAGAGCATCACCGAAACCGTGTCGGTATGTCGCAGCAATGATGACCATTGCGTAAACAACTCTGTAGCCACCTGTTGAATGTAGGCCTTGTCATTTTTCTTGAACGGCTTCAGCGACGCTTCCAGCGTGATGTTGTTGAAGTTCTTTCCCCGCAAGGTCGAGTTATCCAGATTGGGCGTGTCTACTGTGGTTGTAAAGCCCAGAATGACAATGCTTAACAGGCAGAGGGAGGTTAGGAGTCGGGTACGCATGGGTTGAAAAGTTTCACGTTCTCGCTTGGCTTCGCCGAGTGAGGGCTATTGTTTCAAGGGCCTCTGGCCCGTTTTTAACTTAAGTTGCTAGTCTCCGGCCAGAGGCCGTTAAAAAATAGCCCTCACTCGGCGAAGCCAAGCGAGAACGTGAAACTTTTATGATGATTATGATTTTATAAGATTTGAGGATCATATGGTTATCATAATCATCATAAAAATCAGCGTTCTATTTATCAATACCCCGTATTCTGCTTCAGCTTTGGATTCAAGTCGATCTCCGCCTGCGGAATCGGGAACAACAGCTCGAAATCCTGCACCGAAAAGTTAAGTTTCTGACTGGCATAATGTGCATTCAGTACGGTCTGGGCCCGCCCGGTTCTGACCAGATCGAACCACCGATGGCCTTCGTACAGTAATTCAACCCGTCGTTCACGTTCAATAGCTAATCGCAGATCCGCTTGTGAAAGGTCAGCTAAGGCGGGTAATTTAGCCCGTTGACGAACCTGATTGATGTAAGGCAGTGCATCCGTGGTTTTACCTTGCTCGTTCAGGACTTCGGCGTACATGAGTAATACGTCGGCAAACCGAAGAATGGTGAATGAAACACTGCCATCACTGGGATCAACGGCTTTAAAATCGACAAACTTCAAGCCGTAGCGACTGTATGATTTCTTGCCGCCAATCAACGTTACCGAATCGTTGACGGAGATAGATTTACGGGCATCACCGGTTTCGTAGGCTTTGATTACATCCAGCGTCGGCACAATACGGCCCGATCCCTGCGAATTGTTTGGGAAGATAGCCATGCTCGTGATCGCGGGTGTGAACAACGACGAGTAATTGTTGCCCAGGGTTTGCCCTGATAAATAGTCGATTTCCAGTAGAGTCTCGGCGAGATTCGTATTGCCATTGGTCGACAGTGTTTTATAGTCAGGCACTAACGAATACTGTTTGGAATCGATTACTTCTTTCAGCTTTGTAGCGGCCAGGTCGTAATTCTGCTGCGTCAGATAAACCTTGCCCAGCAGCGCTTTCACCGTCATCTGCGAAGCCTTGGTTTTATCCGTAACTACCGTAGCAGGCAAGAGCGTTTCGGCGCTGGTTAAATCGGCAAGGATCAATTTATAGGCTTCTTCTTTGGGCTTCAGTGTTAAATCGGCGGCCGATACCTGAGCCGGGCTGGTGAAGGTTTGGGTCGCAATCGGCACATTCCCGAACATACGAACCAGATAGAAATAACTGAACGCCCGCAAAAACTGCGCTTCGCCTTTGATTCGGTTCTTGGTGGTCTGGTCGAAGTTAACCGCATCGATCCGGTTCAGAATATTGCTGGACTGCGAGATGGTATACAAACAGGTATTCCAGGCCGATCTGGTAAAAGCGTTCGTTGCCGTTACTGCATTTTGATCCAGCTGCATCTCATCAGCCGAGGGCGACGACCACTGGATTTCGGTATTGTCGGTCGTCAATTCGCCAATGTAGTGAACGACGCTACCGCTGTACAAACCCCGAAAGGTGCTGTACACGCCAACTAAAGCCGTTTCAAAATCATTTTGATTCTGATAAAAACTCTGATCACTGATCTGGTAAGCCGGCTTCAGATTCAGAAAATCCTGGCAGGAGGTTAAGGTGGCCGTCAGAAAGAGTATGGCCAATAATTTCTTTTTCATGACAGTTAAAGGGGTTATGAATGGATAATGTAAAATGTATAATGAGTATGTATAATGCGAAATGATGCTCAGTAAGCTATTGGCTTTCAGTGGCTTGATATTCATTGTTCATTATACATTTTACATTAATCAATATTCATTAGTTTAGAAGGTCACACGCAGCCCCAGCGTATATGTCCGTGGGTTTGGATATGAGAAAAAGTCGACGCCACTTTTGGCCAGGTTATCGCCCCCGGTGCTGCCTTCTGGGTCATAGCCAGGATACTTGGTGAACGTGTACAGATTCGTGACATCAGCATAGACTGAAAGCGCCTGAAGTTTCAGCTTGCTGATTGTCGTTGCCGGGAAGGTGTAGGACAGATTCACATCCCGAATGCGGGTGAACGACCCGTCGAAGAGGTATTTGGTCGTACCGGCGCTGAAGCCAAAGGCGTAATCGTTCCGAATGGCCCGACTATATAAACCGGCCCCTGGACTTTCGGGCGATTTCCACCGGTCGGCCATGACTGCCAGCTGGTTTTGCACCCCGGCTCCGTTCAGGTTGACTTCGCCCCCCTGGAAATAAACCTGGTTGCCGTAAGTGCCGTTCAGGCTGACGCTCAGTGCGAAATTCTTGTAGCTGAACCGATTGCCTAATCCCCAGGTAAATTTGGGCCAGGGGTTTCCCACAATGGTTTTGTCCGATGTATTGATGGTGCCATTGCCATCTGCATCCTGGTACTTGTAGTCGCCGGGTTGAACACGCGGGTTCTGGATGGGGCTTTTACTGATTTCCTCCTGGGTCTGGAAAACGCCCAGAATGTTGAGAAGCCGGAAACTGGAAATTGGATAGCCAACCTGGGCTACCTGATAATCGGACGTAACAATCCGGGCCGCATCCGAATTGAGAGCCAGCACTTTATTCCGGTTCCAGCTAATGTTGAAGTCGGTGTTCCACTGGAAAGGACCTTTCCCGATGTTCTGCGAGTTGATCGTTAGCTCAAGGCCCTTGTTTTCAACCTCGCCAATGTTCTGAACCGAACTGCCGAAGCCAGATGCCGATGGGAGCGTTACGTTCAGCAACAGGTTCTTCTTGTAGGCCTGATAAGCATCGACCGTAAACGAGAGTCGATTACTAAACAGGGAAAGATCCACCCCTATATTCGATTGTACCGATTGTTCCCAGGTCAGTTGGTCGTTCGCTAAACTAGTCGGTACGATACCGGAAACGATCTGACCGTTCGATACCGTTCGGGCTACGCCCAGCAAACCCTGGGTGGCATAGTTTGGGATCAGGTTATTTCCCGAAACTCCGAAGCTAGCTCTGATTTTCAGGTCGCTGATAAAACTCGCCGATTTCATGAATGGCTCATCCGACAAACGATAAGCGGCTGACAGTGACGGAAACGTGCCCCAGCGATTCTTAGCCCCAAAGCGCGAACTGCCATCCTGTCGAATCGTGGCCGTTAGCAGATATTTGCCCGCATAGGTGTAGTTCACCCGCGCCAGCCACGACATGATGGCCCATTCGCTGATGTAATTCGTACCGGTCGAAACAGTACCAGCGGCCAGATAAGGCACATAATCCGTCGAAAAGCCCGTAGCGCCCGCCTGTAAAATCTCATCCGAATTTTTCTGGATCGTGTAGCCCACTAAGGCATCGATGTCGTGCTTACCGCCAAACTTATGCCGGTAATTGATCGTGTTTTCATTTAGCCAGTTCAGGCTTTTGATTTCGGTAGAAGCCGCCGTTGCAGCACCCGTGCGGCTGGTAGCCAGCCCAACCTTCGACGATTTCCACAACCGCGTGACGTTGTTCGAGTAATTCACGCCAACCGACGTTTTTAGAATCAGACCCGGAGCCAGTTCAAATTGCAGGTAGTTATTGGTGAATACATTGGTATTGTTGCGTTTGTCCGAAAATTCGGCCGCAATCACCAGTGGATTTTCGACCGGGATACCTGTTGGGCTGGAGAACTCGGAATAAGGCGTTCCATCAGGATTCGTCACCGGAATCGTTGGGTCGCTGGCCAGAGCCGCCGAGATTAAGCCCCGGTATTGCAGGTGACCTTCGGCTCGGGCAAAATCACCATAAGAGTGCGCGCCGGAAAATGAGGCTCCAATTTTCAGACGGGAGGTGAGTTGCGCGTCAATATTGGTGCGAAGCGTGAATTTACTGAAGTCAGAGCCAATGATGATCCCTTTCTGATTGAAAAAGCCGCCGGATACATAGTAGCTCACATCCTTGCTGGTCCCGCTAGCCGACAGCTGATAGTTCTGAACCATTCCTTTTCGGAAGATCACATCCTGCCAATCGGTGCCGTAGCCTGCATCGGCAAACTGGCCTGGATTTCGGAATTCGGGTTTCACCTGCGTAGCTGTACTGCGAACACTGTTGGGGTCAGAGGCTTTGCCACCCGCAAATACCCAGGCGTTGTCGCGCCCTTCGGCCACGAATTCGGCATACTGGCGGGGTGTCAGCAACTTCATTTTTCGGGCTAACTCCTGCACGCCTGTCGAGTGCTCGAAGCTAATGGTCGGCTTGCCCAATTTACCCCGTTTCGTGGTGATGATAATGACCCCGTTGGAACCCCGCGACCCATAGATAGCCGTTGCCGATGCATCTTTCAACACCTGAATCGATTCAATATCCGAGGGATTTATGATACTGAGCGGATTGATCCGGTTGGTGGAACTGCTACTGGCCAGACCGCTCGCTGAATATGAGTTCGACGCAAAGGTGCTCAGGTCAGAACCGCCACCACCCGTGCCAATCGCGTACCCATCCACCACATACAATGGCGAGTTGCCACCCGTAATGGAGCTAATCCCCCGAACAATCACGTTGACATTGCCACCTGGCGCGCCCGAGGTCTGGGTAATCTGTACACCAGCCACTTTTCCCTGCATCATCTGATCGACACTGGTTGCGGAGGGCACCGGCACCAGGTCTTTGCTGGTCAGGTTAACAATAGAGCCTGTTAGGTCTTTTTTGCGCTGGGTACCATAACCCACTACGACCACATCCTGCAATTGCTGCTGATCGGTTTTCAGGGCAATGTTGAAACTGGTCCTGTTCGCAACGGAAAGCTCCTGGGGCGCATACCCGATGAAGCTGATCACCAGCGTTGCATTCGATGCTACATTCAGCTTGAAATTCCCATTCACATCCGTCGTGGTGCCGTTTGTGGTTCCTTTCTCGGTAACCGTTGCGCCAACTAATGCTTCACCATCTTCAGAAGCCGTGATTTTGCCGCTCACCAACCCTTTGGTCGATTGGGCAGACACATCATGTACGATAGACAATACGCTTAACATGCTGCCAATCACAAGGAGTCGCAGCCGATAAAATAAAAAATAGTTCATGATTAATCGGTTAAGGTTTAAGTAGAAAAAATGGATAATGAATAATGTAAAATGAAAAATCGTCGATCGTTAACCGATTGATTATAAAGGTTATGTACCCAGTTTTGCGTTTTACATTATCCATTTTGCATTATTGATTTATCCGTTGATAATGACGGATTCGATCTTCAGGTAATCGGCGATCTTCTGAATCGTTTCGGCATGATGACCGACACCCAGGGCAAAATGATGGGTTGGGCCTTCGTTGATCCAGCGTTTCAGGAACGTACGAACATCTGGTTTGAAGAAGCCGCGCGTATTGGTATTGCCCGTTGGCGGAATAGGCCCTGCAATCGACTCTCCTTCGGCAATGATGAATTTCATTTTACCTTCGTAGGTCGAGTTGATGCTCAGCATCGTAATCGGGCCCTCTTTGATTTTGAATTCGACGCCCGCCCCGAAACCGGGTTTGCCGTGGTATTTTTTCAGGCTTCGTAATACGGGTTGGCCTTCCGCAATGGCGATGTTATGGGGGCCATCGTGACCGACCAGTACAAAGTCTTCCTTGAAATCGACCGGGTGAAACTCGGCGAAACTTCCGCCAATGCCCAGCCGCTCCATGATGAGCATGGCAATACAGGTTTTCAAATCCGATTCACCACACATCGGGAAACCCGCGCCCTGAAGTAAGGAGTTACCCACAATCAAGTTCGACATAACTACTCGGGTGTCACTTTCTTCCGGGCCATCGTAGTAATAGGCAAGCCCATCTAACTTTTTGGCCTTAATGAATTTTTCTAACGCCACAGCCGCCTGAGCCGCAATCTGTAGATCAGAATCCCGCAGCTTTTCGGAGATAGGGTCGGAGACGGGGTCGGGGGTATCGAAAAACGCCAGAATGCGTTCTTTGACAGCCTCGATTTCGCCTTCTGCTGCCTGTTGATACTGCGTAACGATTTCGTGGGCTTCGCACTGAACGATGTGTGCGCCAAAATGAGCGGTCAGCATCGTTGAATCGGAGTGCATGTCCAGCATGGCTTCGATCGGGTGACCAATGTGCCCGATTCTGGCCGTTTTTAAGTCGTGCAAAACAGCCGCAATCCGGCAATATTCACTGATCTCGGCATCGGCAGCCGGGTCGTCATAGAGCGTACCAATAATCATTTGAGGCACTTTTTTGCCCATCCGAACAGCTACACCCGCAAACTCAGGCAAGGCGCAGATGTCGTCGTTGTACAGTTGCAGATAGGTCGATGCCTGACTGTAGTTCATGGCTTTATCAGGCTGAAGGGCTACCAGGACAATAGGCGTGTCGATGCTTTTGATGATCACCCCAAACGTACTTGAGGTTGCATAGGTGAGCATGTCGCAGAAAATCAGGTCCAGATTGGCCGCGTTAAGCTTCGGAACAAGCTCATAGGCTTTCGTAACGTCGTCGACAAGCCCAAAATCAACAATCTCCACCGAGTGTTGGGACTCGATTTTCTCGATGAAGACGGCTTGTTTTTTGAGCAAATCGTCCAGTAATCCATCGAATTGTCCCCAGTATTTAAAATACCCCACACCAAACACCCCAATCCGGGCACGCGTTGGTTTTCGTTTTGCGAATCTGGCTTCATTGGCTTCTGCTACTCCGTTCAGTAATTGGCTCTGCATATAAATTAGAGTTGGTGTCTTTGATTAGAAAGGTTAGTGCACTAAGTTGATTTTGATACTAGTTTTCTTGATTCTAAGCGCCTTGATGGGGCTATGGGACAATCAGATGCCGCATTTAGTCCCTGTGTGACTCAAGCGGGGTCACATCAATAAATAGTCAAAAAAAGTAGTCACCACAGAGGCACAGAGAACACAGAGATTAAACAACTAAAACCAATATTTTACAACTCTGTGCTCTCAATGCCTCAATGGCGGACCACTCTGTGGTTAATTCATTGATAATATTCTGTAAATCAGACAAATGTTAAGGTGTAGGCATAGCCTGGTTAACAAACTCCTGTTTTGCCCCCAGAGCCAGCGTTTTAATCCTGGGAATCAGGACTACCAACAGCACAAACGCCAATGGGTAAAGCAGTCCTGACGCAATCCAGAGGGGTGTATACGAGTATCGTTGAATAACTACGCCCATCAGTGGATTAAGCAATAAACTTGAAACGGCCCCCGCTGTTCCCGAAAGCCCGACCACTGTTGAGGTGGCCTTCTGACCGAACATATCGGAAATTGACGTGATGTAATTCGTGATCCAGAAGCCATGCGCAAACATGAATACCGCCATCAGCGCCACGGCTACCTCTACCGACGAAACCCACGAAATAGCGGGTGCCGAAAGCGTTAACAAAGCCGCAATGCCCATCACCGTTTTTCGGGCTTTATTGATCGAATACTGGTGAGCGATTAATTGCCCCGAAAACCAACCGCCGAGAATGTTGGCAATACCCAGGGCCAAAAAGGGAATCCAGAACAGCTTACCAATCTGGTCAAACGAGACATTCCGAACCGAACTGAGGTACTTCGGAATCCAGAACATCATGAAATAAAACACCGGATCGAGCAGAAACCGGATGATGATGAACACCCAGGTAGGTCGTTTTTTGAGTAACTCGAGAAAAGAAACGGTCTCTTTGGGGCCAGATTCTAACTGAGCCAAACTCGCCATGTTTTCTTTCTTCCAGGGCGTTACTAACCAGGCAATTACCCACACAATGCCAATAAGTCCGGGGATTAGGAAGCCACCACGCCAGCCATAATTTGTCGATAGCCAGATGGTTAGGGGAGGGGCGACTACGGCACCAATAGCCGAGCCCCCAATGGCGATTCCATTCGCTAATGCCCGCTCTTCCTTGTCAAACCACCGATAAACCGTCCAGGCGGCTCCGGGGAAACAACCCCCTTCGCCCATGCCCAGAAAGAACCGGAAGGTCAGTAATTGCGAAAAGGAATTCATGACCGCATGCAGGCTGTTCGCTACCGACCATACACCCACCGAAATTGCCAGCCCCAGTTTACCACCCACCCGGTCAATGAGCCAGCCGCCGAGCGTGAACATAATGGCGTAGCTGATTAGGAAGCTGGTATTGATCAGACCGTATTGCACGTCTGTAATATGAAACTCCTGCTGAATCTTAATGATCGCAATCGACAGCACCTGCCGATCCAGAAAGCTTAAGCCTGTAGCGATAAAGAGAAGGAAAACGATCAACCAGCGGAGATTTTTTTTCATCGAGCTTAACGCACTAAGTTGGGTTGTACAAAGATATAAGTCTGAAACTTTTAAAGTCAAGGGTTATGGTATTTTTTTTTAATCAAATAGAAATAATTCAGCACGGAAATGAGGGAGGTGTACTTTTTGACAGGATTCACAGGATGAACAGGATTTTTATGAGCAAGACCAATCCTGTTCATCCTGTAAATCCTGTCAAAAAGTAAATTTGTTCCTCCCTTGCAAAATCGGTATGATTCTATGAACTGGCCCTTCTAGAGCTGAATACCAGAGGAAAACGCTCATTTCCTACTGAAATAGGTGCCAGGAATCTCACTAGCCAATGTTGAAACTACTACTTTTTGTTTGCAGTTTACTGACGACGATCACTACTTTTTCGCAGACCAAACCAACCCGAACCCGCCTGGTTGACGCCGATTGGCGGTTTTTGAAAGACAGTACGGTTAAGGCGGAACTGCCTACTTACAACGACGCTAACTGGCGAAGGCTTGACTTACCGCACGATTGGAGTATCGAAGATTTGCCAGGCCAGATGCCTAATCAGGTAGCTGGTCCATTTTCGCGCGCCAGCGCAGGAGGCACGTCGACCGGCTACGCTGTTGGGGGAGTAGGCTGGTATCGCAAATCATTTACGATAAATCCGTCAGAAGCTGGAAAGATGGTTGGTATTCAATTCGATGGGGCCTATATGGAAACGGATGTCTGGCTGAACGGGCATCATCTGGGCTATCATCCTTATGGCTATACGTCGTTTGGCTATGACCTGACTCCTTATTTATTGCCGCTTGGTCAGACAAATGTACTGGCGGTTCGCGTAAAGAATCTGGGTCAAAATAGTCGCTGGTATACTGGTTCGGGCATCTACCGGCACGTTTGGCTAACTGTTGCTGAATCCGTGCATATTATCCCGATGGGGGTGTCGATCACAACCCCGCAGGTTTCTGGTAAAACGGCTCAAATACAAGCTATTACCACGATTTCAAATAGTACCGGCAAGCCCATGCCAATTTCGGTGCAAACGACCCTGATGGCCCCGAATGGGAAGTCGGTCGGGACAAGTTGGCAGGAAGTTACCGTATCGGGCAATGGTCGAGTAGATTGTAAACAACTCGTGTCTGTGGCTACTCCGCAGTTATGGTCGACCGAAACGCCCTGGTTGTACCGGGCTAACGTTGTTTTGGTATCAGGTAAAAAACGGCTGGATAGTCTTACGATAGCCTTTGGTATTCGTTCCGTTCAGGTCGATGCTGAACATGGCTTTGTGCTGAATGGGAAACGGGTATTACTGAAAGGTGGCTGTGTTCACCACGATAACGGCCCCTTGGGAGCCGCTGCTATAGATCGGGCTGAAGAACGGAAAGTGGAACTGCTGAAAGCCAATGGATTCAATGCCGTTCGAACGAGTCACAACCCGCCTTCTACGGCTTTTCTGGATGCCTGCGACCGACTGGGACTACTGGTCATCGATGAAGCGTTCGATATGTGGCAACGGCCTAAAAAGCCCCAGGACTATCACCGCTTTTTCGACGAATGGAGACAGCGCGATCTGGAAGCCATGATTCTTCGCGACCGAAATCATCCATCGGTCATTCTGTGGAGCATCGGCAACGAAATCAACGAACGGGCCGATTCATCTGGCCTGACTATTACAAAACAGTTGGCTGATGCAGTGCATCGGTTGGACCCAACGCGTCCGGTTACAGAAGCTCTTTGTGTATTCTGGGAGCATCGTGGTAAAGTTTGGGAAGACTCCGATAAGGCCTTTGCCTTGCTGGATGTGGGCGGTTATAACTACGAATGGAAGCACTATGAGACCGATCATCAGCGCCATCCAAACCGAGTTATATTGGGCACAGAAACCTTCGCAAAGGAAGCGTTTGAAAACTGGCAACAGGTTGAAAAACACCCGTATGTGATTGGTGATTTTGTCTGGACTGCCATGGATTATATGGGCGAAACGGCCATTGGACATGCATTGCTTCAGCCAAAGTCGGCCAAAGACAGTACCCGAGCGGTGTTGCCGTGGCCCTGGTTTAATGCCTGGTGTGGAGACCTGGATCTGATCGGGTTTAAAAAGCCGCAATCCTACTATCGGGATGTGGTCTGGCGTAATCGACCCATTGCAATGGCTGTTCACAGTCCGATTCCTGACGGTATGAAGGAAACCGTTACTAATTGGGGCTGGCCGGATGAACACCAAAGCTGGTCATGGGCAGGAGCCGAAGGGAAGCCGCTTCAGGTGCGGGTTTTCTCACGTAGTTCGCTGGTTCGACTGGAGTTGAACGGCAAACTCATTGGCGAAAAACACTTATCCGACAGCATCATTACGGCGACATTTACGGTCCCGTATCAACCGGGCAGACTCAAAGCAACAAGCTTTGATAGAGGAAAATTGACGGGCTCTACTGAATTGATCACTGCCGGAAAGCCCCATCATCTTCGACTAATAGCCGATCGTGCAACTATCCGAGCCGACCGGTCTGATTTGTCGTATGTATCGGTGGAGGTGGTCGATGCGAACGAAAATCGGGTTCCAGATGGGGCTATTCCCATTTCGTTTCAATTAACAGGCGTTGGTGAACTGGTGGGTGTAGGTACGGCCAACCCAACGGATTTGAGCAGTTTTCAGGCTCCTCAAAAAACAACGTTTCAGGGTCGATGCCTGGCCATTGTTCGCCCGAAGGGAAGGGTAGGGGTTATTTCCATACAGGCTACAGCCCCTAATTTACAAGCGGCAGTAAGGGTTATCAACGTTAAGGAAAATTAGCTTTTCAGACGTGTGTTTACTTGTATAATAACCTGCGTAAGAGAACGGCCTGATAAAGATACTTAGACTTCCAAGTTACTAGTTAGTGACTCTTTCGTCTAAGCACTAGAACTAGCTTTACTACAAAGGAAATACCTCATTTTTCTAGTAAAGGTATTCTAAATCAGAGCTATATGCATGCACTCAACATGGTTTTACTAAGTCGGGGCCACCCTTTTTTAGGGTGATTGCTTACGTATAGGCGTAACCGAAAGAGGAGTAGTATGAATTTTGCTTGTATATTTTTTCGTATTTAGTATCACTACGTAACTTGAATTTGCTATTCTATGAGAATTTACCAGGCCCTTATTATTGAGGACTCTCCACTTTTTGTGGAATTAATAAAGGGTGAATTAGCGAGAATCCCTTTTTTTGATGAGCCTACGGTAGCAACAACAACAGCTGAGGCAAAACAGGCGCTTAAACAAAAACAGTTCGATTTGTTACTAGTCGATATCGAACTTGGAGGTGAGTCCAGCCTGTCATTATTTTCACCCAATGGCAACTTCATTCCCAAAATTGCTATTACGAGCCATGCTGATTACGCCGTTCAGTGTTATGATTTAGGATTTTCTGATTACCTGCTCAAGCCCTTTACTTCAGAGCGGTTTATGCGAGCCATCAATATGAGCATGGGGATACAGATTAATAAGGCCATTTATACCGCCAAAGACTTTATATTTCTTAAAGCCGGTCGGCAGTATCAACGGTTTTCCTTAAATGAAATCGATTATATTGAAGGGTACGGTATCTACAGTAAGCTATACAGCAACCAACAGATTACTATTGTCAATGAATCGCTTGCGTCTTTGGTTGAACGATTGCCAGACAACCAGTTCATGCGGGTGCATAAATCCTTCTTGGTCAATATCGGTAACGTAACAAGCTATGGCCATAATCAACTCTATATTGGCCAACTAAAGGTGCCGATTGGCCAGTCTTATAAGCAGAAGTTCGAAAGCTTTTTCCAGCTTTTCTATCATGATGTTTTCCCTGTCAGAGAGAAAGTAGAGTAAAGTATATGACACCAATTAGTGTTCGTCCAAGTTAGTTTCTACTAGATTCTCTATACCCTGATTTTCAGTCTAATGAACTCTAAAGAATCTACCAGAATGCTTTCTGCGTTCCACCATAGGGAGTACTATAGTAGTCGTGAAAAAGCAGTTACCAATCACTGGATGTTTTATGTTTTAAATGCTTCGAAACAGTAGAAAATAGAAAGAATATAACTTACAGGAGGAAAAACGTACTGTATGCTACGAATCCTTGGTGGTATATCCCTGCTTCTACTCGTTGGTAGTGCAACCGCTCCCGAACCTATACTCCGCTTCAATCGCTATTTTGTGGCTGCCGAAAGCTACGAGTCAGTAGGTGTGTTTGATGTTGACAAAAACGATACCCTCGATATTGTATCCGGCGACTTCTGGTATGAAGGACCGCGCTTTCGTAACCGGCACCTGATTGGAAATGAACCCCGAAAAGATCAGTATTACGACGATTTTTCGACCATTCCGCTCGATGTTAACGGCGATGGCCGTATGGATTTCATAACCGGTGGCTGGTTTGATCAGACATTACGCTGGGTCGAAAATCCAGCAAAAAAAGATAGTCAGTGGCCGTTACACGAGATTGGCAAAGTTGGTAATGTAGAAACGACACGCGCCTGGGATGTAGATGGCGACGGTACCATTGACATTGTACCGAATAACCCGAATAATCCGCTCAAATACATCAAACTGGTAAGTCCGGGTGTCTTCAAGACGGTAACAGTCGCTCCAACCCAGGGACATGGTCTGGGATTTGGGGATATTAACGGCGATGGTCGAGGGGATTTAATTGTCAGTGATGGCTGGCTCGAAGCACCTGTAGACCGGGAGTCTGGTCCTTGGACGTTACATAAAGAGTTTGCTTTTGGCACGGCCAGCGTTCCCATTATTGTGACAGATGTAAATGGCGATCAGCGCAATGACATTATAGTAGGGCAGGGCCACAGTTATGGCTTACACTGGTACGAACAGACTCGTGATGCCAGTGGACAACGCGGTTGGACAAAGCACCTGATTGATGACAAAAATTCCCAGTACCATTGCCTGGAATGGATAGATATTACAGGCGATGGCCGCCCGGAACTGCTAACGGGTAAACGTTTTCGGGCACACAATGGAAGAGACCCCGGCGAAGAAGATCCCGTAGGCCTGTATTATTTTACATGGGACACGTCTAAAAAGCAGTTTGTGAAGCACGACATTGCCTATGGTCAGGCAGGGGTGGGCAAAGGAACGGGTATTTATTTTGCCGTAGCTGATTTGCACAAAACCGGTCGAAAAGACATTGTTGTGGCTGGTAAAGATGGGTTAGTTGTATTTTTTAACGAAGGACTCCCGAAAAAATAGTTAGTGTTAGCCTATATGCGTAGTAGTTTTTAGCGTATTTTTATCAATTGGATTGATCGCTTATCGTAACTACTACCTCTATGCAGCGTGCTCAATTAAAAGAGTTTTACGGCTATGGGCTTATCGTTTTTGTCCTTTTAGCCGTACAGGTTTATTCTGTTTATGTTGCCGCAACAACGGATCTGGCATTGACCTGGAAACATTATGCCGGATTTGGGGCAACGGCTCTGGCGGGTATATTGTGGGCAATTCGTAAACCCCACTACCTATTCTACGCGCTCGGGCTCACGCTTATTTTGGGGTATGAAAATCTTATCGGGTTTACACCTACGCTCGATTTTACAGCTACCCGGTATTACATTAACAACATAGCATTTCCGGTGTCGTATCAGGATTTTTCCATGTATATGCTACTGATCTGGGCGTATGTAGCGCACGCACGATTAAAGACAATGGTGCAGTCGTTGCTAGTGAAGTAAGTAATTGGTGGAATAAGTAAAGTGGGTGGAGTGAGTAAACCAGGTCGTTGATACCTACTCTTTCACTTACTCCACCCACTTTACTTATTCCACTAAATCCTACGCGTTTAACGACCAGCCTTGGCGGTACTCGCGCTTAACGAACTGGTTAGCCTCGTCGAAATTCGTGATTTTCATGTTTTTACCATCCCAGGTCAGTTGTTTCCGGCCAGGATAGTTGAAGCCTTTTCCGTCGGCTTTGGGCGTGCGAACGTTATAGCTACGGATGGCTAAGTTACCCATCAGAACGGATTCGGTCAGTGGTCCGGCAAAATCAAATGACGAAGTCAGTGCTTTGTGCTCTTTGCTGTTGAAACCGGCTTTACACGCTTCAGTCCACAATACCTGGTGTCCATTTTCTGGCAATGGTTTGGAGCCATCGGCAGGTTTTGGTTTCGGATCACCAACTATTTTCTGGCCATCTTTAGTGTAGAGCTTTGGATCTTCACCGTACATGCCACAGATTAGCAATCCTTTGTCGCCGTGAATAAGTACGCCGTTTTCACCATTTTCTGGCATAGGTTCACCGGCTGGCAGCATCTCTGGACGGAACGGACGAATACCCCCATCTTCCCAGATCATTTTTACCACCGACTTATTTTTGGCCGTTGCCGGGAATTTCAACTCCACGTGCGACGACGGTGGGCAACCTTCAGGAATGTACTCAGGTGTCCAGTCTTTGATAAATACCTGTCCAACGCTGGTTTCAACTTCGGTTGGGTAACCCAGGCCGAGTACGCGGAACGGGGTGTCCATGATGTGGCAACCGATGTCGCCCAACGCGCCAGCACCAAAGTTCCACCAGCCACGCCATTTGAATGGGTGATAGGCAGGCGTATAGCCAACTTTTTGAGCGGGTCCGAGCCAAAGATCCCAATCCAGATCAACAGGAGTTTCGGAGGCTGGTTGTGGAACCGGAATACCTTGTGGCCAAACGGGTCGGTTGGTCCAGAGGTTAACGGTGTGCACCGTTCCCAACAGTCCTTTGTCGAACCATTCCACCATTTGTTTCTGCTGTGGATTAGACGATCCCTGGTTACCCATTTGGGTCACAACCTTGTATTTACGAGCGGCCTCGGTGAGCATCCGGGCTTCGTAAATGTTGTGTGTCAGGGGTTTCTGTACATACACGTGCTTACCGCGCTGCATGGCTGCCATCGCTACAACGGCGTGTGTATGGTCGGCGGTTGATACGGTCACGGCGTCAATAGCTTTGCCTTCCTTATCCAGCATCTCCCGGAAATCCTTATACCGTTTTGCGTTGGGGTGCTTAGTGAAGTTTTCTTTAACGCGGGGGAGGCCCCAGTCTACATCGCAAAGAGCCACAATGTTGTTGGCTCCGTTGTTGTATGAGTTATTGGTATCACTGAACCCTTTACCGCCAAAACCGACACCGGCAATGTTGAGTTTGTCGCTGGGTGCAATGAAACCTTTGCCACCGAGTACATGGCGAGGTACGATAAAGAAACTGGTAGCCGCTAACGCGCTAGCCTGAATGAATTGCCGTCTCGAAGTTGTGCCTGGGCTGTTTTGCTCAGGCGTAGAGTTATCTGACTGATTCATGAGAAAATGAATAGGAGTTCTAACTGATAAGAATATATACGGCGAAATTTACCCAAAAGGCTACTATGATTTTTCAGCTACAGATAAATCCGGCGATGTACTCAGTGGTTACAGCGATTTGCGCACAATAAGCCGAAACGGGTTTTCTACGTGTTCGACACTGGCGTTCAGGACTAAGCGAGCGGCTGTTCGGCCCATTTGGGCGAAATCGGTGGAGATCACGGTAATTCCATCCAGTAAAAACTCTTTCAGGGGTGTATCATTGTACGAAAGAATGCCCACTTCCTGCCCAACAATATAAGGCGTTTCTTTTATGCGCTTGATGAGCTCAACCAGATCTTCTTCCATCAGATTGATATAGGCGTGGCCTGGCTGAATGACCTCATTCTGAACGGTATTGATCACCCTGGTTTTGAATCCGTGCTCATAACAGAATTTGTAAAATCCGTTCAGAATGGCCTTGGGGTGGTAACTATACGAAGGAAATAACATGCCCAGGGTCGAGTACTTTTTCAGCAGTGGGAGTGCATCGGTTAGTGACTGATACAGGTCGCGTTCAAAATTCTGGAATACCGCACCATAGCTGCCCGTTATCCCCTCCACTAACTTATCCAGAATAATTAATTTGTGCTTTGGCAAACTGTTGATCAATTCATCGGCTTTTTCGCCACCCTCAAAAAAATGGCCGATGATCACGTAATGGGTATGATTGCGAGCCTGCCGCTGAATCAAATCCCGAAATAGCCGAAAGTCATTGTTGTAGATAAAAAAGTCAATGGCCACACCCGGCCCCAGTAGTTCAACAAAGGAGTCGTAAATGATTTTTTTGTGGGCGCTTAACTTGTTGAATAACAGGAATATTTTCAGGTTGTTTCCGGTGGGTGTGTAGTTAATGTAAAAACCTTTTCCTTTTACCGCGCCAATAATTTCCTTCTCTTTCAGGAGTTCGTAGGCCCGCTCGATCGTACCCTTCGAGATATCGAATTCGGCACACAGTTCATGGATAGACGGTAGTTTGTCGCCCGGCAGAATATCCCGATTTTCAATGCCTTCTACTATTGAATTATAAATCTGCTGGTATTTGGGCGTATTTGAATAGTCGTTAATCTTTATGTGATAAAGCATGGGCTATTGGTTTCGTACAAAAAAATACTCTTAATGGTCAAAATACTAGGACAGTATAGGAAAGTCTCTGGGTAACGACCGCCTACTTTCAGCCTTCATTAGACAAAAGCGATCAAGCACTAATACTAATCATATAACCTATCTAATTACTCAGTTATGCTATCAGCTATCAAAGCCTATCGACACGTCAGTTACTTATGGGATGAAGAAAAAGCGGCCTCTCTGGCTAATGCCGATCCACAGGAGCAGGAAGTTGCTTTACTGCTTTATCGCTCCAATTTGTTGGGGGCCGATTTGCGTCTTACCAATTACGGCGGAGGCAATACATCCTGCAAAACCACGGCCCGCGATCCACTCACCGGGAAGCCTACCGAAGTAATGTGGATAAAAGGTTCCGGGGGCGATATTGGCACCCTCACACGTGGTGGACTGGCGGCTCTGTATATGAATCGATTGCATAGTCTTAAAGAAGTATACCGGGGTCTTGAATTTGAAGACGAAATGGTTGAGTTGTTCAATTACAGTATTTTCGATTTAGCCTCTAAAGCCCCTTCTATTGACACACCGCTACACGGTTTTTTGCCCTATAAGCACATCGACCACCTTCACCCCGATGCCGCCATTGCTATTGCAGCGGCCAAAGACGGTAAACGGATTACGGAAGAATTATTCAATGGGGCTATTGGCTGGGTCGACTGGCAGCGGCCGGGCTTCGATCTGGGCCTGAAACTGGAGCAGTGCATCACCGAAAATCCCAACCTGCGGGGAATTATGTTAGGCTCTCACGGCCTGTTCACCTGGGGTGACACGGCCTATGAAAGTTACGTGAATACCCTCGACGTTATTGAAACCTGCGCCCAGTTTCTGGAAGATAGCTATACGAAGAATGGGCCTCAATTTGGTGGCTCAGTCCGTGAATCCTTACCGAAAGAAGACCGCCAAACCCAGGCCGCGCAACTAGCTCCCATTCTTCGGGGACTGTGTTCGAGCCAGAACCGCATGATCGGGCATTTTACCGACGATGATCGGGTGCTGGAATTTATCAACTCGGCCGATCTCGACCGGCTGGCCCCAATGGGCACCAGCTGCCCGGACCACTTTCTGCGCACGAAGATCAGCCCGCTTGTGCTGGAATTAGCTCCCGATCAGGACGTGACCGATGGTACTGCTATTCGGGAGAAATTGACGCCTGCTTTCGAGGCCTATCGCGACATGTATCAGGCGTATTATGATACGTGTAAGCATCCTAACTCCCCAGCTATTCGCGATAAAAATCCGGTCGTTATTCTTTGGCCAGGCGTTGGTATGTTCACGTTCGCGAAGGACAAACAGACGGCTCGTGTGGCGGCTGAGTTCTATATCAATGCCATCAACGTGATGAAGGGTGCCGAAGCCATTTCGGGTTATACTTCATTGCCGAGACAGGAAGCCTTCAACATTGAATATTGGCTTTTGGAAGAAGCCAAACTTCAGCGAATGCCCAAGCCCAAGCCATTGACCGGCAAGGTCGCGCTCATTACGGGTAGCGCGGGTGGCATTGGAAAGGCCATCGCCAAAAAGTTTGCGGATGAAGGGGCTTGCGTCGTGATCAATGATAATGATGCCGACCGGCTTTCATCAGCCAACGACGAATTTCGGAAACAATACGGCAGAGATACACACGCGATAGCCCAACTCGATGTAACCAGCACAGACGCGATTGCAGGTGCTTACAAGACGGCTAGTTTAGCCTTTGGCGGTGTCGATATTGTGGTCAATTGTGCGGGCTTGTCCATCTCCAAGCCCATTGAAGAACACACCGAGGCCGATTGGGATTTGCTGTATGATGTGCTCGTAAAAGGGCAGTTTTTGGTTACCCAACAAGGCGTTGCCATCATGCGCAAACAGGATTTGGGGGGCGATGTACTCAATATCGTCAGTAAAAACGCATTGGTTTCTGGTCCGAATAATGCCGGATATGGTTCGGCCAAAGCGGCCCAACTGCACCTGAGCCGATTGAATGCCGCCGAACTGGGTAAAGATCATATTCGCGTCAATGTGGTTAATCCAGATGCGGTTATTTCTGATTCCAAAATATGGGCGGGTGCCTGGGCCGAAGGTCGTGCCAAAGCCTATGGCATAACTGTGGCTGAATTACCGGCCTATTACGCTAAACGGACTCTTCTGAACGAAATCATCCTGCCCGAAGATATTGCCAATGCCTGTCTGGCCTTTGTGAATGGCCTATTAAGCAAATCGACAGGTAATGTACTTAATGTAGATGGAGGGGTTGCCATGGCCTTTGTCAGGTAACGGCAGTAAATCAGAGACTTCGAGTACTTTTTTCGACGTGATAGCAATCTTAACTGAATCGTTTTGGCTCTGGCAATTTCTGGGCCGTTTACATCCACTAATCGTTCATTTTCCGGTTGGACTTTTGTGCATAGCCTTATTGCTCGAAGTTGTCGGTTGGTTTCGTAAGTCGACCGATATGCAGGCAGGCATCCGGGCTATGGTCTGGGTTGGGGCCATCAGTTCGGTGGTGGCCGCAGCCCTGGGATTGGTATTAGTAAATCAGGACGATTACGGCGGAAGCACCGTAACCATTCACCAATGGTCGGGATTAGCAACGATGGTCCTGGCGATAGGGACGGTACTCGCGCTACGGAGTGGTCGTATCGAGTTATATCGAAGTTTGTTGTTCATAACGGTCGTTGGGGTGAGCCTGGCCGGACATTATGGGGCCATGCTCACCCACGGCGACGATTATCTGAGCAGCGTACTGCCGTTTGGCAAAGGGGCTGGCAGTAGTCCAGTAGGAGAGGAGTCGAAATTTGCCTTTGCGAGTGCGACTGCTGGCCAACCCCTAAACGACAAGCAGATTGGAGAATTGAACCTGGAAGTCCGGTCCATTCTGGCGCATAATTGCTACAGCTGTCATAGCGCGACCAAAACCAAAGGTGGTTTGCGGCTGGATAAAAAAGAGTTCGTGATGAAAGGGGGCGAGGATGGCGAGATTTTAGTAGCTGGACACCCCGAAAAGAGCGATATAATCCGACGCATCAAACTCCCGGCGGGTCACGACGATGCCATGCCGACCAAAGGTAAGCGCCTGTCCGACCACGACATTGCTCTGCTCGAATTCTGGATTCAACAGGGAGCACCCTGGCCGAGTGGTGCCGAAAAAAGCATTTATCGGGTAGCTGATTTAGAGCCACGCCTGCCTGCTTTGCCTGACGCTCCGGCTGGTATTACAAACCCCGTTGACCGCTTCGTGAACGTCTATTTTCAGCAACACAAACTTGCCTGGAAAAACGTCGTAGACGATCGTACGTACATGCGCCGGGTTTATCTGGATGTGGTAGGATTGCTCCCAAGCCCCGAAAAGCTAAAAGCCTTTGAAGCCGATCCCCGGCCCAACAAACGAGAGCTTTTGGTCAACGAATTACTTGGTCGGAATACGGATTATGCCCAGCACTGGCTAACATTCTGGAACGATGCGCTCCGCAATGATTACACGGGTACTGGCTACATTACCGGCGGTCGATTCGATATTACGAACTGGTTGTATACGTCCCTGAAAACGAACAAACCGTACAACCAGTTTGTCCGGGAACTCGTGAGTCCAACCAAAGAGTCGGCGGGGTTTATTAAAGGGATAAAATGGCGGGGTACGATCAATTCGAGTCAGCGGACAGAAATGCAGGCCGCTCAAAACGTGTCGCAGGTGTTGTTGGGGCTGAATCTGAAATGCGCTTCCTGCCACGACAGCTTTATCAGCGACTGGAAACTGGCCGATGCCTACGCCTTTGCCAATGTGTTTGCCGATACAACGCTGGAAATAAACCGGTGTGATAAACCTACGGGCAAACTCGCTGGTACGAAGATCATTTTTGAGAAACTGGGAACAATCAACGACAAGGCCACTACCGACGAACGACTCCGTGAACTGGCTAATTTTCTGGTTCAGCCCAAAGATGGTCGCTTATATCGCACCGTTGTGAACCGGATTTGGGCGCAGGTAATGGGCCGGGGTATTATCGAACCTGTCGATATGATGGATAACGAACCCTGGAGTCAGGATTTGCTCGACTGGCTGGCGTCTGATTTTGCTACGAATGGCTACGATATCAAGAAGCTGATGTTCACCATTCTGACTTCCAAAACGTATCAGTTGCCCTCCGTTGGTCTTAAAGATGCTGAGTTGATTACATCGCCCAACTTTGTTTTTCAGGGTATGGTACGACGTCGGCTTACGGCCGAGCAGTTTGCCGATGCAGTGAGTCTGGCGTTTAGTCCGATTTACGTAGATACGTCCATTGTGGAGAAGCAGTTTCCGAAACAACTCAAGAAGGAAATGCCCTTCCCACGAGCATCGTTGGTGAAGAATGATCCATTCTTAACAGCCCTGGGTCGGCCAAATCGCGAAACGGTGAGCACTAGTCGGTCGTCGCAGGCCAACCTGTTGCAGGCACTGGAATTGACCAACGGCGAGAAATTCAACGACGCGCTTAAACGGGGTGCCCAGCAATGGAAAGCTACTTATCCTAATTCTGATGCGCTGGTGAAAAACCTGTACTGGAAAGCCCTGGGCCGCGAGCCAAAGCCAAACGAATTAGCCATTGCTCAGAAAATTGTTGGGAAGAACCCGACTACAGAAGGCATTCAGGATCTGGTCTGGGCCATCAGCCTGCACCCCGAATTTCAGTTGATTTACTGAGTTTTTGACACAGATGTGATGTCAGGTTCTTCAACCTGATATTTTAGGTTTCTCAAAACCTATCGGTACAAATAGTAGGTTTTGAGAAACCTAAGATGTCGGTTATAAGTAACCGACATCACGAATAGGATAGTAAAAAACAACATCTAGTGCCTTATAACTACCTGATGTACAACCGGTCGGTATGGGTACTTTGGAGGGCGCAACAACATGAAAACGTACTGGAATAGACGGGAGTTTCTACAGAAAACAAGTGCGGCTACCATGGCCGCTCTGGCAGCCGGTGCACCCATATCGAGTTTATTATCAGGTTGCAGCCGGACCCGAAAACCTGGAGAAACAGCTGGTACTGCCGATACCGTGATTCTGCTTTGGATGGCGGGTGGCATGGCTCATACCGAAACCTTCGATCCCAAACGCTATACGCCGTTTCAGAAGGGTATGGAGGGTAATCGGGTTCTGAGTACGTTCAAGCCCGTGCCAACGGTGCTGGATGGCATTCACTTTTCGGAAGGACTCGAATCCATTGGCAAGGTCATGGATAAGGGAACGCTGATTCGGTCGTATGTCGCTGCCGATATGGGGCATATTCTGCACTCGCGTCATCAGTACCATTGGCACACCTGCTACGAGCCGCCCCAAACGGTGGCGGCTCCACATTTAGGTTCCTGGATCGCGAAAGAGCTAGGCCCAAAAAATCCAGTAATTCCAGCCTTTGTCGATATTGGCCAGCGGTTTACGGTAGGTGAAGCCGAAGAGCTGAAAGCGTTTCATACCGCTGGTTTTCTGGGCAATGAGTTTGGGCCATTCTTTATTCCCGATCCGAGTCAGGGACTGGAAAGCGTTCGACCGCCGGTGGGGATGGATGCCAAACGGTTTGAGCGCCGAAATCAACTCTACAATGACCTGATCAGTAACGGCCCGATGGGTGAGTTCGGCAGCGATTACCAGAAAGAATCGCTCAAACGCTCGATGGAGCAGGCATATATGCTCCTTAATTCGCCCGAAGCCAAGGCGTTTGATCTGAGCAAAGAACCCAAAGCCAGCTACGACATTTACAACACAGGTAAGTTCGGGCTGGGTTGCCTGCTCGCCCGCCGACTCACCGAACAGGGTGCCCGGTTCATCAGCGTTACCACAGAATACGAACCGTTTAAGGGTTGGGATACGCACGAAAATGGCCATACGCGTCTGGAAGACATGAAAAAGCAGATCGACGGCCCCATCGCGCAACTGATAAAAGATCTGGATAAAAGCGGACACCTGGATCGTACTATGGTGATACTGGCCAGCGAATTTAGCCGGGATATGATGGTTGAAGGGCGGCCAGGGGCTAAAGTACTGGAACAGGTCAATCAGCCTGATATTCTGTCTGACCTGAAATTCTACGGCATGCACCGTCATTTTACCGACGGTTGTTCTATTCTCATGTTTGGTGGCGGTATAAAAAAGGGCTTTGTTTATGGCAAAACCGCCGACGAACGTCCCTGCAAAACCATCGAAAATCCGGTGCGTATCGACGGCATTCACCAAACGATTTACCACGCATTAGGCATTGCGCCAGATACGCATTATGAGGTGGAGAAACGTCCATTTTATTCGACTCCCGATGGGTTAGGTAAACCCGTCATGGACTTGCTGGTGTGAGGATTGGGTAAAAAAATATTAACCACAGAGGCACAGAGAACACAGAGATTTAACCATCAAAAAGTTAGGCATTTAAAACGCTGTATTCTCTGTGCCTCTGTGGTTAAAAAGAATACGACTAACAGTACTTTAGTAAACAAATCGTTGTTATGCGAATGAGTCCATACTATTTGCTGGCTGTGATTGCGGGGTTGGTGTGGTATATGCAATCCTGCACGACGAGTTCTGGTAATCATACGGGATCGGAGGCCATTCCGGACGTGGTTAGCTATAACTTTGACATCCGGCCTATTCTTTCCGATAAATGCCTGGCGTGTCATGGCCCGGATGCCAATAAGCGCGAAGCTGGCCTTCGGCTCGATATGGCCGAAAGTGCCTATAAAGCCCTGAAGGAGCATCCGTCAGCGCATGCCCTGGTACCCGGAAAGCCAGAATTGTCGGAAGTGTTCTTGCGGATCAGCTCGACCGATACTGCGACGATGATGCCTCCACCCTCGTCGAATCTGAAACTGTCGGCGCGCGAAATAAAACTCATCGAGAAATGGATTCAGCAGGGAGCAACCTACGAAAAACACTGGGCGTTTGTCGCCCCGAAGAAACCAGCAATCCCGCAGGTAAAACAAACCGACTGGCCCAGAAACGAAATTGATTATTTCATTCTGCAAAAACAGGAAGAGAAGGGCATAAAACCCAACGACGAAGCCGATAAAGAGCGGTTGCTGAAGCGGTTAAGTCTGGATTTGGTTGGGTTGCCGCCGAGCCTGCAACTAATGGATAGTTTTCTGGCCGATAAGAGTGCTAATGCCTACGAGAAAGTTGTCGATCAATTATTGAAGAACCCGGCCTACGGCGAAAAAATGGCCCTGCATTGGCTGGATTTGGCCCGATATGCCGATTCGCACGGGTATCAGGACGATGGCTACCGAACACAGTGGCCCTGGCGGGATTGGGTGATTCATGCGTTCAACAAAAACATGCATTACAACGATTTCGTGACCTGGCAATTGGCGGGCGACTTGATGCCTAACTCGACTAAAGAGCAGTTGCTTGCAACGGGTTTCAATCGGAATCACAAAATAACCGAGGAAGGGGGCACCATTCCCGAAGAATACCGGACCATGTACGTAACGGATCGGAATGATCTGTTCGGCAAGGGATTATTGGGCGTAACCATCGAATGCGCGCATTGTCACGACCATAAATACGATCCATTTTCGCACAAAGAATATTACCAGCTCTTCGCATTTTTCAACAATGTGAAGGAGGTCGGTATCGAATCGGTGATTGGTGGCCCTGATACCTATGCCAAAAAGCCGCTGATGGAAATCTGCGATGAGGATATCCAAAGCATTTTGTCGTTCGTGAATAAGCGGGATACCAACCGCCTGATTGTGTCGGTGATGGGTGATCTGGATACGACCCGGAAAACATTTGTATTGAAGCGAGGTGCGTACGATGCGCCCGGCGAAGAAGTTCAACCCGGAACGCCCAAAGCAATTCTTCCATTCGATCCAAGCTATCCTAAAAACCGACTAGGCCTGTCGAAGTGGCTGTTCGACAAAAAGAATCCGCTCACAGCCCGCGTCTATGTCAATCATTTATGGCAGGAGTTTTTCGGGAAAGGTATCGTTAAAACCTCCGGCGATTTTGGCATGCAGGGTGATTTGCCAACGCACCCTGCTCTCCTCGACTGGCTGGCTGTCGATTTTATGGATCACGGCTGGGATATCAAACGACTGGTTAAGCAGATGGTGACCTCGGCCACCTATCGTCAATCCGCCAAAATTACCCCGGATAAGCTAGCCGCCGACCCCGATAACGTGCTGCTGGCCCGAGGGCCACGTTATCGTATTGATGCTGAATTTGTCAAAGATTTAGTGCTGAGCAGTAGCGGATTATTGAATCCAACCATTGGTGGGCCAAGTGTAAAACCGTATCAGCCTGCCGGACTGTGGGAGGGCGCAACGTCGGGTCGTGGGCTATTGTCGGCTTATAATCAGGATCATGGCTCAAGCCTGTATCGGCGCGGTATGTACACGCTCATTAAGCGCACCGTTCCCCCGCCTTCAATGGCCATTTTCGATGCCAGCAACCGCGACCTCTGTGAGGTCAGGCGCCTGAAAACCAACACACCTTTGCAGGCATTGGTGATGCTTAATGACCCAACGGTGTTGGAAGCGTCTCGGGTATTAGCCGCCCGACTATTGCAGGAAAATAGTGCGGTGAACGATAAGATCAATAAAGCCTTTCGGCTGATCGTGAGTCGGAAACCAAACGAAAAAGAAACCGATCTGCTAACGGCGTACTACGAGAAGGAGTTGAAAAAGCTGACGCCAGCCAGTACCGAAAAATCACTGGCTATTGGTGAATATCCCATTCCCGCGCAAATTGACAAGACCAAATTGGCCGCACTGATGCGTGTAGTATCGACCATCTACAATCTGGAGGAAACCATTACAAAGTCTTAAAATACCCCTAAATCCCCTAAAGAGGACTTTTTTTAATGTCAGACAAAGTCCCCTGATTGATCTGCATTAAATAACCGCCTAAATAAAACTTGTCCTTTTTGGGCTTTCAAAACCCCCAACCCCCTGAAGGGGGGCTTTTCTCCCCAGTGAACTTAGCCCCCTTCAGGGGGTTGGGGGTTTTGAAGACTAGCAAAACGGCGATTAATTTCTTCAAGTTAATTAGGGGATTTAGGGATTTAGATATACGGAACTCATGGAAAAAGAAATTCTCGAACACGGTCTGAATTTTAACCGGCGTCGCTTCCTCTCCCGATTGAGTTTGGGATTAGGCAGCGCGGCTCTGGGTTCGTTGCTGATTCCCGATCTGTTCAGTGGAAACGGGATGGACGAAGAGGGGCTAACGCCCGGAATCCCACATTTCGCTCCGAAGGCAAAACGAGTGATTTACCTCTTCCAGAACGGAGCCCCGTCGCAACAGGAATTGTTTGATTACAAGCCTAAACTGCAGGAGATGATGGGGCAGGAGATACCCCCTTCGGTGCGCGGAACACAACGATTGACGGGCATGACGGCCAATCAGAAAGAGTTTCCGCTGGTGGGTTCGTTTGTTGATTTTAAGCAATATGGCCAGTCACGGGCATGGGTCAGTGATCTGTTCCCGTACACGGCCAAAATTGTGGATGATCTCTGCATTGTGAAATCCATGTTTACCGAGGCTATTAACCATGACCCAGCGCTCACCTTTTTACAAACCGGTTCGCAGCAGGGAAATCGACCAAGTATGGGTTCGTGGTTGAGTTATGGATTGGGGAACGAAAACAAAAACCTACCCAATTTTACGGTATTGCTATCGCGGGGGATTGGCAATGGGCAGGGTGTTTATTCCAAGTTATGGTCGAATGGGTTCCTGGATTCCATTCATCAGGGCGTTCAGTTCAGCAAGGGCGAAGACCCCGTTTTGTACTTGCGCGATCCTGACGGCATGAATCGGCAGGATCGTCGGGATATGCTCGATAATCTGGCGCAACTCAACGATCTGTCGTATCAGGAGTTTGGCGATCCGGAGATAACGGCCAAGGTAAAACAGTACGAAATGGCGTATCGGATGCAAACCGCCGTACCCGAGGTCATGGATTTATCGAAGGAGCCAGACGATATCATCAAACTCTACGGCCCAGATTGCCTGGTGCCGGGTACGTTTGCCGCCAACTGCCTGCTCGCCCGAAAATTATCGGAAAATGGGGTTCGCTTTGTTCAGTTGTACCATCAAGGCTGGGATCAGCATGGGAATCTACCATTTGAGATCGCCAAGCAAGCGAAAGACGTCGACCAGGCATCGGCGGCTTTAGTGACCGATCTGAAACAACGGGGTTTACTTGACGAAACGCTGGTGATTTGGGGTGGTGAGTTCGGCCGAACCAGCTATACGCAGGGCAAACTGACCAAGGATAATTACGGTCGGGATCACCATCCCCGTTGCTTCACGATCTGGATGGCGGGTGGCGGTATCAAGCCCGGCATCGTATACGGCGAAACCGATGAGATGGGCTATAATATCATCAAAGACCCCGTCCATGTGCATGATTTTCAGGCTACGGTGCTGAACCAAATGGGCCTTAACCATGAGAAGCTGATCTTCAAACACCTGGGCCGTCGATACCGATTGACCGACGTTTCTGGGAAAGTGGTGCACGATATTATTGCCTGATTTTTCTTTGACAGGATTACAGGATTAACAGGATTTTCAATGAGTTACTGTTTCCTATCGCTATCCTGTTAATCCTGTAATCCTGTCAAAAAATTGAAATGAATAAAAGGCTCATTGGGTTTGCAGAACAGGCGTTGTTTGCCTCGACAATCTTCATCCTGTTTTTGTTGGTCTTCAACAACAGATTCGTTGTCCCTCTTTGGCTGCAACCATTGGGGCGAATGCATCCATTACTGCTCCACTTCCCAATTGTGATTTTGTTTCTGGCCATGATTATGGAATCTTTCCGCTTTCGGATGGCCAGTGCTGCGAACCCTGCCGTTTCGGAGTTTTATCGGGATTTTCTGAGTGGGTTACTGCTTCTTGGCGCGTTATCGGCTGGGGTTACGGTCATTATGGGTTTGTTTTTATCCAAGGAGGATGGCTACAGCGGACAGGCGCTTCAGTGGCATAAATGGACAGGCGTGGGTATCTTTTTTCTGGCAACGCTTGTTTACTGGATGCGTACTAAATCTTGGTACAGCGCCCGGATTGCCCAGCTTGGAGCATTGACAACGGTTCTCTTTTTGATTGGGGCAGGACACTACGGAGCCACCTTAACTCACGGCGATAATTTCCTATTCGAACCGGTAAGCAGTCGATTCAAACCGGCTCCAGTTGCGCTTGATAAGGCACTCGTTTATGACGATGTCATTCAACCTATTTTCGAACAGAAGTGCATCAGTTGCCATAATGAAGATAAACTGAAAGGACAGTTGAATCTCGCTTCAGTTGAGGCTATGTTGAAAGGTGGCAAAACGGGTAAGCTATTCGTGGCCGGGAAGCCCGACATGAGCTTACTCCTGCAACGAATTCACCTGCCAATAGACGAAAAGAAGCATATGCCACCGTCGGGTAAAAGCCAGCTTACTCCACAGGAAATGGCCTTGTTAGCTCTGTGGATAAAAAGCAATGCCGAACATAAAAAGAAAGTAATCGACTTGCCCCCCACCGACTCGTTGCGCCTGATGGCAACTGCCTTGTTCAAACCTGTTGATCAAGTTGACGAGTTTGAGTTCGATGCTGCTGATGAAGAGCTAGTTAACGGGTTAAATAACGATTATCGCACGGTGGCCCCATTGGCCAGGGAATCCCCTGCGCTGGCGGTCAATCTCTATAATAAAGCGTCGTACACGCCCGAAAAACTGGCTGAACTAAGCCCCGTGAAAGAGCAGATTGTCTATCTGAATCTTAACAAAATGCCGGTTAAAGATGCTGATTTGAAACGGATCAGCGAGTTTGAGAATCTCCGGAAACTTGACCTCAATTTTACCGATATAAACGGGGCCGGTTTGGCCGAACTAGCCGCGCTAAAGCAGTTGCACACGCTTGCGCTATCAGGTACCAACGTGACGTATGATGCGCTGCAAAAGCAACTGAGTAGCTTGAAGCAACTGAAAACAATTTCGCTTTGGGAAACAAAATTGACTCCTTCCCAGATCGAGCAATTGCAAAAGGCCAACAAGCGTATTCAATTCATTGCTGGATTTGACGGCGCCAAAAGCGAACCCATTAAGTTGAACCCACCGCAAATAAAAAACAGCTCAACTATATTTACCCAAGCCATAGCGCTCCAATTAAAACACCCGATTAAAGGCGTTGATATTCGCTATACAACCGATGGCACGGAGCCCGATAGTATTCACTCGCCACTATTTACCAATCAAACCACACTTACCCAGCCAACCCTGATCAAGGCGAAGGCCTACAAGACAGGTTGGTATGGTAGCAATGTGGCAACGTTCGATTTTTATAAGAGTACGTATAAACCCGACAGTGTGAATTTGCTCCTGCCACTCAATCCGGTTCATCAGGCCGACGGCGCTCACACGTTTTTTGATGGTCGACTGGGTACGTTCAATGCCAACAGCCCGGCTTGGGCCAATAACTGGGCGGGGTTCCGAAAAAATGACATGGCGCTGGTGTCGGAATTTAAAAAGCCAGTCACGGTATCCTCTGTTGCCTTACGGGTTATGGTTGAGGAAGAAACCGGTATCTTCCCGCCAGGCACGGTTGAGATTTGGGGAGGAAACAGTAGAGAGCATATGAAACTAATCGCCACCTTCAAACCTGACCAACCCATCAAAAAAAGTCCCCCAACATTAAAAGCGGTTAGCTGTTCCTTTAAACCACAAACGCTTTCCTTTCTGAAGATTATAGCCAGACCAGTCAATCCACTTCCCGACTGGCATGCCAACAAAGGAAAGCAAGCCTTACTGCTTGTTGATGAGGTATTTATCAATTAGAGTTAACTAACTTACTCTGCTTAATTCTCCACGTTGTAGTTGATTAGGTGACTGATAATTAGTCGCTAATAACCTCTTGTTTCTTAAATAAGAAAACAAACCATCAAATAGTAATAGATAATTTTTATAAATAATTGCACCAAAGGTGGGTAGGTATGGGAAAGTTGGTGGGGTATGATTGGTAATATTTGGGCATTAAACTGACTTTTTCCTGAATCTTCTTAACTAATTAACCTTATCACCTATCTAATACTTTTATGAAAAGACTCTATCAGTTAGTGGCACTAAGTATGGTGGCCGGCTCATTTTCAAGCTTTGCTCAGGAGCCCAAAGGGGTGTTAAAAAAAGAGCATCTGCTTCCCACAGAGTTACTGGCGCGAAATACCCCAAGCCAACATCGGGAAGTAACGGCCGACATTATCGTATCGGGTAAAGTAGTCGATGAGAAAGGGGCCGGATTGCCAGGTGTGAGTGTAGTCGTTAAAGGCACTACACAGGGTACAAATACCGATGGTACAGGTAGTTTCAAAATTTCAGCGCCCAACACCAACGCGACGCTTGTATTTAGTTTTGTTGGGTATGGCCGGAAAGAAGTAATTATTGGTAATCAAACATCGATCAACGTTACCTTAGCTCCCGATGACCAAACCCTGAATGAAGTGGTTGTGGTTGGTTATGGTAGTCAGATAAAGAAGGAAATTACGGGTGCCGTGCAAACGGTAAGTGCAGCAGAAATTAAAGATTTACCTGTTTCACAGATCGGCCAGAAACTACAGGGCCGATTAGCGGGTGTGCAGATCAACCAGGCCACGGGTAAACCGGGGCAGGGTATCAGTATACGTATTCGGGGTCAGGTGTCGGTTTCGGCGGGTAGTGACCCGCTGTATGTTGTCGATGGTTTTCCAATTACGGGGAACATTGCTCAACTTAACCCCGATGAGATTGAAGATCTTTCGATTTTGAAAGATGCTGCTTCAACCTCGCTGTACGGTTCACGGGCAGCCAACGGGGTTGTGCTGATTACCACCAAAAAAGGGAAACCTGGTCAGACAAACATTAGCTTTAATACGTTTGCGGGTGTGCAGCAAGTACCGATGAAAGGTCGGGTAAAAATGCTGAACGCCGTTGAGTTCGCTCAGTTCAAGAAAGAATATTACGAAGATCAGTTGCAGCCTGTGCCAGTCGAATTTCAAAATCCGTCTCAATATGAGGGCAAAAACAACGACTGGTATGATGCGTTGCTGCGCGTAGCGCCCATTCAAAGCTACAACCTGAGCGTTTCCAACAATACCGGCAAGGCCAATACGTCGTTGGTCGCTGGTGTCCTTAATCAGGATGGGGTGGTACTGAACAACAAATACAAACGGTACTCGCTGCGTCTGAACTCAAATTACAATATATCGGATCGGGTAACGGTTGGTTTTAATGTTGCGCCTTCGTACGTGTACGATAACACACCCCGGACAGATGGTGACCGTGGTACTGGTATTCTGTTCAACGCGCTGCATACCTGGCCCGTTATGCCCATTTACGATGCCAATGGCGAACTAACCAAATTCAACCAGTTTCCTGCTAGTACGGGTAATATTTTCCAATATCCAAACTGGTTGCGAGCTGCTAAAGAACTGATCAACGAAACCAAGAACACCAACCTGCTGGCGAATGCGTATATACAGTATCGACCAATTACTGGCCTAACCCTCCGGTCGACGATGAACGTAGAATACCAAAATTCTAAATTCTTCTTCTTTAATCCATCAACAGCGACAAGTGCCATTAACGTGCCAATCCCTACCACGGCTGTTTCGATTCGGCAGGGACTTGAGAATACATCTTGGCTAAACGAAAACCTGGCAACCTATACCCGCAGCTTTGGCGAACATAACTTTGAGTTGCTGGCTGGTTTTACCAATCAGTTTTACCGACAGGAATTCAGCCGGATTCAGGCCGATACGTATGCCGATGATCGGCTGCCTACTATTCAGGGAGCGCTCAACATAAACCGGGGTGGTACAAACAATGGCGTCAATCAATGGACATTAACCTCCTACTTGTCTCGTTTGACCTATAATTATAAAGGCAAATACCTGTTTACAGCAGCTGTTCGAACAGATGGCTCGTCTCGATTTGGTGCGAATAACCAGTTTGGTACCTTCCCATCGGCTTCGGTAGGTTGGGTATTGTCGGACGAAGATTTCATGAAAACAGTTATGCCCGTTTCGTTTGCCAAAATTCGGGCTAGTTATGGTGTAATTGGTAATAACAACATTGGTAACTATACGTCTTATGCATTGGTGAACAATACAACCAATGCTGTATTTGGAAGCACGGTGGCTACGGGAGCGGTTGTTACGTCGTTGGCTAACCCCAATTTGGGTTGGGAAACCACCAAGCAGTTTGATATAGGGCTTGATCTGGGTTTGTTGAACGACCGTATCCAGTTCATCTACGATTTTTATACGAAACGTACGACGAATCTGCTCTATGCCGTACAGGTTCCGCAGGAATCGGGCTTTACGAACTTCAATGACAATATTGGCGAAATTAAGTTCTGGGGTCATGAGTTCTCGCTGACAACCAAAAATACCGTGGGTAAACTGAAATGGACAACCAATGCCAACATTTCGTTCAACCGGAATCTGGTTGTTGCGCTGGCTCCGGGTATCGACCGTGTATATAGTGGTGTGGGTTTCCACATTACGCAGGTCGGTAAGCCCTTCGGCCAATTCTATGGTTTGGTTAAAGAGGGTTATTATCAGACGGCTGAAGAACTCAAGAGTTCACCCATCATTCCAGGTCGTTCGGCCATTGGTACAATCAAGTTTAAGGATGTAAATGGCGATGGGGTTATCACGAACGGTGGCGACGCCGACGACCGGACCATTCTGGGAAGCCCATTCCCCAAATTCACCTATGGGATTACCAATGACCTGAAATATGGCCACTTCGATTTCTCGATTACGGGTTCTGGCTCTTATGGTAACCAACTCTGGGTACGCCATTTATATAGTACAGCTAATCTGGATGCCGTGTTCAACATGGTTGAGGGTGTAAAAGACCGTTTCCGGGTTCAAAATACCATGATCAATGGTGTTGGCGTAGCCACCAATGTAATTACCAAAGGAGCAGGTCAGTTTGGTGCAACGAACAATGGGGGGAACTTCACCGGTATCGAGCGCGACTGGCATAGCTCACAGTTCCTGGCTGATGCGTCATTTTTTACCATCAAAAACATAACGTTTGGCTACAACATAGGAGCGGTTAATAAGCTCTTCAAATCGGCCCGGGTATACGCGTCGGTTCAGCAGGTCTATATATTCACGAAATACTGGGGTGGTCCGAATCCGGAAACCAGTGGAAACCAGGCAGGTGATGGCCCAGGCGACAATTTGAGCCAGGGTGTTGATTACTCGAACTACCCAGTACCACGTACCTATACAATGGGCGTTAACCTAAACTTTTAATTCATCGTCATTCATAGTGAGTAAATGGACAATGAATAATGTAAAATGAATACTAGTTAGTGTGCTATTATTCAAGCAGTTAATATTTATGCATTGTCCATTTTACATTGCCCATTTACTTACTATGAATGACCTATAAACTCATTCTGAATATATGAAACGTAACCATATAGCGACCTGGCTTTTAGCACTTGCCTTAACCGGTTGCAGCAAAGATTTCCTGACCGTAGTTCCCGAAACAGCGCTGAGTTCGGCAACGTTTTTCAAAACCGAAGCCGACTTTCAACAGGCTGTCAATGGGGCTTATGTTCCCCTTCGGCAGATGTTTAACGAGCGTGCCTGGGTGTTGGAAGAAATGCACTCCGACAATACCTATTATGCCCGTAATACGCTCTATGGGGCTGTTGACCCAACCGAGAACGTTGCTGATTTTGCTGTTCCAACGGCCGGTGGCGTTACCGCTAATGATAACGTGCTGGTGCAGTATCGGTTAAACTATGTGATTATTGCCCGGGCTAACCAGATTCTGTCGCTTATTGACGGCGCTGGCGTAACATTCGCTTCGGAGGCCTCAAAAAATAACCTGAAAGGGCAGGCTCTGTTCCTAAGAGCTTTTGCCTACTTCGATCTGGTTCGGTTGTTTGGTAAAGTACCGCTCCATTTAGTCCCTATTACGGGTCGGGAAGATGCGGCATTACCCCTAGCAACTACGGATGCTATCTATACGCAGATCGAAAAGGACGCGCTTGCGGCCAGTACCGCCTTACCGGCTAAATCAGCCCAGGCTGCCACAGATTTGGGTCGGGCTACGTCGGGAGCGGCTAAAACGCTGTTGGCAAATCTGTACATCACGCAGAAAAAGTGGGCACAGGCAGAACCGATACTGAAGTCGATCGTAACCAACGATGGCTATACGTTGATGCCAGACTATAACGATGCGTTTTCGTTTACTAGCGCCAATAAGAACAATAAGGAGTCTGTATTTGAGATTCAATACATGGAAGGCTCGGCCGGGTATAATGGTAACCAGATTTACCGGTTTCTACCCTCTCCAATATCAGCTGCGGAGATAGCCCCTATTACAGGAACGTCGAACCCACAGCCTACTTCTCAGGAGAGCAATAACATCCCAACACCGGACCTTATTGCTGCCTACGAAACGGGGGATAAACGCAAGGATATTTCTATTGGTTACGTTACGTTAAGCGGAAGCCTACGCGCCGACAAAACGTATCCCTATATCAAAAAGTACGCCCGGCCCCATTCGCTGAACCAAAATACTGGTCAGAACTGGCCCGTGTATCGTTATGCTGAAGTGTTGCTGTTTTTGGCCGAGTCGTTAAACGAGCAAGGCAAAACAGGTGAGGCTGCCACCTATATTAATCAGGTACGGGCTCGTGCGGGTTTGGCAGCTACAACGGCATCGGCTCAGGCCGATATGCGGGAAGCGATCTTCAAAGAACGGCGCGTTGAGCTGGCCTTTGAAAACAAGCGCTGGTTCGATCTGACCAGAACGGGTCGTGTGAAAGAGATCATTGGTGCGTACGGAGCAAAAGTAAAAGCTAACCCAGCTGCGTATTATTTCCCGGCTGGAGCAGTGCCGCCACCCAATGCGTTCACTGTGTTAGATGATTATTATGGCCTGCCTGCTGTTGAGGCTGCCTTAACGCCTAATTTCTAAACTTTAGCGGGTAATGAGGCATGTTTGCATAGTCTCATTACCCACTAATTCAGTACTCTTAATAGGTGATTCCGTAGTTGTATGAGGGACTCGCCACAAATAGTTTTATGTTGAATATAGGTTGGTAAGAATAAATCAATAGAAGCAGAATCGTTTCGGCTCTGCTTCTTTTCTTTCTCCTTCCAGCCTCCCATAAGCCGGTATATTGCCCGATCTCTACGCTTTATACGGATACAAGTAACAATCTAATCCGCTTTACAATCCGACTAATCGCCTATAAGGCATCGCTATTAATTTACTTACTCAATACGATTATGTTCTTCACGTACAAACCAGCCAGGTTGCTGCTTGCCGTATCGGCCGTCGTTCTGATTGGAGCCTCCTGGGTCAACATGGGCGGAGGTGCTTCCGAAACGGCCAACGCAGACAACCCAAAGATCGACAAACTAAAATTACAGCCCGGTTTCAAAGCGGAGCACCTCTATAGCCCTTCCGATAATAAACAAGGGTCGTGGGTAGCCATGACGTTTGATAATAAAGGACGGATGATAACCTCTGACCAGTACGGCTTTTTGTACCGGCTGGAGATTCCACCCGTTGGCTCAGGGAATCAGCAGCCTAAAGTGGAGAAGCTACAGGTTGGTATTGTTCAACCCGGCGATACCACAGTGGGTATGGGCTACGCCCAGGGCTTATTATATGCCTTCAATAGCCTCTACGTGATGGTGAATAACCGGGTGAACAAAAATTTTAATAAACCAACGGGATTATATCGCCTTCAGGACACCAATGGGGATGACCAGTTTGAGACAATAACCCTGCTGAAAGAGCTCAAAGGGCAGGAAGGTGAACATGGCCCGCACAGTATGAAACTTTCGCCCGATGGTAAGTCTATATACCTTGTTGCTGGAAATCACGTTGATGTGCCGCAAATGGATGCCTATCGCTTGCCATCGAACTGGAAAGAGGATAATCTGTTTCCGCAAATAAAAGACCCCCGTGGGCATGCCAACGACCGTATGGCACCTGGTGGCTGGGTAGCCAACATTGATCCGGAAGGAAAGCGATGGGAGCTGATAGGAGCCGGTTTTAGAAATACATTTGATATTGCCTTTAACGAAGCAGGCGATATGTTTGGCTACGACTCCGATATGGAGTGGGACTTTGGTCTGCCCTGGTACCGGCCAACCCGGATTTGTCATATTACCAGTGGGGCTGAATTTGGCTGGCGTACGGGCAATGGCAAGTGGTTGCCTGGTAATCCGGACAATTTACCGCCTGTTCTGAACATCGGTCAGGGATCGCCAACGAACCTGATGTATGGCGATAAGGCACGTTTCCCGGAGCGGTATCGCCAGTCGTTATTTGCCTTTGACTGGAGCTTTGGTATAATCTACTCGATTCACCTCAAACCCAAAGGCGCAACCTACGAAGCGGAGCGGGAAGAGTTTATTTCAGGATCGCCATTACCCTTGACGGATGGTATGTTTGGGCCTGATGGTGCCATGTATTTCCTGACAGGTGGTCGTCGCCTGGAGTCTGATTTATACCGGATTACCTATACAGGTACCGAGTCGGTAACGCCAGTAGCCAAAGCGCCTGTTATTACAAAAGAGCACCAGCTCAGAACGCAACTGGAGCAATATCATCAGGGAGCTAATCCGGCCGCTATTGCCGCTGCCTGGCCTAACCTGAATCACCCCGACCGTTTTGTACGCTATGCTGCCCGGATTGCCGTGGAGCACCAACCCGTAGCCCAATGGCAGGATCGCGTATTTACCGAAACCGATCCGCAACGCCTGACACAATCGGCAATTGCACTGGCCCGACAAGGCGATCCAACTCAGAAGAGCAAGCTGCTCAGCGCCTTGGTGAAAATTAAGTACGATCAGTTGCCAGAGTCGCAGCAGTTTGATCTGTGTCGTGCCTTCGAGCTAATCTGCCTGCGTATGGGTATGCCTGAAGGAGCTGATAAGGATAAAGTAGTTGCATATCTGAACCCCCACTACCCAGCCAAGACGGCCCTGATGAACCGGGGGCTTAGCCGGGTGCTGATTTCATTAGATGCGCCGGGTGTCGTGAACAAAACGCTGGCTTTGATGGATATAAAAGACGAAGCGGGTAGTCATGATCTTGGCCTCGAAACATCTACGGCTTCGTCGGATCTTATTCTGCGTAACCCACAATATGGGCTGGATATTGCCAAGATGCTGGAGAAGGTCCCACCCCTGCAACAGACCTTTTATGCAACCATGTTGAGCCGGGCAGATGCTGGCTGGACACCGGAACTTCGGAATAAGTACTTCGGTTGGTTTGCCAATGCGTTCAAATTTCAGGGTGGACGCAGCTATGTCGGGTTCATTGATAGAGCCCGTAAACTGGCGCTGGTACATGTACCGAAAGACCAGTTTGAGAAGTACAACAAATTATCAGGTGCCGATCTGCTGACCGCGTCGGGTAACGATTTTGTTAGCGACTACTCCCCCAAAGGCCCCGGTCGTCGTTGGGAGTTGGATAAGGCGGTTGCGGTTGTCGATAGTGGCTTAGGGAATCGTGATTTTGCAACCGGCCAAAAGATATACTCGGCTATTTTGTGCAGCCGTTGCCACTCAATGGGTGGACAAGGTGGCGATATTGGCCCTGATCTGACGCAGCTAGGCACTCGTTTCTCGAATAAAGACATCCTGGAAGCCATCATTAATCCTGATAAAGCAATTTCTGATCAGTACGTATCCAGCATTTTCACCCTGAAAAATGGAGAATCTGTTTTGGGGCGATTAGTTAATGAAGATAAAACGAGCTATTCGATTTCTCAGAATCCATTTGCGCCGGATCAGCTCCGTAAAATCGTGAAGGCATCGGTGGTTTCGAAGAAAAACTCGACTGTTTCAATCATGCTGCCTGGCCTGATCAATAGCCTGAATCCGAATGAATTGAAAGACTTGGTTGCCTACCTGAAATCGGGTGGTAATCAGGCAAATGATGTCTACAAGGCAACAGGAACGAAAGGTAAATAAAGTGTAGCGCGGACATCCTGTCCGCGCTACATAAAACACGTTAACGTGAAATTGACATGCTAAAAAGAAGAAATCTCAACTTTATCCAGCTAGGATTATTACTGGCGGTTATGGCAACCGCTACTATGAATACATCCTGCGTAGCACAAAAAAAGAAAGACAGCTTTGTTCAGATTTTTGATGGGAAAACGCTCAAGGGCTGGGATGGTGACCCTACATACTGGCGGGTCGAGAATGGAAATTTGGTGGGTGAAATCACGCCCGCTACCTTGCTGAAAACCAACTCCTTCATTATCTGGAAAGGTGGCGAGCCCGCAGATTTTGAATTTAAAGGGGAGTTCAACATTACCGAAGCGGGTAACTCGGGCATCAACTACCGCAGCGACCAATTAACGGATGTGCCCTTTGCTTTGCGAGGATACCAAGCCGACATCGACGGAAAAATCCGTTACACAGGCCAAAACTACGAAGAGCGCAAACGGACAACGCTGGCGTATCGAGGACAAAAAACAACGATACCCCCTTATAGCGGTGCCGCAACGCCCGAAGCGGTACGCGCAAATGTGAAAAACAATGCCTGGGGCGGCTTGACCGTAACGGGCTCATTAGGTAGCTCAGATTCCCTAAAGACGCTTATCAAAAGCGAAGACTGGAACACGTTTCGGTTAGTCATCAAAGGCAATCGGTTGCAGCATTACATCAACGATGTGTTGATGAGCGATGTCACCGATGAAGACACCGTTAACGGAAAATCAAAAGGGCTTTTGGGCGTACAGGTACACGTAGGGCCACCTATGAAAGTACAGTACCGAAACCTGATGTTGAAGCAGTTATAGTTTCGGTTTACAGTTTTTGGTTTACGGTGGGCTGGGCCAAACAATCTGGCGTCAGCCCACCGTAAACCAAAAACTGTAAACCATAAACCTAAAATACAACCAGTCTTGACTCCACAATCCTGGACAGATAAAGTATCCAATCCGGCCCAGATCGGCGGTATCGAAACGTCGATCATGGACAATGGATCTGGTCGCGGTACCCGAATTGCATGGATCAACACCGGCACGGGCTTGCGTTATAAAGTGGTCATCGACCGAGCAATGGACATTGCCGACGCCTTTTATAATCAACATAGCCTTGCCTGGCTCAGCCATACGGGAGTAACTCCACCCCAACCGTTTTCGGATAAAGGTGCTGACTGGCTTCGGACATTTGGTGGGGGCTTACTCACAACTTGTGGACTCTCGCACGTGGGCGGCCCTGAGCAGGATGCCTTTGGCGAACGAGGACTGCATGGGCAAATAAGTAATTGCCCCGCCGAAATCGAATCCATTATCCAGCCCGACCCACTAACCGGCAGACTGGACATGAGCATTACCGGACGAATCAAGGAGACGAAAATATTCGGTCCCTGTCTGGAACTGCGACGAACCATCTCCGGTACGTTGGGGCAACCTTATCTTCGGATTCATGACGAGGTGATTAATCGGGGAAATACGTCAACTCCGCACATGCTACTTTACCATTTTAATTTCGGTTGGCCCTTAGTGGATGAAGGCACCGATATTCTCTGGCAGGGTGCCTGGCAAACGCGAGAAGGAGGTATCAATGCCGACATCTTTCAGGAAGGCAACGACTTTCGCAAATGTCCCGCTCCGTTAGATACGCATAGCGGCACGGGCGAAGCGGTTGCCTCGATTGATGCCACCCCCGATAGTTCTGGTCAATGCACGGCTGGGCTCTACAATTCCAAACTGGATATTGCGATAGCGCTTCGGTTTCAGAAAGCACAATTGCCCTGGTTGATCAATTGGCAGCATTGGGGAAAAGGCGAGTATGTAACGGGGCTGGAACCAACAACCAATCCCTTGATTGGGCAGGCCAAGGCCCGCGAACAGAACGAATTGCTGTTCCTGGCACCCGGCGAAATCAAGTCGTATGATTTAGAAATCGAAATTTTACATGAGAAAGCCGCTATTACTGACTTTCTCTCAAAACACATGGACCGCTGATTTTTATGATTATTAAGATTATTACTGATTTATGGGAATAAGGGATTGTGCTTCTGCTCAGATAATACCTTATTCCCAGCAAGTTCAAAGTGAAATCATAACCTAATCATATTAATCATAAAAATCTGCGTTCAATTAATTAATAACCCCTGTATGGAAACAACGCCAACACTCAGTGTAATTGAAAAAGCATTAGAACAAGGAAAAGGAGTTTTACGGCTGACCCCCACCTGGGTTCCCCGGTCGTTTTGCGTACCAGGCCGACGAATTAAGCTGCATCCCGACGATTACTACGTATTAGGTGGTGAACGGGGCGGCATCGACGAACGCTGGTTCTCCTCAACCACGCCTGCTAAAAATGGTCCGCTAACGGGTGAAAATGAAGGGCTCAGCCACGTTGTCTTTAACGACGATGGCAAGGAGGTTCAGTTTCTGCTGAAAGACGCCGTGAGCGAACTGAAAGGCGAATTGATTGGCGATCGGTTGTGGAATGAATATGGTGCCTGGCCCATGTACTCCAAATTTTTTGATAACATGGGACCCCTGCCGCACCACCTGCACCATAACGATGAACAGGCAGCTTTGATCGGCCAATTGGGTAAACCAGAAGCCTATTATTTTCCACCACAAGTGAATAACCACGGTGGTGATTTTCCGTATACATTCATTGGTATCGCTCCCGGTACATCGAAAGAGCAGATTAAAGAGTGTCTGCAAAACTTCACCAAAGGCGATAACAAGATCACCAATTACTCGTCGGCCTATCGGCTGGAGCCAGGAACGGGTTGGGATGTGCCACCGGGACTGCTCCACGCACCGGGAAGTATGTGTACCTACGAACCGCAGAAAGCGTCGGACGTATTTGCCATGTACCAGTCGCTGGTGAACGAAGCCATTATTCCTGAAGAGTTGCTCTGGAACGGTACCCCAAAAGACCGCATTGGTGATTACGATCAACTGATGGAAGCCATCGATTGGGACTTGAATACCGATCCGCAAATGATGGCTAACCGATTCATGAAACCGCTTCCTGTTCGGGATGAGGAGGAAATGAAAGCTGCTGGATACAGTGAGGTCTGGGTCTGCTACAAGTCTGATGCGTTCAGCGCTAAGGAGTTGACTGTACTTCCTGGGCAAACCGTAACCATCAAAGACAGTGCTGCCTATGGCCTGATCATGATGCAGGGACATGGCAAACTAAACGATTGGGCTATTGAAACCCCTACCATGATTCGCTACGGTCAGTTGACCAATGACGAGTTCTTTGTGAGTGAAAAAGCCGCGCTGGAGGGCGTTACAATTGTTAACCAGTCGACTACCGACCCAATTGTCATGCTGAAGCACTTCGGTCCAAGCAATCCAGATTTAGTATTATAACTAGTGTATACGGTTTACGGTTTGAGGTTTACGGTTGGCTGACGCATAAATAGCGATGCGTCAGCCAACCGTAAACCTCAAACCGTAAACCTTAAACCATACTTTCATGAACGAGAATAATTATCCTAAACTCCACAACGCCATGTGGCCGGGTGTTGTTGGAAAAGGCCCCGATTCCGAGCCCGTTGTTGGTTTCGATACGATGCTGGAGCTAACAGCTGCGGCTGAAGTAGATGGGGTAAAATTCGATGGTGTTGATCTGGCGCTCTTCGAACATATCGATGTCAATATATCGGATGATGAGATTAAAAAACTAGCCGATAAAGTAGGCGGCTATAACCTGAAAATTGGCTCGTTGGTGGCGCCAATCTGGGGAGGCCCAGCTATGGGTAGTAAAGAAGACCGCGCCAACTTTGTTGAGATGGTGCGTAAATCTTGCCACATCGGTCAGAAACTAACCGAACTCGGTATTCGTCCCAGTGGTGTAGTGCGTATCGACTCCGCCAGTTCTCCGCACGATTGGGATGCCGATCCAACCGGGAATACTAAACTAATTGCCCAGACATTCCGCGAAGCCTGCGATGTAGCCGCTGAATACGGTGAAAAGTTGGCTGCTGAGGGAGAAATTTGCTGGGGTGGCATGCACAGCTGGAAAACCATGCTCGAAACGCTGGAAGCTGTTGATCGCCCAAACATGGGTTTCCAGGCCGATATGGCGCATACGTTGTTGTACACAATGGGCTACAACCGCGAACAGGACCGCATTTTACCCCCCGACTTCGACTGGAGCGACCGGGCCGCGCTCGAAGAAGCCCTTAAAACCTTAACGAACGCATTACGTCCCTGGACAATCGACTTCCACGTAGCCCAAAATGACGGAACGGTCTTTGGCTCGGGTTCGCACGATAAGACGGGTCGCCACTGCCAGGCATTGGACCCTAATGGCAAACTCGATGTTGTTCACGATGCGGGCTACTGGCTCCGCGACGAAAACGGCGTGCTGACCAAAGCCTTCAAGCACATTTGCTGGGATGGTTGTATGTTCCCCAATTCGGTGATGACAAATCAGCAGACCTGGAACGATATTCTGGCGACCATGATCAACGTCCGCAAAGCACACGGCTGGTATGAGGCCAGTTAACTTGTTTGAAGTTTGAGGTCTGAAGTTGGCAAACGAATCGGCTTCAGCAGTTTATGCCGGTTCGTTTACCAACTTCAGACCTCAAACTCCAAACCTCAAACCCTATAAAACATGGCATCTAAAAAAGAACTACGAATTGGTTTAATCGGCACCGGATTTATGGGCCGAACACACTCCAACGGCTATAATCGAGTCCCTAATTTCTTTCCCGATCTGGAATACACGCCGGTTTTGAAAGCCGTCTGTTCGCGCAATGCCCAAAAAGTGCAGGCGTTTGCTGACCAGTGGGGGTACGAATCTATCGAAACCGATTGGAAAGCGATGATTGCCCGGGATGATATCGACGCCATCGACATCTGTACCCCCAACGATTCGCACGCCGAAATTGCGATTGCCGCGGCTAAAGCCGGGAAGATGATCCTCTGCGAAAAGCCATTGGCTCGTACAGTAGCCGAAGCCCAACAAATGGTCGATGCGGTTGACGAAGCGGGTGTTGCCAATACCGTCTGGTATAACTACCGGCGTATTCCTGCCGTCTCGTTGGCGAAACAAATTATCGATTCGGGTAAACTAGGCCGGATTTTCCATTACCGGGCTAATTTTCTGCAGGATTGGACCATTAGCGCCGAGGTTCCGCAGGGTGGCACGGGCACCTGGCGTATGGACGTTGAAGCTGCTGGGTCTGGTGTAACGGGCGACCTACTAGCGCATTGCATCGACACGGCTATGTGGTTGAACGGTACCATTAAAGATGTATCGGCAGTTACCGAAACCTTCGTCAAAGAGCGCTTTCACCAGGGAACCGGGAAAGTAGAACCAGTCGGCATCGATGATGCCTGTATCTTCCATTGCCATTTCGAGAATGGTTCGTTAGGCCTGTTCGAGTCGACGCGCTATGCTCGTGGCCACAAAGCCCTGTACACGCTGGAAATCAATGGCGAAAATGCCTCTATCCGTTGGGATTTACACGACCTGAATCGCCTGGAGTACTTCGATTATGCCGATGACGGAATTGTACGCGGCTGGCGGTCGATTCACGTAACGGATGGTGATCAGCCCTACATGGATAAATGGTGGGTTCCCGGATTAGGCATCGGCTACGAACACAGCTTTATTCATCAGGTTGCAGATTTTCTGAAAAGTCTGGAAACCGGTACGCCCTGTTCGCCCAACTTCCAGGACGCCCTAGAAACCCAGAAAGTCTGTGAAGCCGTCATTGAATCAGCCAACTCCCGAAGTTGGAAGGATACGGGTGTTGAAGAGTTTACACAGTAAAAGATTGAATTTTTAATCCCGTAGGGATGACCTGTCAATAGTAAAGAGATTTCCCAAAAACATAGCGCCGTAGGTGCGACCTAATTGTTAATTAAATTAGGCCGCACCTACGGCGCTATAAATAATAGGTAGCCGTACTATTTCTATTAACAGGTCGGGCCTACGGCCCTTTTTGCTAGATTCATAGCTACTATCGCTATTATGGTTTCTCCCCAAGACTACATCCTTCAGGTGCGTGGACTGACGAAGATATTCGCCGGTGTGGTGGCGCTGGATAATGTTCAACTGGACATTCGTAAGGGTGAAGTGCACGCGCTGATGGGGGAGAATGGAGCAGGGAAGTCTACGTTAATGAAGATTCTGATGGGTCTTCTGAAGCCCGATTCTGGCGAAGTGAGTTTTGATGGTAACGACTTAACGACCAGCCATGTCAGGGATGTTATCAAGAAGGGTATTTCCATGATTCATCAGGAAATGCTGGTCGTTCCTGAATTAACGGTCGCTCAGAATATCTTTCTTGGTCGGGAAACAAAAGGCAAGCTGTTTAGCTGGTTGAATGACCGAAATCTAACTGAACAGGCAGGTCAGCTCCTTAAGGAGATGGGAGTGAGTATACGCCCTGATATTCAGATGAAATACCTGAGCGTGGCGGAGATGCAGATGGTCGAAATTGCCAAAGCCATCTCGAACAATGCCAGGGTAATTATCATGGATGAACCCACCTCCGCCCTGTCCGACAAAGAAGTGGCTACGTTGTTTGGCATCATCAGTGACCTAAAGCAAAAGGGCGTGGCCATCATTTATATCTCCCACAAAATGGAGGAGATTTTCACCATCGCCGATACGATTACGGTGCTTCGCGATGGAAAATACATTGCTACCAGACCTGCTGCCGAATTCGATATTAATACGCTGATCACAATGATGGTGGGTCGCGAGATCAACAGCCTCTTCCCGACATCCAGCGTACATCCAGGAAAAGAGGTGTTGTCTGTGAAGAGGCTGGGCCGGAAAGGTAAATTCTCCGACATTAGTTTTGAGGTTCATGAAGGCGAAATTCTGGGTATTGCTGGCCTGATGGGCGCGGGCAGAACAGAGGTTGCCTGTGCCATTTATGGTCTCGATCCGGCCGATAGCGGTGAACTATATATCAAGGGTGAACAGATTTTTATAAACACACCGCAGGACGCTATCCAACATGGAATCGGCTATGTGAGCGAAGACCGGAAGAAGTTTGGCTTTATTCCCCGTCTGTCGGTTCGGGAAAACATCACGTTAGCCAGCCTGCCGAAACATGCCAAAGGGTTTCTGGTTCAGGCAAAAAGTGAGTCGGAAACAGCCAATACCATGATGACTGATTTACGGATAAAAGCGTCCAGTTCAAATCAGCCAGTAACGCAATTGAGTGGTGGTAACCAGCAGAAAGTAGTCATCGGCAAAATACTGCTTTCGTCTCCATCGCTCATTATTCTCGACGAACCAACCCGGGGCATCGATATTGGTGCGAAGGCTGAAATTTACAAGCTCATCAACCAACTAAAAGAATCGGGAACGGCAATCATCCTGATCTCATCCGAACTACCCGAACTGCTTGGCATGAGCGATCGGATACTCGTGTTGGCGAAGGGAAAACAAACGGCTATGCTTTCGGCGAAGGAAGCCACGCAGGAAACGATCATGCATTATGCAATGGAGCAGTAATTAGTAAACACAGAGCGGTGCGCCGTTGCGACACAGAGAAAACAGAGAATAATATATTGATTTTTAACTATTTTCTGTGCTCTCCGTGGCTCTGTGTTTAAAACTTAATCTTGATACATGGAAAAAGACATTACGGGTGACTACTATGGTGTTATACGTATTCGAAACGTGAGCAAATACGTCCTGCTGATCGTTCTGGTGGCAATTTGTATTGCCCTTTCGATGACCACACCACGGTTTTTTACGGTTCAGAACCTGATGATTATTGTCACGCAGGTGTCTATCAATGCGTTGCTGGCCTTTGGCGTTACGTTTGTGATCATTACGGGCGGCATCGATCTGTCTATCGGTTCGATTGTTGCCGTTACGGGCGTGGTAGCCGCTTCGTTTGCACACCCCGACACCTATCCGGTTATCGTTCCCATTGGGGTTGGTTTGCTGGCGGGTCTGCTTTTTGGGGCGTTTAATGGCTTTGTTGTTACCCGTACAAAAGTGCCTCCATTTATTGTCACACTGGGCACGATGACTATTGGCCGGGGATTGGCTCTGATCCTGAGTAAAGGGCGGCCAGTCTCTAACCTGTCTGATTCATTCAACTTTATTGGGGGTGGTAAAATATTGGGTGTTCCTACCCTGATTATTATCCTCGTAGTATTCTTCGTTATCTGCACGGTTATTCTGAAGAAGACCGTCATTGGCCGCTACATGTATGCCGTAGGCGGGAATGAGCAGGCGGCTAAAGCATCAGGAATTCAGTTGAGTACGGTAAAGATGGTCGTTTATACACTATGCGGAGGATTGGCTGCTCTGGCGGGTATCCTGCTGACATCTCGTATTACAACCGGCCAGCCGAATGCCGGAGCCGGGTTTGAGCTGGATGCCATTGCCGCTGCCATCATTGGCGGAACCAGCACCTCAGGCGGAGCTGGAACGATGACCGGAACCTTGCTGGGTGCGTTATTGATCGGCGTAATTAGCAATGGGCTGGACCTACTCAACGTAACCTCCTATTACCAGCAGGTGGTGATGGGTATCATTATCATCGGAGCCGTTGTGCTGGATAGTTTAAAACATGGAAAGAATGGTTGAGAAGGCGTCTCTGTGGTAGCTTTTAATAGGCAGCTATCAGGCTTTCTGCAGGAATATGAAGGACGGCGTGAAGTTTGCGAATCATGTCCAGACTAAGTTTCCGTTTTCCACTCAATATTTCTGATTGCCGGGAGCGTGTGCCTAAAATCTTGGCCAATTCGCTTTTTTCCTTTCCTAATTGCTCCAGTCTGAATGTGATTGCTTCAATAGGAGTTGGCGCTGCTATAGGATAGTGTTTATGCTCATAGGCTTCAACAAACAGGGCTAATACATCAAGCTCATCCGATTCTGGGGAATCATCGACCAGATCCAGTTGCATAAGCTCGTAAACGCGTGCTAAAGCGGCTTCATATTCCCGCTCGTTCTTAATCACTTTTAACATAATTGACAGTCTTTACGTCTATTTTATCATACTCAGCATGCGTGACAATCCAGACGATAAACACAAGCTTTTTTTTGAATTCTATATCGGCAATCAGCCGATAGGAGTTGCCTTTAATATTGAAGACAAATCGCTTGCCCGTTATTACATCGGCACTTGGATAGGCATCAATAACATCATTGGGTTTCTCCCAATCGGCTGCTTCAACTTCCTTGTAAAATGCTTCTAAACTAGCTTTTGAGGTTGAATAAACACTGTAGAAACTGACAATGGTTTTCCGGGCGATCAATCTCATTGCAAATGATAGTTTCTCAATGGTAGGTCGACTGTCTCATAGGCGATAGCTCCTTTGTCTACTATGGTCATTAGAGGTTTTTTTTGATCCCAATATGGGAACAAATATAGGTAATGAAAGTTCATATCGCTTTTATCTAAGCCAAAACCAGGCGAGTGTTTATCGAAACTTTATGATAGGTCGGTTAGAGCAGGCGGGTAAGGGTGCTTTATAGAAACAGATAACTTTTGATCAAAATGCGACATACCTACTCGAGCTTTATTAGCTATTCTCTTTTCTTTATAATTCTATTAACAAGCTGTAGTCAATCATCATCCAGCGAAAAAGGGCAGGGTGGTGATAGTAAAAAGATCGTGGTGGGCGTCTCCATGCTCAGCATGCAGAATGAGTTTATCGTTAATGTCCACGATGCAATGGTGAAAAAGGCTGAAGCTGATGGTGTTGAGCTGATTACAGTCGATGCGGAGCGCTCGGCGTTGAAACAGGTTGAGCAGATTGAAAGCTTTATTGCTCAGAAAGTGGATGCTATTATCATGAATCCCTGTGAAGTAGAAGCCAGTTCGCCAGCCGTGACCAAAGCGTTGGCTGCGAAAATTCCGATCATTAATGTAAACTCAGAAACCAGTACGAAGCCATCCGCCTTTGTAGGCTCAGATGATGTAGAGTCGGCCCGGATAGCCATGAAATACATTGCGGAGAAACTGGGCGGGAAAGGTAATGTATTGATGATGCACGGCTACATGGGGCAGGCCGCGCAGATCAAACGGGAGCAGGGTGCCCGGGAAATTCTGAAGCAATATCCCAACCTGAAACTCCTTGCTCATCAGACAGGCGAGTGGGATCGGGCGAAGGCGATGTCGCTGATGGAAAACTGGATTCAGTCGTACGGTTCTCAGATCAATGCCGTTTTTGCACAGAACGATGAAATGGGCCTGGGGGCTGTAAAAGCCTTAACGGATGCGGGCCTGAAAGACAAAGTGATTGTGGTCAGTATCGATGCCATTCCCGACGGGCTACAGGCCGTTAAGAAAGGAACGCTGGACGCCACCGTTTTTCAGAACGCTGAGCAGCAGGGCTCAAAAGCGATTGAAACCGCCGTGAAAGCCGCAAAAGGTCAGGCGTATGATAAAGAAACCCTCATTCCGTTTCAGTTAGTAACGAAGGAGAACCTGGCTAAGTTCTTAAAGTAAAAAAGGTAATTAAACACAGAGAGCCGTTTTTTTGTCATCCCGACCTTAGGAGGGATCTCAAGCTTGATTTATATGGGAGCTTGAGATCCCTCCTAAGGTCGGGATGACAAAAAAGCCAAGAAACAAAAGTTCAAATACAGCATCCTCTGTGCCTAGCTTGAATACTTCGCCTGCATGGCCTTGATGAATTTGAGACCGTTTTCGGCAATGTCCCAGGGATCGTTGTACTCGCGCCAGACGTTGATCGAATTGGCGAAATCAACGTCATTGCGGGTAAACGCTTCGATCGTCATCCAGCCTTTGTAGTCGATTTCGGCCAGTGTTCGGAAGGTATCATCCCAGGGGATATGTCCATCACCGGGTGTACCGCGGTCGTTTTCGCTGATGTGCACGTGCGCCAGTACGGGGGCAATAGTCTTGATCGCTTTCGGAAACTGCTTTTCCTCCATGTTGGCGTGGTGCGTATCGAACATGGCCCGAACATTCGGATGATCAGCCATGTGCACTAGTTGCGATAACTGCTCCATCGTGTTACATAGGTAGCACTCAAAGCGATTCAGCGCTTCGGGAGTCAGTACGATGTTTGCTTGCCTGGCGTAGTCACCAACAATGTGCAGCACGTCGGCGCTATGAGCGTATTCATCGGGTTGCGGCTCTCGGCGCGTGAACGTAGCAAACGCAGAATGAAATGGGCCGCAGAGAACCGATGCGTTCATGGCATGCGCCCGATCGATGACACCTTTCAAAAAATCGACGGCCTGCTCTCGAATTTTAGCTGATTCGCTGGCTGGATTTGAGTCGGGGCCAACCACCACTACGCAGGTACTTTGTAAACCCAGTTGGTTCAAATGATCGCCAAACTGGCGGTAGGCGGCAATATCTGTATTATCGACAAAGCATTCGATTCCGTCGTAGCCGATGGTTTTAAGACGCTCAGTGATCGGATTCAGTTTTTCGGACATGACGGCCGTCCAGGCCAGTACGTTGAAGCCGATAGGTGAAACTAGTGAATTGGGCATTGGTTAAAGGTATTAGGGCACAAGTAAATGAATAATGGATAATGTAAAATGAATAATGATAAGGTCAGTACATTTCCTATCCATTGTTCATTTTACATTATCCATTCGCTTATTTCTCCATCGGATGCTCTTTCAATAACTGATCCGGCGAGTAAAAGTCTTTTTTGCGTTCCGTCGCGGCTCTGACTTGCTTCACCTTTTCTGGCGTGATGGCAGGAGCATTATTACCAAACGAATTCCGGACATAGGTCAACACGGCAGCTACCTCATTGTCTTTCAGCAACCCACCAAAGGGGGTCATCGGAACCTGACCGGGGTAATTCTTTCCAACTACTTCGATGGGGCCCATTACACCTTTTAAGACTATTTTTATCAGCCGCTCCTCATTGCCAGACACCCAATTCGTCCCCGTAAGCGGGGGGAATCCAGAGGCTGCAAGGCCTTTTCCATCAGGTTGATGGCAGGTCGTGCAGTAGCCTTCTTTGGCATAAATTTGCTTGCCCAAATTGTACAAAGCCAGTTCCGATCCTTTCAGGGTTGACTTCTCAACAATCTCTTTTTCCTTCTTTACATTTTCGCCTTTCAGGTGGGCAACGGCAGCGTCGTAGGCATGAATCATCCAGTCGTCCAATGGCTTTTTCGCGGCTTCGGCCAGGATGGGAAGTCCCTTTTCTTTTCCGATCCAGGAAGCTGCCACAATCGCATCTAACCGAACCCGGCTGTTCTCATCTTTAACGGCCTGCATCAGCAGATTGGCCTGATCCTTCACCTGATGGCCCGTATACCGAACCACCTGAACGGCAGCGGCTCTGGCGTGATAATCTTTCGCCTTTAACACTTGCCGAAGCAGATTCTGATCCACTTTGTCCATGCCCCAACTCACCCAAAGGCCTTCCAGTAGATGGTGTTCGTAACGGGGATCTTTTTTGTCCAACCCAGCGACCCAGGTTTTCAACTTGGCCAGAACTTCCGAAACATCCCGGCCTCTAAGTTCACGACGGGTACGGTAGCGGGTACGGTATTCAGGAAGCTTGAGATTGTCCAATAGTTGCTCAACGCTAGCACCGTCTATTTTGGCCGGTGTCACCAACGGGCGTGATGAATACGTGATCCGGTACACCCGACCATGTGAGTGATCGCGCAGAGGGTCGCGGGCGTTGTGCTGCATGTGACCGATCAGGATGTTGTGCCAGTCGATCAGGTACAGCGAACCATCGGGTGCAAACTCCATATCAACGGGCCGGAAGTTCCGGTCTTCGCTCACAACCAGATCGGCGCGGTGATGACTTTTATAACCCGTGCCATCGTCCGTTAAGGTGTGCTCTTTCATACCCAGAAACCCAATGGTATTGTTGATTAGAAAATCACCCTGAATATCGTCCGGGAAATGGCGGCTGGATACAAATTCCAGACCCGAAGTAGGACGAACCCGATGAGCCTCTTCCACCAACTGAACCGATTTATGGGTGGCTTCTCCATAACGGGGCAACACAGAACCCGGCATCATCCAGCGAACATCCGGGCTTGAGGTTTCGGCAAAAAATGGCTGGCCCCAATCATCGAAAGCAATTCCCCAGGGGTTCGGAATGGAGAGTTGCGCCGTACGTTCCAGCTTATGCAGTTGTGGCGCATAACGGTAAAATCCGCCGTTGGTCGCGCGAACGGGGCCGTAAGAGGTTTCGACGTTGGTATGTAAGAACACCCCTTCGCCCGAGTAAATAGCGCCGGATGGATCGACGCAAAACGCGTGACTATTGTGGTGCGTATCGTGGTCGTCGTAACCACTCATCAGAATCACACTTTTGTCGGCTTTGTCGTCGCCATCTGTATCCGTGAAGAGCTTCAAATTAGGCCCTTGTGAGATATAAACGCCTTCTTTTGCGATTTCGAAACCGAGGGGAAGGTGCAGGTGATCGGCAAAGATGGTCTGTTTATCGGCCTTCCCATCTCCGTTCGTGTCTTCCAGAATCAGGATTTTATCATTGGGTTTGGGATCACCAGGTTTGTAGTGTGGATAGCTGGGCATAGCTGCCACCCACAGTCGTCCTTTGTTATCGAAGGACATCTGCATGGGTTTGGCCAAATCAGGGAACTCGGCTTCGGAGGCAAATAGCTCGATTTTATAGCCCGGTGGCACTTTGAGTTTGCTCAGTGCTTCCTGCCCGGACAGATACGTCAGGCTACCGTTTTTCTCCGGGTTGAAATTGGTTTTTACTTCGGGCAGTTTTCTCGTTCGTTCATCGGCAGCGGCAATGTCCATTGTTTCGCCTTTCGAAGCGGCCAGCCACACCGCTGTGTCCCGAATGGCGGTCATCTGTCGGATTTTCTCGATTTCGGCGGGGTAGTTGTCCGGTCCGAACGGGTTGTACCGACGACCATAGACGTGAACGCCATTGGGAATTTTATAGTCGTTATGGAACATCCAGTCCTTCTCCATAACGGCCTCATAAATCTGTTTCCGCCTGGCTTCGGCTTTGGGAGATGCTTTGCCGAAAATCTGATCGGTTAGTAGAATGCCAAGCTTTTTGTAACCTTCGTCCGTAAGCTGAGAGCCATCAATCGTTAGTGGCTCGGCGCTGTCGGTATACCATTGCTGAGAAGGCGTGTAAGCGTCGACGAAGAGAACATTGTTTTGATCGGCCACTTCCTTCATCGCTTTCGCGTACAGGGAAATGTTCTCGTTTTCGACTTTGCCGTTCGGCAGATCAAGGGTTGCGGATAAATCCTCGAACGCGATGGGCGATACAATGGCCAGTTGTGGGGCCGTCGTGCCGTTGTACTTCTGACTCAGGGTATGTTTGATAAACGCATCCAACTCCGCTTTGTAATTGGCTAGTCCTGCTTTGCCCTGGAAGGATTCGTTGTAGCCAAAAAACGCAATGATCACATCGGTCTTGAGACGCGTCAGCCATTCATCGGGTGATTCAAACTGTCCCTGACTATCCGACGGATTCGCGTATTCGGTCTGAAACCGTTCGGCTCCAGGAAATGCCCAGGGCGAGAACCGGCTTGAACGGGGCCTGAAGCCAGGCGTATCACCCGGATCGCACATATTGCGAATGAAAAGCTGGTCATCTGGGTAGCGAACCTGCATTTCGGTTTCAAAATGATCATAGTTCATCATCCTCGACCCCAGATTGTTACCTATTAAACTAATATGCGCCCCCTTTTTCAGCGTGAGCGGGTTAGCAAAATAGAATTTAAAGGCGCTAAACACGATGATTCCGACTCCAACAGCAAGGAGTAATCCATAGAGGTTAGTCTTCCTGGAAACAAACGATTTCATAAATCAGGGTTTTTGGGGGTGGCCATAAGGCACATTGATATCAATTTTTCCTTTCCATCGGTCGGCGCCCCGATTTTTGGGTATTGGCAAGCCCAGCTCCCAGTGAATCGCATTGATGACTAAGTGCTGAAAGGACTCTACCTGAAAATCTTCGGGATGGCCCAGCGTGGTCATAAAGGCTTTGCCACCCCATTCGTTTTTCCAGGTCCAGGCAACGGGGTTTTCGATAGCCGCTTTATCGGGATTGACGGATTTACCCATAAGCAGCCAGGTTGACCCTTTGGCCGGGTAATCGGGCTGAACACGGTAGAGCCAGGACGAGGCATGGAAACTCGGTTCCACACCAGTCAGGATCGGGTTTTTAGCGGCCTCGGGAATGATACTCACATCGGTCGTGCTCTTGTGGCCGTAGTGCGTATGCTGTGCTTTGCCACCCCATCCCGGAGGAGCGCCAAAGGCAAACTCGCCAAACGAATTCCATCGTATACGTGGATCGCCTTCTGGATAGTTAAAGGCATGAGTCGTTGTTCGAAAACCCATTACCGGCTTGCCTGACTTCAGATAGGCGTCAATGTAATTCAGTTGTTCCTGAGGGAGTTGCCGCCAGCGGAGATAGAAAACGGCCAGGTCGGCTTCTTTCAGGGCTTCAAGGCCGGGAATATCTTTTTCACCGTTATAATCGGGGTATGCCTTCAGGACTTTGGTCCGCATGCCGTAGTTTTTCTCCAGCTCAGCGGCTATGAGCGGCAACGTCAGTTCTCCGCTGTATTCATGATCGCCGGTGATGAACACCACCAGCGGTTTCTTAGGGGCTTTTGCCGTTGCCAGGCCTGAAAAGGCACTCAGACTGACTAATCCGGCGACTGTCTGCAGAAAAGTTCTACGTTTCGTATTCACTAGTGTTTTTTACGATTAAAAGCGAGTTTTTGGGTTTGCCTACTACTGTCAGGGTATAGATTATTGGTATTGGCTGTGAGATTCCATACTCCGAATCACTCAGGAAGCTGCTCAGTAGAGGGAAATGGAGATGCATACTGACTGATATTCTTGTATCAGTCAGTTTTTTCCTAATAACCTGCTACACTTTCTCAGCTATCAGATATAGTTGCTGATCGCCCAGTTGGTAATCCAGCATTTCGGTTGAACTATAGACGGCAATTGTTCGCAATCCGTGTTTGGCCAGCATTCGTTTTATTTCGGACAGCGTATACACGTAGTGCTTAAAGAAATGGGTTTCTGACCGATCTGCTTTCGTATAAGTAAGCTCGGTAGCCATATAACTCTCCCCAATAACATACGAGTTGCTAATGTCCATTATCAGATCACCAAGTACGTAGTGGCCTGTTTTAGGGAAATGGGTGAGAATGCTCTCGGCCACTAAACCTGAATTAATGACGAAACGAGCCCCTGGCTTTAAAGCACTGGCCACTTTCTCTACGAACCGATTCATGCCCTCATAATCGACGTAGCCAAAACTGTTGCCCAGGCAATAGGCCCCATCGAAGGAGTGTCCGATGTAGGTTGTCAGAATATCACCCTAAATGATATTGACAGAGACCTGTTCTATAACTGCCCGCTTTTGAAGTGTCTGAAGAAATTCCGTGAAAATATCAACTCCCGTTACCTGAACTCCTCGTTTTGCCAGTTCGATGGCGTGTCGGCCGTAGCCACAGGGGATATCTAAAAGGGTATTTCCGGGCTTGATTTCCATTGTTTCGATTAGGAAATCAACTTCATTCGTTGTCCATTCGGTAGAAACGGCTCGTTCCCACATTTCGCAGTTAAGGCCCGAGAAAAAATTGGTATACCATTCGTTTTTAATGGTTGTGTTCATTGTCTGGAGACTATTTTTGATAGGATTGATCAATGCGATTTCACGCATTGTCAGGTAATTGCATACGAGTTTTGTCCATATCAATCAGATACGGCGAAGTAGGGATGCAGAAAAGCATCGGCCACCCATAGAGGTAGATTTGAGAAGGAAGAAAATAAACCCGCACGGCGACGATAGACCGTCTGTGTGGGGTTTTACGCGAAGGAGATTACAGGCAAATCTGTTTTAGTCTGTGAATATACATTGCTTGCTTATGAAGAGCAAGTTGGTTTAGGAAACGGTAGGCAGAGAGAGAATTAAGAAAGAAGTGATTCAAAACCATTTCTGTATCTTAGCGCAATGGCATTTTCTGCACTGGCTTGGTCAGAAAGATTCATAAAAGCCCACATCGTAACGTATAATTAATGCTTAACCCTATTCCTACCGTCAGGGCAGAGACTATTGTAAAGGAAATCTCCACAGAGGGTAGTAGCCCATTACTGATATTAGCCGACAACGGAGAACAATACATCGCTAAAACTACTCCGTCTCAAGTTCCATTGGTAGAGCTAATTAACGAGGTCTTGTGTGCGTATTGGGCACGTTGCTGGGAGCTGGCAATTCCGTCTTTCGCTCTGGTTCACATTAGCCAATCGTTAGCCGATCATTATCGCACTGAAAAGGGCTTGCTCTCAGCACGATATGACAACTGTGCTTTCAGTGAGCAACTTTTCTTTGGTTCAAGGGCGGTTCCTTGTCAGGTTGAACTAGATGATTATTTTTCAGGCCCGTATCACCAATCGCAAATGCACTATTTCAGCAATCCGCTGGATCTGCTTAAAATTGGCGTCTTCGATCAATGGATTGGGAACTTCGATCGTAAACCAGACAACCCGAATGTTTTGCTTACTCAACGTAGCGACGGGTTGTTAGATTTTAGTCCGATAGATCATACAGCCGCTTTTGGCTATGCTATAAATCACCGGCAAGTGCGGGATGAATTACTTTACAGAGAACCGAAAAAATGGTTGCTTTCCCATGATTTCGTGCGGGCAATTGCTAAATTTACACCCCCTGAAACTATCAGCGACCTACAACCCAACATATCGACCGGCATGGAAGTTGCGTTAGATAATATGGATTTCGTTTTTGAGCAGATTCCGAAGTCGTGGGGTTTTAGCGAAAAAGCACGTAACCATTTAAAAAGCTTTCTGGGCAACCAAGAGCGAAATGAGCGTATTGCATCAACCTATTTATCTTATCTGAAGTAATATGGCAAGCTACTATAGCATATTACGTTTTGTCAACAACCCGTTGAGCGATGAGAGTATCGCTCTTGGCCTGGTTGTGCTCACCTCAGATCAGATCGCCGAAACTACCGCCCGGCGGCCCGGATCGGAAATGAGAGCAATGGTACGTATTTCGGAGGCTAAAGTTGATTTTGCTAAAAAATTGAACCCCGGCTGTGTAAAATTGCTCCATTTTTCGCTCAGCCAAATCTACCGCTTCTTTGAACAGGATTTGGCCGATCAGTCTGGTCAAATTATGCAATTTCCAATTCGTATAGAACAGAAGTTTCTGGACAGACTGGCAAATTACAACAATGGTATGCTTCAGTTTACGAAGCCTGCCTATATCGAATCAACTAACATTATTGAGCTTTTCGATCGATATTTTGCCAAGTTTATAGAATTCAACATAAACCCCGCTCAAAAGGAAAAAGAATCACCTTCATCCCGTCTACGGATGCGAATTGAAACTGATTTTTATAAACCGTTGCGTGGTAAAATTGATGTCGATTATACGCTGCACAAGAAACAATTGCCGTCGCTGTATTTCAATTACCATCTCGAAGGTATTGGCGTCAATGGGTCAATGTATGCGCTCAAGGCTCTTGATCTGAATGCCAATCACCAAATAGATACACTTCAACGAGAAGTTAGTGAGTATGAAAGTTTGATCAAACGCCTTGATGAGTTTGCTGCTCAAAAGCGTATTACCGGTAAACCTCACTATTACTTAGCCGTTGACCCCTATGAGGGTAAAAACAAGGAAAGACACGAGTTATATGAACTGGTAAATGACAATCCATCACTTCCTTTTAAATGTGTCAACTCCCAAGAACTGCCTGAAATTGTTGCTCAGATAGAACAAAAAAAGGTTCATAAGTTTTCGGAGTTACTATAAAGGTAATCAATTACTTATCGCTAAATTAAAGCCGCTCATGAGCGGCTTTTTTTGTTCGAGCAGTTTAATCCATCAACGAATTATACAAGACTTGCTTTGACGGTATCAGTCATCAAACGGTTTGCTAAGTAAAAACGCCTTGTCCAGTAAGTCTTGATTTATACCATTTACATTTTCCCAAACAACGCCCCCAGCATCCGCTCAAACTCCGCCTGAAACGGCGCTGTTATCGTAATCACTTCTGACGTGACAGGATGCACAAACTCAATTTGCTGGGCGTGCAACAGCATGGTGTTCATCTCGAAATGCTCCTTGAATAACTTGTTTTGTTTGTTGCAGCCGTGGGGCCGGTCGCCGATGATGGGGTGGAGGATGTGGGCCATGTGCTTGCGCAACTGGTGCATTCGTCCGGTAGCAGGGGTTAGCTCCACCAGCGAATAGCGGGAGGTAGGGTGTTTCCCGAAGGGTAGGGGGATTTCGGTTTGTCGAAGCGTTTTTAGGTGGGTTACTGCCTCCTGAGATACGCCCGTTTCATCATTTCGAAGTGGATAATCGATGGTTTGTTCATCGGGTGTATAGCCGCGTACGATGGCGATGTATTTTTTGTCTACCAGTGCACCCATAAACTGCTGCTGCATGATGGAATTCATGGATTCGGTTAGCGCAAAGAGTAACACGCCCCCCGTTTTGCGATCCAGTCGGTGAACGGGATACACGCGCTGGCCCAACTGATCGCGGAGAATCTGTACGGCAAACTCGCTGGCATCGCTGGCAATCATGGACCGGTGAACCAACAGTCCGTGCGGTTTATTGATCGCGACTAAATCGGCAGACTGGTAGAGAATGGGAAGCGGTTTCGACACAATGGCTTAATTTTTTTGACAGGATTAACAGGATTTACAAGATGTAGTGCCTAATTACGACTAAATAATCTGAAACGTCGGCCCGGCTGTAAAATCCTGTTAATCCTGTCAAAAAAACAATGCAGTTTCATCTATTACTCAGAATAGCCATTTTATTGCTATATCTAACTAGTTCAATAGCAAGTATGGCCCAGAAGGCGACCGAAATCCGTCGGTTTCAACTAGCCCAGGTACAGCAAGGTGTCGCGGTCGATCAGACACATTTTTATGTTATCAACAACCATTCGCTGACGAAACATACGAAGATCGATGGAAAGCAGGTAGCGGCCTGGAGCGACACGACGCGGCTGCTGAAACACATGAACAGTGGGGTTGTGATTGGGCAGAAACTCTACTGCACCCACTCGAATTACCCCGATGTACCCATGGCGAGTTCGATCGAAATTTTCGATACACGGACGCTGCGACACATTGGGAGTCATAGTTTTGGGCTGTTTCCGGGCTCTATGACCTGGGCCGATTTTCATGAGGGTTATTGGTGGGTAGCCTTTGCCAATTACTCAAACAAGTCGATGGCCGAAGGGCGTGATAATCGCTGGACCACACTCGTTAAATTCAGTGAGAATTGGCAGCAACTCGAATCCTGGGCGTTTCCGGCGAATGTGCTGCAAGCCTTTGCGCCTTATAGCACATCGGGCGGGACCTGGGGAACCGATGGACTTATTTATTGCACCGGCCACGATAAACCCGAGCTGTATGCACTGAAACTTCCTGAGCGAGGACATACCCTGCAATATGTGAAAACCATTCCGACCGTCAGCGAAGGGCAGGCGTTTGCCATTGACCGAAGCATCAAAAACAAACAGGTATTGTATGGAATTACCCGGAACGACAATTACGTTATTGTCTCGGTGATTGAGTGAACTCCGAACGCTTAAAACACGGAAATGAACACAGAGCGATTTCTACCCGTTGATCGTCTGCGACCATTTGTCAAGACGTTCATGATCATTGAGAGTGAACAGGGGATGGTCAATAAATTATTGCCCGGCACGTCTATTGTCATGGCGTTTAGATACAAAGGAAACGTTCGATATGCGGAAGGAACAGGTAAAGCACCGATGCCAACAGCGGTGATAACGGGTTTACGAAACTCATTGCGCCTGGTCGACTATGCCCAACAAACAGCGACACTATTGGTCATTTTCAACGAAGGGGGCGCGTCGGCCTTGTTTAAAGAATCCTTGCACGAATTGTTTGGCCTTAGTGCCGCACTGGATGAGCTTATTCCGCGTCGGACTGTAAGCAAGCTGGAGGAGCGGTTGGCTGAAGCTAATAGCAACCAACAGCGAGTTACGATCGTAGAACAGTTTCTGTTGTCAAGACTTCACGAAACGTCAACCGATCTGCTGATAAGAAAGGCTATTCAACATATCCAGCTTTCTAAAGGCACAGTTCGTATCCATGAATTGCTGGCCGATCTGCCCATTAGTCAGGACCCTTTCGAGAAACGGTTTCGACGAATGGTAGGCACCTCACCAAAACAGTTTTCGAGAATCGTACGACTACGATCGGTGATCAATCAGTATTCGCCGGCACAGAGTCTTACCGAAACCGCCCATCAGGCAGGTTATTTTGATCAGGCTCATTTCATAAAAGACTTCAGGACGTTTACTGGGCAAGTGCCTCACCTTTTCTTTCAATCGGGAGGATATTGGTGAAAAGGAACGCAGATGACGCTGATTGTTATGATTGATTACGATTTTCTTTCGGTCATAAGATAGCTTTGTTACGAATTATTTATAAAATCATAACTTATCTTTTGAATCATAAAAATCAGCCGGTCCGCCGGTGCGGTTCTATATGTAAGTCAGTGATTTTTTACAATTCTCAGCTTGCTCATGCATCTAGTTTTGTATCAGCCAACCAGGCCGTAAACAAAACGAGAACGAGCATGAACGAGTATGTTTTTTTGATACGATTCGGGATAGGGAAGACCTTAACACCGGAGCAACAAACGCTTAATACCGAAAATTGGGGCAACCTGATTCAGCGCTGGACAGAGCAGGGAATTTTTGTCGGAAGTAGTCTGATTACCCAGCCGGGATTTGTGGTTTCGGGAGCGGAGCGAACCATTAGTCAGGGGTTTATGGCCGATGCCGATTTTCGAATGTCCAGTGTCATTCGCGTGCTGGCGGCTAATCTGGATGATGCCGTAGAAATGGCCAAAGCCTGCCCGACCCTCGATTATGATGCCACCGTTGAGGTAAGAGAAGTGCAAAATCGGCCTGCGCCGGTGGCCAAATAAATGATTTAACCACAGAGGCACAGAGAACACAGAGAAAAAAAGAGTTTAATTTTTCTCTGTGTTCTCTGTGCCTCTGTGGTTATTTAAATATTATCGTTTCGCCAAGGCCACAATGTCCTTCACCTCCAGAATTTGCTTTTCGTACCCAATCGTCGCCGATTTGATCATGGCCAGTGCCAGTTCCTGTAAGGTTGAAAAACCAGATGGGTAAAGCGCCCGACCAATGGGATATAGCCAGTCCAGGTATTTATAATAACTCTTCACGTTTTTCTGTCCGGGCGTGGCTTTCATGAATCCCGGACGCATCATATATGCGTTTTTGAATAGTCGCATCAGCGCATTTTCGGTGGCCCCTTTTACCCGCGCCCACGCCAGACGGCCTTTCTCCGTACTATCGGTGCCACCACCCGATACATACTCGAAGGTCAGATCAGGGTTGAGTTTTGCCAGAAGATTGGCAAAGTTCATCGTCAGATCGTAGGTCATGTGCTTGTATTCTTCATCCTTCATGCCGACGGACGATACCCCCAGACAGAAAAAGCAGGCATCATAACCACTCAGTTGACTCTCGATGGGTTTCAGATTGAAGAAGTCCTTGTGGATAATTTCTTTCAGTTTGGGATGCGATACGCCACCCGGTTTTCGGTTGATCACCAGCACCTGTTCCACATCTGGATGTTGCAGGCATTCCATCAAGACACCTTCGCCGACCATGCCGGTGGCACCCGTTATAATTGCGTTGATTTTCATAGAGTAGATCGTTTTGCAGGAAGCTAACACTCGTCGGTTATTCGTGCTGAATTGAATAAATTTACCGAGCTGATGGCTATTAGTCAAAATCAGAACCAACCCGAATAGGTTCAACGACTTAGTCAATTTGCTGGTCTCTAACCATGAACTCATTTCCCTTATGAAATACCTACTCGCCCTTCTGCTCATCACCCTGCTCTTGGCACCCCGCACGCTGCTACTCGCACAGGAATTAACCAGCAACGGTCAGCGCGATATTGTGTTCAAATCAGTCAACGTTATACCCATGGATCGGGAGCGCGTTATCGACAACCAGACGGTGGTGGTGCGCAATGGCCGAATAACGGCAATGGGCAATGAGGGAAGTGTGAAATTCAGCAAAGACGCGCTGGTGATTGACGCAAAAGGCAAATACCTCACGCCCGGTTGGGCCGAAATCCACGCTCACGTGCCACCTATTGATGATATACAACCCATGAAAGAGGTCCTAATGCTGTATCTGTCCAATGGTATCACGACCATTCGGGGCATGCTGGGGCACCCAAAGCATCTGGAGTTACGAAGTAAAATCAATAGCGGTGAAATTCTCGGACCTCATTTTTATACAACCGGTCCTTCGTTCAACGGACAAACCGTCAAATCGGCGGATCGGGGTGCCGAAATGGTGCGTGAACAAAAAGCCGCCGGTTATGATTTTCTGAAACTGCATCCCGGCCTCACCAAAGAAACATTCCCGGCTATTGCTAAAACTGCCCACGAAGTCGGCATTCCGTTTGTTGGCCACGTTTCCTTTAATGTCGGTGTTTGGCGCGCTATCGACGCAGGTTATTCGTCTATTGATCACCTGGATGGGTTTGTCGAAGCGGTTGTACCCCGCTCTGATACATTAGCCGAACCCGAAACCGGTTTGTTCGCGTCCTGGATTGCCTACCGGGCCGATGCGTCTCAGATTCCGAAACTAGTAAAAGGCTTGCGCGAAAAGCATATTCGGGTGGTACCTACGCAATCACTGGCCGAGCGCTGGCTTTCTCCGCTTTCAGCTGATGCGTTTTCCAATGACCCTGAAATGAAATACATGAAGCCGGAGCAGCTTAAAGGCTGGGTAGATACGAAGAAGGGCTATCTCGCTAATCCGAATTTCTCGAAAGAACACGCCGAAAAGCTCATTCAGATTCGCCGGAAGCTGATTTACGAATGCCAGAAAAACGGCGTTGACCTGTTGTTAGGCTCCGATGCCCCCCAAATCTTCAACGTGCCGGGCTTCTCGATTCACCACGAAATGAACTACATGGTCGATGCGGGATTGACCCCCTACGAAGTCCTGCGTACGGGGACAGTCAATGTGGCATCGTATTTCAACAAACCAGATTGGGGCACGATCAAAACCGGCAACGTGTCGGACATGGTGCTGTTGAGTGGCAACCCGTTGACAGACATCACACAAACCAAAAATATTGAAGGGGTGATGATGGGAACGAACTGGTTATCGAAAGCGTACATCCAGAACGAGTTGAAAAAGCTGGAGAAGCAGTAGAGTCGTGAACTAGCGCGAGCATTGGCTTGTTCCTTTTCATTTTCACCAGTGAATACTGGTGCAGGCTTCACGTTCTCGCTTGGCTTAGCCGAGTGAGGACTATTCTTTCAAGGGCCTCTGGCCCGTTTCTGACCAAACTTGCGATTCACCGGCCGGAGGCCGTTAAAAATATAGTTCTCACTCGGCGAAGCCAAGCGAGAACGTGAGTCGCCTGGGTGGCACATGCTCGCGCCAGTCCCTTAATTCTCCAGCGGATTCTGTCGGAAAATCTCTTCCAGCCTTGCGAACAGTTCCGGGTGTTTTTCCTGTAATAAATCAGGACGTTTGAAGAAATACTCGGATACGACGGCGAAGAACTCCGCTTCGTTGGTGATGCCGTAGGGGTTGATATCCGAGTGGTTGGCTTTGATGTCGTTGATGCTTTTATGAATCAGTTGCAGCCACGGTTTAATGTGGTCTTTTGGCAGGAGGTATTCCGGTAAGCCATCCGTGGCACCATCAACTTTATCGAGCAGATGCACAAATTCATGGATACCTGTATTGCCTTTGCTGCTTTCGTTAGCAAAACCCTCGTGCAATGCTGGTTTCGATAGCACCATTGTACTTTGCAAGGCACCACCTTCGCCGACCATACCCAGAATATTTCGGCCCTCTCCGGTAGTCTGGTAATCGGCGTTGAAGCTACCTTCGTAGAGCAGCACATTCGTTAGTGGGTAATACCAGTCGTCGAAGCCGAAGATAGGGATGATGGCACTACTGGCTACTAAAACTTTATCGAGATCATTGACCGTTGTACCTACTCCTTCAATTTTGATATGGTTCAGAAACTGATTGACCCGATCCTCAAATACCTTTTTTCTTTCCGCACTCAAATCCTGATAATAGGATACATGCGCTTGTAATAATTGCGGATAGTTGGTCAGTAAAGGTTGTTCATCTACCTGCTTCCGTTGTAGATACTGCCAGCCAAACCAGCCAATTATCAATACTAGTATACTGATCAGAACAATCATGTTGTGTTTGGTTTTCGCTGGCACGAGCATTGGCTCGCGCCAGCGTTCGAGCAACGTTTATAACTGATTTACCTTCAATAAGACTTTTGATTCTACGTTAATCAATGCCTGAATGCCATCGGGCCGAATCGCTATTTTCTGGGGTGTGAACCGAAAAGATTTTATACCTAGATCCGTCTTCTTGCCAGCTCCTCCTTTCTCAAAAGCCTTGTTGATTGTCTGAGGCAACTTGGCAATGTCATCGCCTAAACGGATGATCAGCAACTTTTCCAGTAATTTGCGTAACCCATCGTGCCATACCGCTCCTGTGCTTTTTGATAGGATATTCCCCGATGCTGCATCGAAATCTAAATTGTTGATTTTTAGGGTATTGGTTAAGGTGTCAAAAGTAGGTTTACCGCGTAAATAAACGGTTCCGTCCATAAGTCCATCCAGATCAGCTTTCACGATCAGGGAATGTTGCCCTCCATAGACCGATATATGCTTTATCGTCAGGCTGCCCAGTGCCAGTTTCTTGTTCCGAACGGTCAGGTCCAGCATCCGGTTAATGTCGGCGTAGGGGATAAAACTCATGAGGTGCAAATCCGATAGTTGTGAAACTTCGTCTCGCTTTTGTAACAATGGTAACGGTGTCCGCGCGTGTACCGGCGACTTGGGTTTTAGTTCGGTTTTCGTTTCCAACGCAATCCGAACAGGCGTGGTTAATTGTTTCCCATCGCCACTCACCGGACCAGCCGCAACACTGATAGGCCGGGGAGTTAGCCACAGACCGTAATCCTTGTCAATCAGCAGCGGAGTCTGCATATCATGCCAGATGGGAGCCACCATTTTATCGAGTCGTAACTCCTTATAAACCGCCGAATCAATGGCCATTTCGATTGACGTCTTATGCTTTTCCAGCAGGTTCTGAACCAGTTGCGTCAGCGAAAAGCCGAGAACTTTGGGTTGAACAATCCACGTATAATTTGTGAAGTTTGTGCGGCTGGCTAGTCGCCAATTGGGTGTAACGCTCAGTGGACTTTTGAAATTGACATTTATCGCACAAAAAGGATTTTTTGGGGGCGTCGTGTCCCGGCTGAACGGTTTTGTGAGCCACATTTGCAGGGGTGCCGAGAGTTTTATCTGCTGATCGGCGTATTCAACATGAACGGGACCCAGGCGTTTGACACGGAAGGAAATAATTCCTTTCGTTTTGCCGTCTTTCGATTGATTACCCACCAATACCGGGTCGAGTTCCTTATTGATTTTCTCCTGTAATTCCGTTAACTGAAACGTAATCGGTCCGGCCACATACGACATCGTTTGTGGAATGGGCGGATCAAAACCCTCGGCTTTGGGCGCATCGGGCTTTTTTTGCTGGCATTGTGTCAGTAGTCCAAAAAGGCTCAGCGCAATGAAATAACAGTGTGATGGTGGTGTTCTCATTAACTGGAAAATAACCAATTGGCTGCAAACCAAATTGTCAGTGTAGGCAGGTTAGCTAATAACCGATGTTTTGTTGTGGATGTTTTCGTCGGCTACCCTTTACACTTGGTACGCTATACGTTAAAACGATGAAGGCCCGCTACTAGCGGGCCTTCATCGTTTTTGTGATTAAAACAATTTTTCTTGCGGTGGCTTAACGCCTTTCATCCGAATGTAGATGGTGCATTGTCCCCGATGGTGGGTTTGGTGTTCAAAGGCTTTCGACAGAACGACTTCTTTTGTCATTTCTCGCTGTCCCATTTTCACCGATTCCCCCAGTTGCGCATCGGTCATTCCTTTTACGGCGTCGATCATGAAATCGTAGCTGTCCATAACCGCTTTGGTGAGAGCGGCTTTGGTTTTAAACTCAGCCATTTCTTCCAGTTTTTTACCCTGCATCGGATTCGGTTTGCTACTGGCCAATGCACCAAAATTGTAGTTAGCTGCCGACAGGTGCAACATCTGCTCAGCAAAGCTCCGAATTTCGGGAGTTGGTTTGAAGTTTACGCCATCTTCTGGCATCGCATCCAGATACTCTTTTGTATACTCTTTGGCACGCTGCCAGTCGGCAGTTAGTTGCGAGATGGTTGTCATGGGAGCCGCAGCCTGGACCGCAGATAATGCCCCAAGCAGACTCAGGAAAGCGAAAACGAAGCGTACGAATCGTAAATGTGTTTTGGTTAGCATAGCTAGTTTGGTTGGTTTGGTAGTCAGATTGAAAGTAAGTCTTTCGTTATCAACCTAAAAGGTAGATAGATCGCCAAGCTACTTTGTTCGCTTGACCGATAGCCTGTTTTCCGCTATCTTTCAGCAACTGACGAACCTTTTTAAAGCCGATGTCTTCACGTCGTTCATTCCTACAGGCCACGACGCTGGCACCTTTTCTGTCGTTAACCGACACCCAGTCGGCACCTGCGCTTATAAAGCCTAATCGCTTGAAACCCGGTGATACGATTGGGCTATTTTGTCCGGCAGCACCAGCCTACAGTCAGGAAACGGTGAAGATTGCGCAGGAGTCACTGGCTGCGCTTGGATTTCAAACGAAACTGGGCCCGCACATCTACGACCGCTACGGCTACCTCGCCGGACGTGACGCCGACCGAGCCTCTGATTTACATGCGCTCTTCGACGATAACAGTGTCAAGGCCGTCATGGCGATTCATGGCGGTTGGGGCTGCGCCCGGTTGCTCCCTCTTCTTGACTACAACCTGATTCAACGCAATCCGAAAATCCTGATTGGCTATAGCGATATTACGGCCTTGCTGCTGGCCATTTATGCCAAAACTGGCCTGGTGACGATGCATGGGCCTGTTGGGTCCGCGACGTTCAATGCGTACACGGTTGACTGGTTCAAGCGGGTACTGATCGAAGGCGAACTGGTAACCATGCGCAACCCCACCGAAAAAGGCGATAACCTGACGCAGGTTGAGAATCGAATCACCACGATTCATCCGGGTCTCGCCCGTGGTCGACTCGTAGGGGGCAACCTAACCGTATTGAGTCATCTGGTTGGTTCGTCGTACCTGCCCGATTGGAAAAACACGATCTTGTTTGTTGAAGACACGCATGAGGACGTTTACCGTATGGATCGGATGTTGACGCACCTTAAACTGGTGGGTATTCTGGATCAGATTTCGGGATTCGTTTTCGGTAAATGCAGCGAATGTGGCCCCGGAAGCGGTGGCTACGGCTCGCTGACATTAGATGATGTGCTCACCGAGCATATTATTCCATTAAACAAACCAGCTTATTCGGGAGCCATGATTGGCCACATTCGTGATAAATTTACCGTTCCTTTGGGCATCGACACCGAAATTGACGCCACGGCGGGTACGATAAGACTGCTGGAATCGGCAGTGAGTTGATTAGATGTTCTGACGGTTTGTTCTCGCTTGGCTACGCCGAGTGGGGGCTATTGGTTTAACGGCCTCTGGCCGGAGAAGTACAATAATTGTATCAAACGGGCCAGAGGCCCTTGAAAGAATAGTCCTCACTCGGCGTAGCCAAGCGAGAACGCGAAGAGAACGAAACATGGCAATAGAACCAGCCCACGGCAACCCCGAACTGTTAAAAGAATTACTCTACTATCAGATGCCCTTTGGCAAGTACAAAGGGCATCTGATCAAGTCGTTACCCATTTCGTATTTGGAGTGGTTCGTACAAAAAGGTTTTCCGGCTGGCAAGCTGGGCATGTTGCTGCAAACCATGTACGAAATCAAGCTGAATGGATTAGAGTATTTGCTGGATGGTGTTCGGCGTAGTCTCTGACTGGGAGCGACAGCCCGAAACACTGAACGCCACCCAGTTCACTTACGGCTTCACTGCCACCGCGGGAGCTTTCCAGAACTCCGGCGTTCCGTATGTGCCTCTGGTGATCTCACCACCGTACAGCACTGAATTAAGCAGTACCCGATAGGTTCCCAACGGTTGCCCACGCCACTGAGGTCGGAAACCATGCAGAATGACGTGCCCCTTGCCCTGTTTTACATCCAGCGAAGCGGCATAGCCTTGTAAATACTTTTCACCCAGCAAATAACCTGACCGCAAGGGCGAACCACTCGTGGCAAACTTGGCCAAAGCCTGGCCTTTGAAACCCTCAAGGGTTGTAAAAACGGGACTATCGTCCACAAAAACAGCTGCTCGGGTAGGCATACCGGCCATGACCGGATGGGTAGGATCGGTTTCTACTTCCAGTATCGAACCGCCCGTGAAGAAGTCTTTAGGATTGACACCCGCCACAACGTTTTTCACGGGTAAGTGGAGCGCTTCAATGGCGTAATCGCTGCTCTCATTCAGGCAGACGAGCGTTCCTCCCTGACTTACAAAATTGGCCAGGTTCGCAGCCCCCAGAGTTCCTAACCCACCTTCGTAAGCGGGCGGCACGGCTCCTTTCGCGAAACCATCTTTGATGTTCCGGGGCCGATCGGACGCCATCAGGATCACGTCGAAGCGGTCGCTGAGGTCACTGGCCAGCACGTCGGTATTGTTGATGACGGCGAATGGAAATTCGAACTGTTCCAGAATCCACTGCGACCAGCCTTCGTCCATGCTGGCGGTCCAGGGTTTGTAAATGGCAATGCGGGGTTTCACCGTTGCCCCGGCAGTGTTGGTGGTGAGTTCGGCGGTGATGCCTAAGTCCTTAATCCAGGGCTCCAGCGTTGTTCTTGCTAACCCACTGATGGCATACCGTTGGTTCTCTTTATTAAATTTGACCGACGCGCCCGCTTTCAATGATCGGGTAATTACTTTGAACGCATTATTTTCGGCCGGATTGACCAACACCACCGCGCCCGTACCTGTTAGTTTTCCTTCTGGGGTTTTAATCCCCGCCGAAACCGGGTTTGTATCGAAGCCAATGCCCGTTACAAAATCCGCTGGGGTAGCGTCTTTCTTGTCATCGGTTTTCCAGTCTTTACCCGTTCCACTAACTAGCTGAATGGCGCTTTTCAGCTCGGCAGATAAAGGGGTTATGGCTGGGATTACGTTCAGCTCAAATTGCAGGGGAAGTGTCCAGCCTGCGGCATCATACGGTTGCTCAGGTGGGCCGCCGGGAAATTCGCGCAAATCGGGGTACGCCTGCACATCGAGCAATTGTTTGGTTAATTCGCCATACTCCTGATTCATGGGTATCACCCAGGTTCCTTTAGCGTAATTTCGTCCGTCAAACGCAACATCTTTCGTGAGCTGACCAATACGAATGCCGTGGAAGGCTAACCGACGCAGTAACTCGGCCGGTCGGGCAGGGTCGCGTTGTTTTTGTGGGATGAAGTACGCATAAGGCGGCTCCTGTTCGTATTTTTTGATCGTATTTCGTCCCGATTGGTAGCGGTTGTACAGTAGCACGTCGCCGTATTTAGCGGCATAATCGAGCGTGGCCAGGGAGGCCGTTTCCATGTACGCCATCGCATCGCTAATACGCCACCAGCCACCCGGCCACGGGCTGGAATACAATGACTCGACCCGAAACTCTTTTTTGTCCTGTGGGAAATCGCGAACGGTGTAAAAATGGGGGGTCGCGTAGTTGTATAAAGCTGTTTCGGTCCAGAAAGCCGGAATGTTTTGCAGTACGGGCATGTAATCAATGTAGCCGGGATACCAGGCATCGAAACCCGTTCCCATATGTGTGGCTCCTTTTTGGCCATTGCTTTCCAGTGCCTGCGCCATCGCCATACCAATCATATTCACTTCGCGAGCAATAATAGGCGGTGTTTGCGACGCAATCGGTTCGGCAAAGGGTGGCAACCAGATACGTGTTGGGAAGGGCGAGGTTTGGTGATGCACAAAAATGATATTCGGTTCCCACTCGCGCCAGGTACGCGCCACCACCCGCGACTCGATCATGTTGAGCATGTAAGCGTCGCGGTTGTTGTCATGGCCAACGTATTTCTGGTACAAGAACGGGGGAGGAGCCACCTCGAAAGGCGTGCCTACATTTGATTTGTACCAATCGCCAATCATCGTTTGCCCATCGGGGTTGAGCGACGGCCAGAGTAGCAGAATCACATTATCCAGAATGTTCCTGATCTTGGGATCGTCGGCTTTGCTGAGCATGTCGTAGGCCAGCGAAATAGTATGCTGTGCCCCTGCCACTTCGGATGCGTGCAAACCGCCATCGATATGCACCAGTGGTTTTCCTTCCATCGACAGCTTTTTTGCTTCGTCGTCGGTAAGTCCGGCTGGGTGCGCCAGTCGTTGCGCAATAGCCCGGTATTTGTCGATGTTATCGAGATTCTTTTTGGAGGAAATCAGGGCAAAATACCAGGGGCGACCATCGGAGGTTTCGCCCACATGCACCAGTTTGACCATATCGCTGGCTTCATCGAGTTTCTTAAAATAGGCCAGCGATTGCTCGTAGGTAGCCAGATGGAAATCAGCGCCTACCGGAAACCCGAGTGTTTCTTCGGGTTTGGGAATGGGTTTTTGCTGGGCGGTAACGGATGAACTTGCTAGCCAGCAACAGCATATGGCAGGGAGGAAAATACGTTTCAGGGTGTACAGTGGGGGGATGTTCATTGATGTATAGTTCAGGTTGTAAAGATGGTAATGTTGATGGAGTGTGATGCGTTCTGCTGTGGTATGCCGTGGTGTCGGTTACTCCTAACCGACACGTGAGGTTTCTCAAAACCTACTATTCGCACCGTTAGGTTTTGAGAAACCTCACGTGTCAGGTTGAAGAACCTGACACCACAGTACCGACTCGGTTAGGCGTCCTCATTTTCCCGCCACGGGCGGCTTTTCTGCATCGAAACCATCGGGCAAACGCATCAACCACAGGTTCCGAACACGACCGTTGGAGATACGTAGACCGGCAACGGTATTTTTGGGATTTCGGACGGTTTCGATCGTTGAGGCAAACCACCAGCCTGTCGAGAATTTGTCTTTATCGACAGGCTTCAGCGCTACCTCGCCATGATGCACATGCACCAGTTCGAGCGCATCGCCCTTCTGCCGGATGGTGTAAATGGTTTCTAATTCCGGGCTGTAATATCGCCCGATATAGTCCGCGTTTACGATTTTATCGGGCTTGGTGTCCGTTGTGGCTGGTTTGGGTGGAGCTGGAGCCTCTTTGGTTTTCTGTAGATAAGGTGCCAGATACAGGTCGGCCATTTCCAGTACTTTGGCGGTCGGATTCGCTTCGGCCTGATTGCTTAGCACGATGAACCCATAATCTTCTTTCGGGAAATAGCTGATGCTGGATCGGAAACCAGCATCGGCCCCGTTATGACCGTAATAGGCTACGCCTTTATGGGTGCCGTGTACCAGCGCAAACGCATAGGAGATGGAATCGCCATTGGTCAATCGGCCACGCTGTAGCATTTGTGTCATAGTAGCCGCATTGCCCACGGTAGGATTCTTGAAATTATTGATCCATTTAGCCAGATCTTCTACGGTTGTGAATAAGCTGGTCGCTCCGGCGTTAGCATAGCTGAGTACGCTTTTCTTAAAGAAACCTGCCGATATGTCAAATGACCTATGGAACGAATAGGCCCTGCCTTTTACGATGCGCTCATCATCGTCGTAGAACAGCGTATTTTTCATACCTAGGGGCATGAATACTTTCTGCTTCATCCACTCCCGAAAGGGCTGTTTACCGACACGCGCCACAATTTCGGCCAATAGCGTATAGCCCGTATTGCAGTATAATGATTCGGCTCCGGGTATGAAATTCAGTTCTTTCTGTCGCCGAACGAGGTTGAAAATGTGCTCTTTGGTAATCACGTCGCTCATACCCCAACCCGCCATGGTCAGCAAAGCCCACTGATCGCGTAGGCCACTAGTGTGGTGAATCAGGTGGCGAATGGTGATTTTCTGACCAAAATCCGGCACCTCGGGTAAGTACTTATGAATATCGTCATCGAGAGACAGTTTGCCTTCCTGCGCCAGTAGTACAATTCCATAAGCGGTAAATTCCTTGGAGACGGAGGCTACGTGGAAAATCGTTGTGGGCGTAATGGGCGCGCCCGTTTCAATGTCGGCATCGCCGAAACCTTTGGCATAAATCAATTTGCCACCATGCACAACACCCACAGCCGCGCCAGGGCGTCCGGTCCCGTTCCATTCCGAAAATAGCTTATCGACTTTGGCGGCTAGGGTATCGGGTGGAGCTTGCGCGAAAGATATAGGGCTGGTTAGTAGGGCGCAGGCGAGTAAGAGAAGCGGTTTGGTCATAATGAAGAAGGTGTTTTGTAGAGACGCAATCCCTTGCGTCTCCTCATGCGTCAGCAAAAACCATCCGGTCAGGGAGACGCAAGGGATTGCGTCTCTACACAGGTTACTTGCTCACAGGCAGAACAACCTCGTGCCATCCCGCATTGGCTCCTTTTTCGTGTAGTTATTTCTAAACCAGGTTGAATCTGGCGTTTGTGCAGACGAGCACACTGATAGGAGTATCAGTAGCAGACAACAAAGTCGATTCATGATTGTATTCTGGCTTTTGGAAGATTCTACACAAGTATAAGCACAACAACTGTAATTTCCCCTTCAATCAACGCAGAACAGTCTAACAGAAGAGGATGGCAAGTGTAAAATTTGCTCTATTTGAATTTTATTGATAGAAAATATCGGGATGCCAGTTTCTTGCGATGGTGTTGGATACTGGAAGGCTAGTCCCGCGAAGTAGCTACCTTTGTGAATGGATTATTTTAAAAATCTGCTTGATTTACTCAAGGTTGAACGAGAAGAAGACCGTACTCAATACCGTAAACTCACCGAAACAACCTCTGTTGCCGAACGTCGGGCCAATGGATTAACCTGGTATCCAATCGCTATCCGGGGTTCAGAAATGAGCCGGGGTGATTACCTGACGGTAGAAGTTGAACGGACGACGCATCAGGATATACCGCACCAGCTCCGATTCGGGATGCCCGCCGTGTTTTTTAGTAATCACGACCCTAAAACCGACCGGGTCGAAGGAACGATTTCGCACCAGAGTGGCAATCGGCTCAAAATAACTCTGAAGGTAGATGAACTGCCCGACTGGTCGCGGGATGGGAAACTAGGGGTTGAAGTGCTGTTCGATGATAACAGCTACAACGAAATGGAGGAGGCCCTTAAACAGGCCAACACGCTGGGTGAGAAGTCTGATAACCGCCTGATTTCGATTCTGACCGGTGAAAAATCGCCGACCTTTCATCCCGAAATTCCGATCTTACATTTACCAAAACTGAATCCCAGTCAGGTTTCGGCAGTTGGTAAAATACTGTCGGCCAATGAGCTGGCTATCGTGCATGGGCCTCCAGGTACGGGCAAGACCACAACGCTGGTGCAGGCAATCAAAGCCCTGATTGCGCAGGATCATAAGAAGATTTTAGTGGTTGCCCCCAGCAATACCGCCGTCGATTTGCTGAGCGTAAAGCTGCACGACGAAGGGCTAAACGTGCTTCGGGTGGGCAATCCGGCTCGTGTATCGGAACGATTGATGGCGCTGACGCTGGATCATAAAATGAGCGAACACCCCTACATGAAGGAGGCCAAGAAACTGAAAAAGCAGGCCAATGAGTTCAAGAACATGGCGCATAAGTACAAGCGCAATTTTGGCAAAGCCGAACGTGATCAACGCAAAGCTCTGTTCGATGAAGCGCATCGGATTATGAAGGAAGTCGGTAATTCGGAGCAGTACATTATTGATGATCTGGTGGCAAAAGCACAGGTGATTACGGCAACATTGGTTGGGGCAAATCATTATACAGTTCGGAATCTGACCTACCATACGGTTGTCATCGACGAAGCTGGGCAGGCTTTGGAACCCGCCTGCTGGATTCCCATTCTGAAAGCGCAGAAAGTTGTGTTAGCGGGCGATCACTGCCAGTTGTCGCCCACCATCAAATCGGCCGAAGCGGCCCGGAAAGGCTTGAGTACAACTCTGCTCGAAAAATGCGTGACCCTTCACCCCGAAGCGGTTACGCTACTGGACGAGCAATACCGAATGCACGAGCACATTATGGGGTATTCGTCGCAGGTATTTTATGAGAACAAGGTACGAGCACATGCATCGGTGGCCCGCCATTCGTTGTTCGATGGCGATACATCCCTGGTATTTGTGGATACGGCTGGTTGTGGTTTCGATGAAAAACTGGAAGGCACTAGCTCAACAAACCCCGAAGAGGCCGCGCTGTTGATCAAGCATTTAACCCAACTGGTAGAAGGCCTTAGTACGCGCTACTCGAAACAGGACTTTCCGACTATCGCTATCATTTCGCCCTACAAACAACAGATAAATATCCTGAAAGACCAGTTGTTGAGCGCTCCTGATTTGCTGGCTTATGGGGATAAAATCTCGGTGAATACCATTGATAGTTTTCAGGGACAGGAACGGGATATTGTCTACATCTCTATGACCCGAAGCAATGCCGAAGGCGAAATTGGTTTCCTGTCCGACATCCGCCGAATGAACGTAGCCATGACCCGCGCCCGCAAGAAGTTGATCATCGTCGGCGACAGTGCTACGTTAGCCGGGTTCCCGTTTTACGCTGATTTTATTGCGTATTCTGAAGGGCTCGATGCGTACCAAAGTGCCTGGGAGTGGATGTAAATTACTGGCGCGAGTGAATACTCGCGCCAGATCGACGCCATAGAAATCTATGAACACAGACTACACAGTATTAACGCAAGCTATCCGCCACTGGATAGCTGTTCCTCAGGCGGAAGAGTCGATCATTGCTTCGCTGTTTGAACCTCGGCATATACCGGCTAATGACTTTTTTCTACAAGCGGGCGATGTTTGTCGACATGTTGGGTTTGTGACGCAGGGGCTGTTGCGTTATTATATTCTTGATGACGGGCAGGAACATACGTATGATTTCTCGCCCGAGCAGCAGTTCACCTGCAATTACGAGAGCTTTCTAACCAAGACGCCTTCAACTCGATTCATTCAGGCCATTGAAGATACCTCGCTGCTGGTTATCAGTTACGATAATCTCCAACGGCTGTATGATCGACTGCACGAAGGGCAAAAGTTTGGGCGGCTGGTTGCGGAGGAGTTATTCGTCGGTATGTTGCAAAAGCTTACCTCGTTTTACAAAGAAACCGCCGAAGAACGCTACGATACGTTTCTGCACAGTTTCCCCGATTTGCAGGAGCGAGTGCCCCAATACGTTATCGCTTCGTATGTCGGGATTAAGCCGCAGTCACTCAGTCGAATTCGGGCCCAGCGGGCGGGCAAACAGTATTGATTGTTGGTGAAGATCGACTGGTTGACATACGCCACATTTCCAAAATATGGCGTATGTCAACCAGTCGATCTTCACCTAGGTGAATGCACACGTCTGTACGGACTAGGACCTTTGTGAGGTCATTAACTAATTCATACAACGATGCTTACAGAAAAACTGCCCCTCTGGGCCAAACTCATCGGCTATTTCTTCGGTGCCGCACTTATCTTTATTGGCGGACGTTTTTTGCTCCTGCCCGAGCAGGCTGAACTCGGATTCGGACTCCTATACGCCCAACCGAATGAATCGTTTCATTACATTAAAGGCATTCGCGATCTGACGTCCGGCTTGTTTTTCACAGCGTTCACCATAGCGGGTTGGCGCAAACCCCTCGCTGCTCTGTTTTTAATTGGATCGTTGACGCCGGTTGGCGATATGATCATTGTGCTGACATCACCAGCGGCAGTGTTAATTACGGCCTGGATTCATGGCCTGACTGCTTTGACTGCATGGATAGTTGGTTATTTTTTGCTGCGGCAGAAAGGTTAGTTACACGGGCCGGAGGCCCTGTGATAGAACACACTCGGCGAAGCCAAGCGTGAACAAGGGGCTTGATTATTCAATTAGAGCTTAACTACGTACAACGTTCACGCTTGGCTTCGCCGAGTGTGTTCTATCACAGGGCCTCTGGCCCGTATCTGGCCTGTATTTCACTTATTAATAAGCGTCCAAGACAACCAATGATGACTCAGGACAGGCACTGCTGAACAAATATTGATGAGGCTCCAGAACAATACCCGCTTTCACCGGATTCCAATGAATATAGCGGAGTTTTTGGTCAATCATTTTTCTGGAAAACAGCTCCATCGGGTGTGATGTCTTTTGCCAGAACATAAGTTCACTATTTTGTTTTTCGACATTTGCATAATACTTGAACAAATGCATCAACCATCCCTTTCGACTTTCTTCAGGATTTTCATTAATCAACTTGATGAGCTTTTTTGCCGTCGCACTTTTGAAGTCTCGTAGCAGATGACTCAATAACCCATGTTGTACCTGCCGCCGAACAATCATGTGGATATGACTTGACATAATGACATACGCATAGATTTCTAAGCCACGTTCCTGTTGGCAAAACTGTAAGTTTTTGATAAGCTCATGGCAATACGTTTGCCGAGTGAAGATGTCTATCCAGCCTACAGTTGTTAACGTGATAAAGTAGGGTGCATCTTCTGTATTAGCTTTTAAAAATTCAGACATGTTTTTTAGGTTTTAATAGTAGTGATTTACGGGCCAGAGGCCCTATGATAGGACACACTCGGCGAAGCCAAGCGTGAACATGGAGGCTTGGTCTCTCGATTAGAGTTTAACGATACGAAACGTTCACGCTTGGCTTTGCCGAGTGTGTCCTATCATAGGGCCTCTGGCCCGACGCTTTGGCGGGTAAATTCTAAGACGGATATCCTTACAGGAGGACACGTTACTATCAAATCAAATTTGCCCTTATGAAACTCTTCAGAAATACACAGTTTGCTATACTACCTGCCTTACTGCTTCTGGGCGTCAGCGTAGCCATGATTCCCAACGCCAAAGAGCCGGTTGGCGTTGGGGTCAAAGTGCCCAAAGGTGCCGAAGTGCTCTTCGATGGCTCGAAGAAGATGCTCGATGAAAAGTGGACGTACTGGGAAGGGCCTCGGCTTAAGGCTAGTCTGCCCATCAAGTGGAAGATTGAGCAAGATCCAGCGGGTAGCGGTACGGTCATGAATACGAATGATCCGGCAGCTGCGGGTGGCCTATATGGTGCGGCCGACATTGTGACCAAAGAAACCTTTCGGGATTTCCGACTGCATGTGGAATTCTATGTGAGCAAAGCGGGTGGAAATAGTGGTGTCTATCTGCAGAACCGCTACGAGATTCAGATTTTCGATGGCGATACCACCAGCCACGGCTTAGGTGCGGTCATCAACGAGTCCCCCTCGCCCTACAAACTGTACAATGGTATCGGGAAATGGAATGCCTATGATATCGAATTCCGGGCCGCTCGTTTCAAAGACGGCAAACGTACCGAACCGGCCATGGTGACGTTGTATCTAAACGGTAAAAAAGCACATACCAACCAGAAAATTACGCAGGTTTGGGGTGGTCCGAACTCCGGTATCGACGGGGGGAACGATGGCGGCAAAGGCGTTACCGATACGCCGGGCGGTCTGAAACTCCAGGCCGAAGGCCATGATGTGCTCTACCGCAACATCTGGATCAAGAAGATGGATATTAAAGAGGCCAACACGGATTTTTAAGAACTAATGAATGGTTCTAAAACATCTTGATGTAAATTTGTTCACTATAGGTAAACTTCTGTTCTTGGATAGATGTTCAATATAATAGCGCGTCGTACGCTACTGGATTATTGCAAACTGTACCCTCAGGCAGCTAATGCATTGAAACAGTGGTATGCAGAGTTGTTGGAACAGGAGTTTACTAATTTCAATGAATTGAAGTCCGTTTATGGCCATGTTAGTATCGTCGCCGATGATCGGGTTGTCTTCAACATTATGGGTAATAAATACCGTTTAGTAGTCCGAATGGTATTTGAGTATAAAGCTATCCAGATCAAGTGGTTCGGTACACACGCGGAGTATGATAAAATTGATGTAACAGCGGTGCAATTTCCAAAGAAACCATGAAGTTGAAGACGATTAAAACCGAGCAGGAATACGACGAGATGATGGCCTGGGTAGATGAGCACTTCGACCGAAACGTACAGCCAGATAGTTCGGAAGGAGAGATTTTACAAGTTGCTCTATTGCTGGTGAAAGCCTATGAAGATGTGCACTACCCAATACCTGCTCCAGATCCTATTGATGCGATTCGCCTTAAAATGGAAGAAAAAGGAGTCAGGAATAAAGACTTTGTGGGGAAACTTGGCAGTAAAAGCTATATATCAGCTGTATTGAATAGACGTAAGCCATTAACGCTAGAAATGGCCAGGTTTTTTCATAAAGAATTAGGTATACCAGCAAGTGTGTTATTGGCTTAATATAGTGCTTACATGTCGGTAACGCCTTTAACGGCCTTGTTACCGTTTTTGCCGTTGGCAAGGCTTAACTAACGCCCAATACTGGAAAAGAGGCTAATCGTGTGTATACTTGTCAAGTGACTCACTTTTAGCCTCTTTCTATATGAAATTTCTCTCCATCCTTCTACTCTGTACCGCCTGCTTATTCTGGGCTTGCCAGTCTGCCGAAACGAATACCACAACCTTAACCGCCTACTTTGCTTCGGATACAAGCGGAGTGGCTAATGGGGGTGTTCGGGTGATTCCGATCAAGACGCTCAATCGCACGTTTAACGTTTGGACGAAGCGGTTTGGCAACAATCCCAAAATCAAACTGCTGCTGCTGAACGGTGGCCCTGGTGCTACGCATGAATACTTCGAGGTAATGGAAAGTTTTCTGCCCGCCGAAGGCATCGAGTTTATTTACTACGATCAACTAGGCACGGGCAATTCCGATAATCCAAAGGATACCACCTTCTGGAGTTTGCCCCGCTACGTGGAAGAAGTAGAGCAGGTTCGTGCCGCCCTGAACCTCACGCCCGATAACTTTTACTTGCTGGGCCACTCCTGGGGTGGGATTCTGGCCATGCAGTACGCCCTCAAATACAATAATAACCTCAAGGGGTTGATTATCTCGAACATGATGGCCAGTTGCCCCGACTACGGTAAGTATGCCGATGACGTACTGGCGAAGCAGATGGACCCGGCGGTGGTAAAAGAAGTAAACGCCATAGAAGCCAAAGGTGCGTATACGAGTCCCCGTTACATGGAACTCCTCCTGCCAAACTTCTACGCCAAACACATCTGTCGCATTCCCCTCGACCAGTGGCCCGAACCCATGACCCGAGCGCTGAACAAGACGAACCAGTCGCTGTACGTGACCATGCAGGGGCCCAGTGAATTTGGGATTGCGGGCAACCTAACCAAGTGGGATGTGAAAGCTGAGTTGCCGAAAATCACCGTTCCTACGCTAACCATTGGGGCTCAACACGATACCATGGATCCCGCACACATGAAATGGATGGCCACCCAGTTTCCCAATGGTAGCCATCTGTATTGCCCTAACGGGAGCCACATGGCTATGTACGACGACCAGAAGACGTACATGAGCGGGCTGATCAAATTCATAAAAGGCGTAAATGCCGGGGAGAAGAAAGGCATCCTCTGAGGATACGGCACTGTCGGTCAGAATTGATTTTTCAGAGCCAGAGTGGGGTAAATCTGCAACCGGTTTTCGGGTGTCAGCACGTGGTAATACAGATAAGCCCTTGATCCAACAGAAACGGTTTTGGTGATTTTAACCCAGACCTGAGGATCAGCGAAGAAGGCGATTTTCTTACCACGTTGGCTACGGGTCAAATCGGTACCCTGATTCCGATTCTCACTCCACCCAACAAAACTCCCGGCTAGCATGAGCTTGTACTGAAAAAATCCTTTTCCAAAATAAAAGGTGAGCTGCGGATCATGACTCGGCTTCAGAAAGGTCGTATAACGGTAATTAACACTAGCGCTTAGCCAGGCGCCTTTCCACTGAAACGGGTAGGCGGCTCCAACGCCAAATGAATTCGTTAGGTAATACCCGTACGAAGGCGGTGCCACCCCCAAACCTCCACTGTACAGCAAAGACAGGTAGATTTTAGGGCGCCAGTACCGTAGATTTTTAGAGACTTGTACAAATAGCTGACCGATGTTGTTCGTTTCGCCATTAAAGTCGGTTTGCATTTTTAACAGAAACGAGCCACTGGAATCGTTACTTTTAAAATACTCGAACGTGAGCGAAGCAAAATTCTGTTTGTTCAGACCGGGGTCAATGGAATGCCTGAAATCATAATGGAGTTGAAGCTGTTGCGCCTGATTGGGCAAAGCGGAAACAAGTAAACAAAGCAGGAGTATGGTTTTCATACAATTGGGGCTGTAAGACGATTTTTTGACAAAACTTCGTTTTACAGCCCCGAAAGGCCGGAATTCAGGCAGAAACGTTACGGAATTCAGGTTTCCGGTTGTTGTATAAACAAATAGCTTCGAGACGGGCTTATCCGGTTTGACGGATTGATAGATGCCATACTGTATATGGATGAGTTTGATCGGCGGGCATTTTCCGCTCTTTTTACTAGGGTGATTGAAACCTGTTTTGGCCAGCCGCTGCAAAGCCCGCTTTCCGAATCAGAAAGCAAGCATTTAAGTAATGAGATTGAGGAACGCACCGGGCTGGTTGTAGGGTGGAGAAGCCTAAAAAACTATGCTGCTTTTCTGCTTAACCCCAGCGCAGGTAAACAGGAAAATCCGTCCGTAGCCACCCTCGATACACTGGCCCGGTACGTATTTAAGGCTCCGGCCACCACGGAGGCAGACCGGAAAAAGAATGAAGAGCATTTTCCGTACTGGTTCCGGTATCGTGAACAGTTTATTCTGCCACCTCCCCCTGAACGCGTTGAACCCAAACCCCGGACCAGGAAGAACGTCGTTGGGCTCGTTGCGGGCTTTTTAGGGCTGGTTGTAACTGGCTGGATTCTGTTCGTACGGGAAGCGGCATTAGAGCAGGTAATCGACGATTTCCACACGACAGATGCCTCGGCACTGAGTCGTACGGGCTGGATGCTGCATGATCCAAATGCGGCTTACTGGAATCGGCGGGGCGAAAAGCCGAGTCAACTGACCCTGTTCACACTCAGGGGGGATAACTGGCATAAGACGGGTGAGGCCCCGCAAATTCAGAACTTGCTGTTCCGGAAAATCCAGAATGACTGTTTTCGTACAGAAGTACATTTTACCGATTTTGTACCCAACGCAAACTGGCAGCAGGCGGGGTTGGTGCTATTGGAGGATACGTTATTTGCCGGAAAAAGTATCCGTATATCGCTGGCCTATAATGACTTCTTCGGGGGCTATGTCCGACCCGGCGAAATTCTGATTCAGGCAGTGGCGTCCTACGGTAGAGGCTACACCAATCTGGAAGAAATTGCCCATGAGCCTCTGTTTCCACTGGGCAGCCCGGTCAATCAGCGTCTCGCGGTGAATAACCTCAAAAATTTCGCGTTCAGGGTTGAGAAACAGGGCCAGAAATTTCGGTTCTTATATTCGGCCAGTCCGGTTGACAATTTCTCGTTTAAAGAAGTGGCCACCTACGAGTTTGGTATCAAGCCCAATTACGTGGGCCTGTTTGCCTTAAAAGGATTTGTCGATTCAACGGCTGTCATGCCGGTTGCCGTCCGGTATTTTCGTTTAGATGGGCAACGGTGCGAGTAGTAGTAAAAACGGCTGGTCTCCTCCTTCTATCGCCATGAACCGACTTCCTATGAACCGTCTCGCTGTACCATTTCGTCATTTCGTCTATTCGCTCCTGTTGTTAGGGGCTTTTGTTGTCCTGTCTGCTACGCAGGGATATAGCCAGACCAGCGCTGTCAAGGCGGGTAAGGTCGAACGCATCAAAGTGCACGGCAAAGGGCTGGAGGGAAATCTGGCGGGTGATTCACCGGATCGGGATGTATCAATTTATCTGCCGCCTAGTTATCAAACCGATAAGAAGCGGCATTATCCTGTCATCTATTTCCTGCATGGGTTTACCGACAGCGACGATAAGTGGTACGGTTTCACGAAGCACTGGATCAACCTGCCTGCAGTGGCTGATAAGGCGTTGGCGGAGGGGAAAACGAAGGAGTTTATCATCGTGACACCTAATGCCTACAACCGGTTTGCCGGAAGTATGTATTCCAATTCCGTGACGATTGGCAACTGGGAGGATTTCGTAGCCGATGAACTGGTGGCCTATATGGATAAAAACTACCGCACCATTCCGCAAGCCAGCAGCCGTGGCTTAGCGGGGCACTCGATGGGTGGGTATGGCACGATTCGGATTGGACAGAAGCATCCCGAAATCTTCTCCAGTTTATACCTGCTCAGTCCCTGCTGCATGGTGCCGAACATGAGTGGATCGATGAGTGCGGAGCGGGCGGCTCAGGCGGAGGGTGTCAAGACGGTGGCTGATTTGGAGAAAGCCGATTTTGGTACAAAAGCCATGTTTGCCTCGGCGGCTTCGTGGTCACCCAATCCAACGAACGGGCCTTTCTTTCTGGACTTGCCGGTGAAAGATGGCCAGCCGCAACCATTGGTTACGGCCAAATGGGCCGCCAATGCCCCCCTGGCAACGCTGGATCAATACATTGGCAACATCAAACAACTACACGCGCTGGCCTTCGATGCAGGCTCGAAGGATGCCAGTATTGCCGCCAACAACAAAATCCTGGACGGCATTCTCACCACCTACAACATTCCGCATACCTACGAAGAGTACGACGGTGATCACATCAACCGAATCGCCGAGCGCATCGAACTAAAAATGCTTCCATTTTTCACGGCTAATTTATCGACGGAGCTGGTGAAGGGCGGGAAGAAGAAGTAAGTTGGGGAGTTTGATTTAGAGTTGGTTGGGTTGTTCGGCGTAGTATTTTAACTACGCCGTAGCGTTATCCGGTCTCTGACCGTTTTGATAGATACAATTTTTGTTTAGAAATACGCCGGTCAGAGACCGGATAACACACGAACGTAGTGAATACTCCGCTCAACTAGGAAGTGAGTAGCTCAAAAATTGTTCATTACTTCTAAAAGCTCCTCAAAACAAGTAAATGCAGTGTACAATGATAATCGTTTGGGTATAAAAAATATGCGCTAAGAAACTCTAGCTTTCATAAGAAAGGCAAATAGAGGAGTAGTTATTGTGTAGTTTATTGTTAAAGTGTTGATTTGTAGATATTTTATTCTATAATTGTTGCTAATAAATATTTTATGCAAATTTTCATAGATAATAATGATAACACAGTTTTCCGCACCAGAGCAGTCTTTAGGGTACCATTACCAAATTCGTTACGCATTGTATCTTTTATTGAAATCTTATGCCGAGAAGGACTCGGCATATATTCAACTTGAAAATTTAGATGATATTACTGTTGGGGATATAGATCAATTGGATCTTTTTCAAACTAAATTTCATGCTCAAAAGACGGTAAATTTATCGAATTCGAGCGTGGATTTATGGAAAACAATACGCGTTTGGAGCCAATCAATAATCGACAATTTAATTGATTTAGATAGAGTTGTTCTCTTTTTAGTGACAACTTGTGAAGTCTCAAACGATTCAATTTTGTTAGAACTAACTCAAAGAAGTATAGGTCAAAAATCTAACAAAGAAATTGCTGAAAAATTGACAGAAATTTCTAAGAAGTCAAGAAATTCTACTTTGCAAGAATCTTTTACGGCCTATAACCTTCTTTCTGATTTACAGAAAGAACAAATGATTAGTAGTATCCAGATTGTCGATTCTTCTTTAAGTTTTGACGATATTGAGAAGGAGGTAAAAAAATACTTACAACTTGCAATTCTACCACAATATATAAATGGGGCCTATCAAAACTTAGAAGGCTATTGGTATGGCGAATGTATTAAACATCTATTAGGGCAAAAAGATGCGATAAGATTTAATGATTTACAAAAAGTTATATGGGATATACGAGAAGAATTGTCTAATGACAATTTGCCAATTGATGAAATTATACGCTCTGCAGATATAGAAAGGAATGGATTTGATAAACGTATATTTGTTAATCAACTTATAATAGCTGGAGTTGGTGTAAATACTATTAGTAGAGCTATATTAGACTTTTATCGAAGCTCTGAACAAAGGTCAAAATGGTTACGAGAGGAACTTTTAAACCCTGAAGAGGAAATTATGTATGATAAAAAATTGATTGATGACTGGCAGATTAAATTTTCTATATTGTTGGATGATACAGAAAATATGGAAGATGATATTTGTTTAGAAAAGAGTAAACATTTCTATGTAAATTTTTATGGAAACACCTATCCTCAAATTTTCATCAGACCAAAAGTGACCGAACCATTTGTTGTACGTGGTAGCTGCCATATGCTAGCAGATAAGAAAAAAATCGCTTGGCACCCTAAATTTAACCTATTACTGACTAAATAGTGTATGCTACCTACTTGGAATGATAGGCCTGTTACAGTTGCGCACTTACTGAATCCTGCTTTTTGTGGAGAAATTCTTAGGCGTTGCAGCGAATCCTATAAAAAAAATCATATTGATAAAAAAAGTCTCCCTTTTGCTCTTTGTTTTGTTGTTTTACCGTTAGTCCTTCATTTATCAATAAGGACTGCTTTACCTAAGAAAAGTAATCGTAGATTAGTAGACTGGGTAGAAGATAATAAATATTTAGTGTTAAAGCTTCCAGGCTTGATACGTATGCTTATTCCATATACTAAGGAAGCAATAATGTTTCTAATGATCTATGATGTAGTGATAATCAATACAGTTGGTGAAATAGAAGTAATTAAAAAGTCACCTAAGTACAAAGTGCCTGAAGCTATTGAAACTCTTGAATGTTTTTCAAAGGCTGAAATAATAGGAAGCTGGTTCGCGAAATCGGGCTCTTTTCAATCAATTTTCATAATATTTGGTATCAGACCCTAATATGCAGATTAGAAACATAATACTCTTTGGAGAAGGTGATAAGCGCCGAATGCTTAACTTTGAACTAGGTAAAGTTAATATAATTACAGGCGAGAGTAAGACAGGCAAAACGTCGCTTCTTGATATTATAGATTTTTGTTTAGGTAGTGATGAGTTTAGAGTGGCCGAAGGCCGTGTAAGAGAAAACGTTTTGTGGTTTGCAGTCTTATTACAATTGAAGGCTGGTCAGTTATTAATAGCTCGCCCTAATCCCACAAAAAAGTTTGCATCTGGTTGCTGTATAATACAAGAGGATGAGATAGCAATCCCTTCAATTTCAGAATTACATATAAATTCGACTTCAGATGCTTTAAAAACAAAGTTAACAAGTCTTATTGGAATTGCTGAGTATACACACCAGGCAGAGAATTTTACACGTCCTTCACTTACAGTTAATTTTAAGCATAGTAGGATATATTGTTTCCAGCCTCAAACAGATATTGATCAGAGAGATTTCCTTTTCTATCATCAAAAAAAGGATAGCTGGACTGCACAGGCTATCAAGGATACTTTACCTTATTTTTTGGGAGCAATAAGGGAGGATGTAGTTAAAATAGAACGAGATATTAATGAAAAACGCAGAAACCTAAATCGACTTGAAAGAGAATTAAAAGAAAATGAAAATATTTCTCAGCAAGCAGTTAGTAAAGCTTTTGAGCTTCTAATTGAAGCTAAGCAAGTGGAGCTTATAGATAACAACATTGTTGCTGAGAATCAGAATCAAGCTCTTAACTTACTTAATGAAATATTAACGAGAGAAGTATTAAATGTGGAGCCAATTTCAGAAAATGCGAATCTTTTAGAATTGCAGAATCAAAGGAATGATCTGAAACAAGAGATTGACTTAATAACTGATAATATTAAAGCTGCAGAAGGATACGAGAAGGACGCTTTTAAATATACAAATGAAGCAAAAGAACAAAATTATAGACTTGAAAGCATTGGGTTATTCGTAGATAAAGCTAATGCCTTAAATGACATATGCCCTCTTTGCTCACAAACTATAGAATCTCACATTCCAACAATTAAAGAGATTACTGAATCCCTTCAGTTTTTAAAAGATAACCTCGAAGTTACTCAACAAGAACGACCAAGATTAACTAATTATATTTCCGAATTACAAAAGCAAAGAGAAGAAATTAAAAAGAGAATTCTTTCCACAGAGAGAAATATAAATGCAATTTATAAAGAACGAGAGCAGTCTCAAAAGCTACAAGATTTAAATGTTAGAAAAGGTAGAGTGTTCGGTAGGATAAGCCTTTACCTTGAAAGTAGCCAGTTAAGTAGCGCTACCTCATCTCTAAGGCAAGCAATTTCTAGTCTACACTCTCAGATTGAAACCCTTGAACAATTATTAAGTAAAGATGACAAGGATGAAAAGCTTGAAATTGCGTTAGATCAATTGAGCATTCTAATGACTAATTGGTCTAAGGAACTAGATTTGGAGTTCCAAGATGCTCTAATAAAATTTTCGATTAAATATCTTACGTTGTTTATAATTACTCAAGATAAAAAAATTAGGTTTGATCAAGATATTGGAAGTGGAGAGAACTGGGTTTCTTATCACTTACTTATTCATTTTGCCCTACATAAATATTTTATTATAAATGATCGGCCTGTTCCTAACTTTCTATTGATAGATCAACTCTCTCAAGCTTATTTTCCGCCAGAAAAAGATACCGGCACAGGTAATACCGAGCAGAGTAGTGATGAGGTTGCTATCAAACGTTTATTCGATTTTGTATTTAGAAGAGTCGAGGAGCTAGACGGAAAATTTCAAGTAATATTGATAGATCATGCTAAATTGAAAGATGGTAAATTCCAGTCAGCTATTATAGAAGAATGGCGAAATGGAGTTAAATTGATACCCTTAGATTGGTTTATTTCATAATAACCACTTTTAACCTCCGCTTGGCGTAGTTTGAATTGTGTTAAATTCCCTGACCAGTCTGTATATTGACAAAGCCCCCCGTTCGGGGTAGTATTTACTACGTCGGTGCGTTATACGGTCAGAGACCGGTCTACTAAATCCAACTAGCCTCTAAATGCCGATGACACCGGTCGGAGACGGGGTAATACACGAACGTAGTGAGTACTTTAACTGGGTAAAGGGAGCCTTTTGCCAAGTTAAAAACGCGGTGGATGGCGTACAAAGAGTCGTTTGGGGCACGAGCCAAACGGGACACTTGGATAACTTCATAGGCGATATTTCTTCGTTCAGAGGAAAATAATTATGCCTTGATATGTTTGATAGAAAACTTAATAAATTTTGTCGATTGATAAATAGTTAGCCCACTCAGTCTTAAACGTTTTCTTTATAAGGCCAGGAGTTCCAGTTGTATCATAAAGCCTAGCGAAGCTTCCATCAAATTTTATCACTTTGCCAACCACTTTGTATGTATCCGGCAAGTTGCAGAATACGCTAGTTTCTCGGTTATTAATCGTATCAACCGTTGAGCTAGGCCAACTTACATAATAACGATCAAGCTCTTTTGAATAAGCTATAGGAACGCTTATCGCTAACCGGCGAGTCGATATGACTTTACCACATGCATAAGATGTATAATCGGGATCGGGAGTCGTTTTGTGGCATCCAGCTAAACCCAAAATCAGACAGAGTGAAATGAATTTATTCATGTGGCGTAGAATTTATCCAATAACGTCTCATGATTTTCTTATTATATAATTGAGGGGTGGACATTATTGAAAAGCGACTTTGAAGGCTTCCGTTCTCGCTTGGCTTTCCGACCGGGCTGGCGTACCAGTGAGGACTATTGTTTCAAGGGCCTCTGGCCCGTTTCTGACGTACTACTCCGGCCAGAGGCCGTTAAAAAAATAACCCTCACTGGTACGCCAGCCCGGTCGGAAAGCCAAGCGAGAACGAGAAACAAAGGTGGTTGCTCGGTTAATTAGTAAAAACCAATGATACCGGGTAACGTTCGAGTATAGTCTCAGACCAGCCTGCAAAATACAATCTCTACTATTTACCCGTATCTTTCGAGTCAACAGGCTATTCCTATCATCCATGAAAAAAAGCGTTTTACTATCCTTGCTAATCGCTACGCTATTGAGTTGTAACCCTAACAAAAGCGAACAAACCACTACGTCCGATCCTAAATTTGCGGCTGTACTGGACGACTATTATGAGCAACGGTTAAAACTGTTTCCGCTGGAAGCGACCAGTCAGGGCGATAATCGGTATAATGATCTACTGCCCAATGACATTTCGCAGGAATTTCTGGAGCAGACGAAGACGTTTTATACCGCTACCCTCGATAAGCTAAAACCGTTTGATCGCGAAAAGCTGTCTGACGAAGACAAGATTTCCTACGACATTTTGACACGGGAACTAGCACTGCAACTGGAGCAATATCCCTTTCATCAGGAAGACATTCCCTTCAATCAATTCGTTGGGTTGACGTTGACGTTTGGGCAGTTAGGCAGTGGAGAAGGATCGCAACCCTTCAAAACAGTGAAGGATTATGACGATTGGTTAAAACGGGTTTCGGCGTTTACCGTTTGGGGCGATACGGCCATCGCTGCGTTTCGCAAAGGCATAATTACCAACAACGTATTGCCGAAAAGTCTGGTCGTGAAGATGATTCCTCAGATGACCGATTTAGTAGTGACCGATCCCACCAAAAGTCTGTTCTACGGCCCGATTCAAAAATTACCCGCCACCTTTAGCGATGCTGATAAAACCCGGTTAACCGCTGCGTATAAAAAAGCGATCCTCGGGCAAATCGTACCTACCTATCAGAAGTTAGGGACGTTCCTGAAGAATGAGTACCTGCCCAAAGCCCGGACCACCTCGGGTATCGACGTGTTGCCCAAAGGGCCGGAACTCTATAGCTATCTAGTTAAGGTTCAGACAACCACCAACGACACGCCGGAAGAAATCTATCAGATTGGTCTGAAGGAAGTGAGTCGGATTCGGGGCGAAATGGAGAAAGTAAAAACACAGGTAGGCTTTAGCGGGAGCCTGGCTGACTTTTTTACCCACCTCAAAACCGATAAAAAGTTCTATCCCTACAAAACCCCGAAGGAAGTATTAGCCGCGTTTAACACCATTCTGGCCCGGATTGAACCGAATCTGAAAAAAGAATTTACGAACACCCCCAAGTCGAAATTCGAGATCCGGCAGACCGAGAAATTCCGCGAAGCCTCCGCTAGTGCCGAATACAATCAGGCAGCGGCCGATGGGAGCCGTCCGGGCATTTTCTACGTACCCATACCCGATGCAACTAAGTTCAACGTCACCTCGGGTATGGAGTCGTTGTTTTTGCACGAAGCCATTCCGGGGCACCATTATCAGCTATCGTTACAGCAGGAAAATACGAGTTTGCCCAAGTTTCGGCGGTTTGCCTGGTATGGCGCTTATGGTGAAGGCTGGGCGTTATACTGCGAATCGTTGGGGAAGGAACTTGGCCTCTATACCGATCCATATCAGTACATGGGTGCCCTGGGCGATGAAATTCACCGGGCCATTCGGCTTGTGGTGGATGTGGGTCTGCACACCAAGCATATGACCCGTGAGCAGGCGATCAAGTACATGATGGACAACGAACCCATTGCCGAACAGGGTGCTACCGCCGAAATCGAACGCTACATGGCCATTCCCGGTCAGGCGCTTTCCTATAAAATTGGGGCCATGAAAATACGTGCCTTACGGACCAAGTACGAGCAGCAACTCGGCACTACATTTAGCCTGGCCGCCTTCCACGATGAGTTCCTTAAAGATGGCTGCATGCCGCTGGATGTGTTGGAGCGCAAAATGGACGCCTGGGCAGCGAAGCAGAAATAAACGTCTGTTCGGCGTTCTCGCTTGGCTTTCCGACCGGGCTGGCGCACCAGTGAGGAGTATTACTTCAAGGGCCTCTGGCCCGTAGTTGTTCTCATTGAGCGTAGTGAATACTACGCTCAATGAGAAGCTTCCTATTGAAATTCATCTACAACTTACTCCTAAAAAATATTCGCAATACTATTATTTTAATGCTCTAAATATTGCAATGATGTTTGGTAAGCCTGCAACTGCCTGCCCATGAGATGCTTTAGGGATATTGAGCGCTATAATATCCTTATTATTCCTAAAAAAAGCGATTTCTGGTTCAGTGACTCTGCCTACAGCTCCGTCATATTCAGATAATGAATAAGCTATTTTCTTATAAAAACTCTTTCCTGCCAAAAGACTGGTGTAATCTTTTAATTCACTTAATTGAATTTTAGTTAGAACATTAAAGTAAGCTTTTTGCTCTGTAGGCACTGCCGAAGTTTTAAACGTAATTCCATCCTGACCATAATCATAGTCTAATCCTGAAGTATAAGCAGTAACAATTTTAGTATCACGGATTAAACGATTACCTGACATAATATGATAATCAGCTAGTGTTCTTCCATCTGCCAGATAAGAGTCAACAAGAAATGAGCCATTCGAGTGTCCATATAAAACAACTGCTTTCTTTAAAGACTTCAAATATTTTACTGCATTCTCCATTAAAGTGAGATTGGCAATACGCACCTCTTCAGCATTCGCATCGGTAAATGTGGTTCCACTCCCAAAAATAGTTAGGTTAAGATTATGGGCTTGTTTTAAACCAACGGTTGACCATCTGTTATTTCCTGTACTATATTGAACATACTCATCAATAATATGAGTACTTGAAGTATCGGTTACATGCCTTGGGCCACCAGCTACGAAAAGCACCACTGTATCTTTCAGTGCAGTTGGATCAAAAGCTTTATCTAAGGCATCATAATAAAAAAGTGTCGTTTTCGTATCACTTGGAATGGTCGTTGGCTGGTAAGAGACTTGTTTGGTAACATTAAAATTCGCGCTGTTAGGAATTGCTACAAATGTTGGTGTTGCAACAATATTGACATTATCCTCTACTTGACATGAAGTAGAAACAATAGCTAATGCTAAAAATAACCCTAAAGATTTTTTAAGAGTAAGTAACATACCTTTCTTTTTAATGGTGCATTCCAAATGCACCTAATTGAACATTGGGACCTGAATACTTTCTATAAGGAAAGCCTCTTGGCTAGAGCGCAAATATACTAGCTATTTTATTGAAAAGTTACTTTTGAAAAAAAATAGAAACTTTATTAGTATAATAATAGTATACATTTAGTGTACTAAAAAAGAAAGGCTAAAATAATAGAATATTATTCTAGCCTTATTAGTTTACTATAATCTATTAAACGCGTAATAGATCTATGCGCAACCCCTCAATAGCCATTCGATGATTAGTTATTATAAACTGATAAAATACGTCGAATCGCGGCTTTCTTTTTTTGTATATTTCTCTCAGTTCTCGCTTGGCTTTCCGACCGGGCTGGCGCACCAATAAGGAGTATTACTTAAAGGGCTTCTGGCCCGTAGTTGCCGTCTTTCTCCGGCCAGAGCCCGTCAAAAAAATAGAACTCACTGGTGCGCCAGCCCGGTCGGAAAGCCAAGCGAGAACGCCAGCTCCCTCCCGCAATGCCGGTCAATACGGGAAACTCATTCACCGGAGCAGCCCTGGTTATTCCTCTTAGGCCTAAACGGGGGAGCTGTTGGTCTAAGGAAAAGCGAAAACGTAAGGCGGGATCGACGTTGGGCATGGCTTACTGGTAAGCAGGCAAACATATTGGAAAGGGGAGGACAGAGCCAGTATAAATCGCCGATTTTGCAGTACATTGAGTGGTTTGTAGCTTTAGAAATAGTCGAAAATTGACAGAAAATAAGAACTTTACAGCGTGATGAGGTATCCGGTAGAGTTGCTTTCTACCTATTGCCTTCGTGCCCCTTGGTGTTAGTTTTATCTGCAAACGTAATCGCTAGTTAGAAAGCAACATCCGCTATGTCAGCCAGTATCCCCATCGAACTCGACAGCGCTGTTACGACAATCATTGTTCAGCGTCCCTATAAAGATCAGATTCAGGCCTACGAGAACTGGTTGCAGGAAATGGTTCCGCTGGCGCAGGGATCGGCCGGGCATCGGGGGGTAAATGTTATTAAGCCGCACGGCCAGAATGAGGAGTATACCATTGTCCTTCATTTCGCGTCTGAAACTACACTGCGTAATTGGCTGGAGTCTGATACACGCCGACAGATGGTTGAGAAGGTGCGCCCGTTTCTAAACACCGACGAGAAAATAGAAATTAAAACTGGGCTTGAGTTTTGGTTCACTCCGCCCGAAGCCCGGAAAATGGTACCTCCTCATAAACAGTTTTTACTAACCTGGTCAGCTATTTTTCCACTATCCGTACTTATTCCGTGGTTGCTTTCGCCCTTTTTTTCGGCGTTTCCTTTTCTGGCTGTTCCTTTGGGTAAGCCTTTGCTGACGAGCCTGCTCATTGTGGCGCTCATGACCTTTGTGATCATGCCACGTTATACCCGGCTTGTTGCTAAATGGCTCTACCGCTAAGCGTTCGGCAGAATGAATCCTACCTTCAACAAAGCCGGCTGCTAATTATCCTTTTTACGACTAGATCGAGGCCGTGCAGTACGTTTGGCTGTTTCATAGGCATTAACAGCACTAGAGTCTGGTACTACCGAATGAGTGCCATCGGGGTTAACAATGATTGAACCATTACCCATGCTATGTATGGTGGAGTGGGTACCATTTGGGTTCACAAGAACGGAGCCGTGTCGTGTTGAGTGCGTACCATCCGGATTAACAATGACGGAGCCATGTACCGTTGAATGGGTGCCATTGGGATTGACAATGACGGAACCGTGCTGTACCGAATGGGTTCCATCTGGATTGACGATGACCTGTCCGTGAGCGGCTAGTACGCCCAGACAGAAAATGAATGCAAGTCGATAAGTTGCCATTGGGATTGTTTGGTCAATGCGGTTCAGGATGTTCCAGCACTAAGGTACCAGCTGCCTTACGGCCACCGTTGAGTTGAACGCCCATGGCATAGGCCTGATACACAAACGGCACAATGTCAGTACCATCATCCCTGGGGAAGAAACTCGTTTGGTTGTGAAGCATATTCACGAACAGCACAATCGTTATGTCTTTCGGTAACTTCATCCAGATGGTCCGCAGGCCCACATAAGGGGCGCTACTGGTCATGTACCACCAGCCATCATGGTAGGCCATGTTACCCAGCGTGATGGCACTTTTGCAGGCGATTCGTTAAGGTTTGGGCAACCTGATCCGCCAGTGTTAGCGTAGTTGGCGTTGGGTCCTGGTTATGCTTACAGGCATTCAGCACGAGAAGGGTACCCAGACACAAGCTAGTTAGTAACGATCGACGCATTGGCTTAACATACGAAAGTCATAGGTGTAGAAGCCAGATTAGCCCGGAAATACTCGTATTGTACATTTTGGGGTGTCGGCTTCTCACAACCGACACCCCAAAACGGTTTATAAAAAGCGCTGTTGGCCTAGATAACAGCGTTGGGCCATACCATCAACCATGCATGCGGGTAAGCCCACCCCCAATCAGATCAGTATCCAGTTGACCTACATACAGGCCAGGACTTTTAGACAGACTGTTTCCGACAAAGCCACCTGAAAAGGCGCTTTTTGTGGTAGCATCAACCAGATCGCTCCCCGCACTTGTACCGGACTTTTTGCTAAAGTATTTGTATAGACCAAAGCCAGCAGCCAATGTTGCTCCCAGTGCAATTCCTACAATAGTGGTCACCTTCTTATCCATGACTGTTTATGCGATTGTTTGTAGACGTAACAGACTACAGGAAAAATGGTTTTAGTGCGTGTGGTAACGCAGGAAAAGCTGAATTGGCTCTTAACTCTTGTGCATCGCTAGTTTCCCGTCGAATATTTGCTTCCATTGCCAGCTGGTTTTGCCTTTCTCGCGGGTTAAAATGAATAGCGGTTGATTAAGATTAACACGATCTTTGGCATAGAATGCCCCATCGGCAGTGGATCGGTAATAGACCTTCAATGTTGTTGGGTTACCGGTTGCCCAGCACTCTAAAGTGTAGAACGTTTGAATCCCCTCGGCATGAACTTCGCATAAATTCATACCCCTGTATTTGTCTTTTACCGTGATGGAATAAGTAACACCCTCGGGGTGCTCCCCCGACCATTTACCCATCCAGCTATCTGTTTGCTGGAAACTGAACAGAACGGTGGCTGTAAGCAATAAACAAGCGATAAAGACTGACTTGTGCATATTGATCTAAAGGTTTAGAGAGCAATGGAAGGCCAGGTAAAAAGCCATTGAGTTGTTAAGATCGTTGGAATATGTACCACATAAACGCAACCAGGATGGCTTCAATCACCCATACATGCAGGGTATTCTGGTGTGCCAGTCGGCGAACTAAAAAGTGAAGGCCAATGGCTCCGGCTGCAATGGGGATGCCGAAGAAAAACTGCAACACGTTGTTTTCCCGGTTCCTATCAACAAACCCATAAAGTATCATGATAACGCCTGCCAGCGATAACAACATGAGTGGCGTAATCAGGCTAAACACTTTTGAGAGATCCATCTGTCAGTATGTTATGAGGCTGATTCTACCTGCTCCTGCATTGGGGTTGTAGTAAACCTCCTGATCGTGTGTCAAATGCAGACGATATCTTTTTAACCTGAATGATACTTTTATGTTTTGCAATAACGACCAGATAACGCCTAAAATAGCCGAAGACTCAGTCGCAAATACAGCCTGACAATAGCCTGGAAAGATTGCCGCAATCGACCCTTACTTTGTCGTAATTACACCGCATTCGGTTGCCTGGTGTTTCGTATTTTTGTAGTGTAAATCATTAAACAACAACTACTTATGGCTACGAAAATCTTTTTGAACCTGCCCGTTAAAGACCTTAACAAATCCATCGAGTTTTTCACTCAGCTAGGTTATAGTTTCAATGCTCAGTTCACCAATGAGAACGCTACCTGTATGATTATCAGCGAGGATATTTTTGTGATGCTATTGGTGGAGAAGTACTTCAAAACATTTACCCGGAAAGAAATTGCAGATACCAGAAATGTGACCGAAGCTATCATCTGTCTCTCTGCCGAAAACCGGGAAGCGGTTGACGATCTGGTGCGTAAAGCAGTAGCTGCTGGGGCAACAACACCTAACGAGCCACAGGACCAGGGCTTTATGTACGGCCACGGTTTTGAAGATCTGGATGGCCACCTGTGGGAAGTTATGTATATGGACCCCAGTGCTATCAATCAGGAGCAGCCCGTTGCAGAAGCAGGGGCCTGATAAACGTGTAAAAAAACGCCCCCGACCAGTGTCTTGGTCGGGGGCGTTGCTTAAGAAGGTATGGAAAGATGCTGGTTGCTTTTTGGGGTATTAGTTAGTATATCAACGACTTACTGATAAAGGCCTAACAGTCAGCAAATTCTTTGTCTTCCAGAATATGCACGACCTCAATGAGTGATTCGGTTTCCAGATCGTCCCACGTAAACAGTTCATCGACCTTTTCGTCAACGATGATCGCCAGGCCCTGTTCAGTAATCGCATTAAATTCCTGACCTTCATATTCCCATTCTTCGGTCAGCGATACTTCAGGCATCACCTCGCCCCTGTGATTCTTTACATTTTCCCGATATAATCGGCTGATCAGATTCTTAATTCTGGTCCGAAGGGATTCATGCTCTTCAATGAGGATCTGTGCATTTGGGTCCATAATACTTTAGAAAGTTAACGGTTGATACTGAGTTTTGCATTGCTAGTCTCGATGTGTACAACCTTAGACGGATTTCAGTGAAATAGTATCAGGGAGCGCACTGGTTTTATGGAATTTCTAGTAACAAAATGTTGTAAAAATTTGATTATGAAGACGTTATTCTATCTAGATATTAATTGTAGATAGAATTAACAGTTGAATCAATGTAGTTGTCGGTTTTAGAAAACGCAGCAGGCCAGCCATCTATGAGAAGATGGCTGGCCCACATGGAATGAAACAAAAGTGTTTATCAATCACTTATTCGCTGGATCCTGGCTGCGGATAATTAACTTATCTACTTCCAGTTCACCAATGCGTAATTTGTGGATATATCCCCGGCCAATGCGAAACTGACCGATGGCCAGAGCGCCAATGGCCAAGGCACCCACAGCTACCGCACCAACGGCAAGCGCTCCCACTGCCCATCGACCCACAGCCACCTGACCAATGGCCCGGCTTCCTGCTTGTAGCGGTAAGTTGAATCGGTTCATAGTATAGCTTTTTAAGCAGAACTTATCTGAACCCACTGGGTTTTATTGTATTATCCTACGGACTAAAACTCTTGATGAACCGATTTTACGCCATTTTAGCCAACTCGCTGGTTGCCTCTCTGACCAATAATCTCGTTTGGTTTGCCGTTACCTTCTGGGTTTACCTGGAGACGAAGTCAGTAGTAGCTACGTCGCTGATGGCGGGTGTCTATTCGGGTACGGTCGCGCTGTCCGGCTTCTTTCTGGGTTCGCTGGTGGATCGGTACAAGAAGAAGATTTCGATGATCGTTTCGAGTCTTGGCTCCCTCGTTTTATACGGGCTCTCGTTTATCATTTTCATCTCGACGCCAGAGAAAGTCTTCAAGGACCCGGAAAGCCCAGTTCTCTGGGTGTTTATAGTCCTCTCGCTGGTAGGAGCCATTGCCGGAAACATACGGAGCATCGCGCTCTCAACACTCGTAACGGTTCTGATACCTGAGGAAGGCCGGGATAAAGCCAATGGAATGGTTGGCACCACAAACGGCGTTTCCTTTCTCGTTTCCTCGATTTTCAGTGGCCTGATTATTGGCTTTCTGGGTATTTTCTGGATGCTGATCATCGCCATTGGGCTAACCGCGCTGGTGCTGATTCATGTGTGGTTGTTGTCGATCCCCGAAAAAGGGATTATCCATACCGAAGAGCATACCAAACGCATCGATATTCGGGGAACGATCAAGGCGATCAACCTCGTGCCAGGACTTTTTGCGCTTATCTTTTTTAACACCTTCAACAACTTTCTGGGTGGGGTTTTTATGTCGCTGATGGATGCCTACGGCCTGTCATTGGTAACGGTTCAGACCTGGGGTGTTTTGTGGGGCGTTTTGAGCCTGGGATTTATTATCGGTGGGCTGATCGTATCGAAAAAAGGGCTTGGGAAACAGCCACTGCGAACCTTGTTTCTCGCTAACATCGCCATGTGGACGATCTGCGTTTTCTTTACGATTCAGGCGTCTGTCATTCTGCTGGCAGTGGGCATGTTCATTTACCTGTGTTTGATTCCGGTAGTTGAAGCCGCCGAGCAAACGATCCTGCAAAAGCTGATTACACCGGAACGGCAGGGGCGGGTGTTTGGCTTTGCGCAAAGTATTGAACAGGCGGCCTCACCAATAACCGCGTTTATGATTGGCCCCATTGCGCAACTTATATTTATTCCGTTCATGACGACCGGAGCTGGTGTGGACCTGATAGGTTCCTGGTTCGGGACGGGCAAGGATAGAGGGCTCGCCCTGTTGTTTACCGTTACTGGATTGATTGGCCTGATCATTACGATCATCGCCATGAAGTCCAAAGCCTATGACACGCTTTTAGGCAACTACCAAAAGCAGGCCGAACCGCAGGCTGTTGACGAGTAAACAGGCCTTAACATCTTATTTCTCGGGTACCGACGTGGGTTTACCTGGTTCGGCCAGGAAGAAGACCAATAGTTTGGCTGGGACTGTAGAACTCGTGTTGCGGGCTGAGCTGTGTAACCCATTGGTAAATTCATAAAAGGAGTCCCCTTTCTTGTACACATGCGTCTTGCCTTCAAAAACAGACTCGATTTCACCTTCCAGTATATAGCCAAACGTTGGGCAGGGGTGGCGGTGAGCGGGAGATGAACTGTTGGGTGGGTAATCCACGATCAGCATCTGGCCTTCCCGATTGTCAATGCCTTTTTCGGCCAGTAGCTGTTGGAGAATAATGGTTCGACTGACCTTCATGGGGCTGCTACTGGTAGCTGCATGTTCATGTTGAGCAAAGAGCTGGCCCGATAGCGAACTCGCCAGTATGGCGTAGGAAATAAGTAGTGTTTTCATTTGAAAAGTAAGAGAAAAAATTAACCACAGAGGCACAGAGAACACAGAGATTTATTGCCTCAAACTACTCTGTGTTCTCTGTGCCTCTGTGGTTAAAAAACAATGATCAATCCTGATCCGCCACCATGTGCGTGGCGATGGCAATTCGATTCCAACTATTAATGGTGATAATGGCCAGGATTAGCTGAGCCAGTTTCTGTTCGCCAAGCAGACGTACGACGTTGTCATATACCTCGTCGGATACACCCTTGTTGGTTAGCTGCGTCAATTCTTCGGCGAGTCGCAAAACGGCCTGCTCGACTTCGGTGAAGAACGGTGTTTCCCACCAGGCACTTAGGGTATACAATCGTTGTTCGGTTTCGCCAAGTTGGCGAGCTTCTTTTCCGTGCATGTTGAGGCAATAGCCGCAGCCGTTCAACTGCGACACGCGCATTTTAATCAATTGCGCCAATTTAGGGTCAAGGTCGAATGACGCTACCTGTTTTTCTGCTTCCAGCATTGCTTTGTAAACGCGGGGCTCAACCTCTTTAAGGAACATTCTGGCTTTCATAAACTGTAGTTTTATTACGACAAATGTCTACCTTTCCTGGCCTACTGTATTAGTCCAGACGTTAGAAATAAGGTAGTCCAGCTATGCCCTCATTCAAGGATTTTATTCAGATCGATAAAGGTGCTGACATCGCGATTTATTTGCAGGTCGTCAATGCGATTATCCAGCAAATTCGCCGGGGACAGTTGCGGAGTGGATCGAAATTGCCGGGCTCCCGTGAGTTGGCCGAAGCGCTAACGGTTCACCGAAAAACGATCGTGGCTGCTTACGACGAACTGATGGCGCAAGGGTGGATCGAGATGATTCCCCGAAAGGGAACCTTCGTGATGCAGGATTTGCCCGAGATCAAGCCAAAAAAGCTAAAGCAGGGTGAGCCCGTTTTGCTGTACCCCGAAAAGACGATTTTCGCCATCCCGGAAAATCGCCCAGGAGCGTTTCCGGACCCCGTTATTCCTGATTCTACCAGACTAATTATCAACGATGGATTTCCCGATACACGACTGGTGCCCAATGAACTACTTCTCCGCGAATTAAGAAGCCTGGGCCGACAAACTGCTTTCCGTAAATATCACATGTATGGCCGACCGGAAGGAACCGACTACCTACGTGAAACCCTGGCTGGATTTTTACGGGAAACCAGAGGCTTGCCTATTTCAGCCGCTAATGTCATGATTACGCGAGGGGCGCAGATGGGTATTTACCTGACGGCCCAACTCTTGCTCAAACCGGGCGATCAGGTCATTGTAGGGGAGTCGAGTTATTTTGCCGCTACCCTAACATTTCAGCAGGCAGGTGCCCATATCAATCGGGTGCCTGTGGATGAGTTCGGAATTGACATCGACGTAGTAGAACAGCTTTGCGAAAAGAAACGGATCCGGTTGCTGTACGTAATCCCGCATCACCATCACCCAACCACCGTAACGCTACCTCCCGAACGGCGGATTCGACTCCTCGAGTTAGCGGCTACTTACAAGTTTGCTATCGTTGAAGACGATTATGACTACGATTTCCATTACACCAGCAACCCCGTGCAGCCCATGGCCAGCCTCGACCACCACGGCAGCGTTATCTACATCGGAACACTCAGTAAAACCCTTGTTCCGGCCGTTCGGGTTGGCTTCATCGTTGCTCCCGAAAACTTTGTTCGAGCTGTTGCTAATTTACGGATGGCCATCGACCGGCAGGGTGACAGTATGATGGAAATCGCCATTGCTGAATTGTATCGAAACGGAACCATCGGGCGGCACATTCGGAAAGTCGTGAACCTCTATCGCGAGCGAAGAGACCATTTTTGTGCCTTATTGACGGATCGGCTGGGGGAACGGGTTTCGTTCAAAATACCGGATGGAGGTATGGCCATCTGGACGAAATTTACCGATAGCGATCTTCGGCAGGTTTCGGTAAAGGCATATCAGAAAGGATTGATCATGAGCGATGGCCAGCGGTACAATACCGGCCAGACAAACTACAACTCCGCCCGATTGGGCTTTGCGTCGCTTACCCTGAGCGAGCAGGGTAAGGCGATGGACATTCTGGTGAATTGTTTGTGAAGGGGCTGGCGCGAGCATTTGCTCGTGCCTGTTAATGAAGTCAGGATTCACTGACGGAAGCGAATGCTGGCTATATAAAAAGTCACGGGTAAGTGCCCGCGCCAGAGTAATCTTAACACGCCAGATTGCCTCTGCATCTTTGCAACAAATGCATGTATCAAACCGTATAGTAATTATTTGAATAGTACTACAGAAAAGTGCCAACAGATACATAAAACGGCTCTTTTTGCAACGCTGGCGTACCAGTGTATTCTATCTAAGGGCCTCTGGCCCGTGGCCCGTATCCAGTACATAAATAAGGCCAGATTAATTAGCGAAATCAATCTGGCCGGAGAATAGTCAACGCGCTACTTCAATTTTGTACTTCTTCCCTTTCATTTTTTCGTCTTTTATCCGATTCAAAAATGCATCGACTTTGGCTTTTTTTACAGCGGCAAACGAAATGAAATCTTTCACTTCGATCAACCCTAAATCCCCTTTCTCAAGTTGCCCTTTCTGGGAGAAAAAACCAACGATATCGACTTTGTTCAGTTTATTCTTCTTGCCACCACTGATGTAAATCGTCACAAATTCAGGCGGTTTGGGGAGCGACGTGTTGGTTGGGAGCGCTAACGTTTCGAGCGATTTATCCAGATAGGGGGGGCGTGGTTCATCGCGGTGCAGAATCACATAAGCCGTTCCCGATGTTTGCATGCGCGCCGTCCGGCCGTTGCGATGGACAAACTCGTGGGCATGTGGCGGCAAATGGTAATGAATCACGTGTTTCATTTCGGGAATATCCAGCCCGCGAGCCGCCAGATCGGTGGTGACCAGGAAGGTGACGCTGCCGTTTCGGAACAGAATTAACGCCCGTTCGCGATCGTCCTGCTCCATCCCGCCGTGGTAGAAGGTCGAATAAATGCCCATTTCGTTCAGCAAGGCGCTGGTTCGTTCGGCGGCATCCCGATGGTTGCAGAAAATCAACGCCGATTCCGAATTCAGCGAACACAGTAATTGAAACAGCGTCTCGATTTTATCTTTGGCTTCTGAATAGACCAGTTTAATGGTTAGGTTAGTCGCTACGTCTTCATCGGGCGTAAACGTCAGGGTTGTAGGGGTATTAAGCTTAACAAAGTCAGGAATGTTGATGCCCGACGTGGCTGAGACAAGTACCCGTTTTCGGAGGTTGCGTAAGCCACTGATGATATAAGCCATTTCTTCCTGGAACCCCAGCTCCAATGACTTGTCGAACTCGTCCAGAACCAGCGTATGAATGCCGTCCATAGAAAAGGTTTTCCGGCCAATATGATCCGTAATTCGTCCGGGCGTGCCAATCAATAGGGCAGGGGGATTGCTCAGATTTTTGATTTCGGTTTCCATCGGATGGCCCCCATAGCACACATTGACTTTGTAGCCCGTTGCCATTTTCTTCCAAACCTGCTCAATCTGCATTGCCAGTTCGCGGGTGGGGGCCAGAATCAGGCATTGCACCTCGTTTCGGTTTGGTTTGAGCAATTGGAGAACGGGTAACAGGAAGGCAATCGTTTTGCCAGAACCCGTCGGCGCTATCAAAAACGTATCGTTATCCTGTAAAATGGCTTTCTGGGCAGCTTCCTGCATCGGTTTTAATGCCGAAATGCCGAGACTTTCCAGAACTTGTGCTTGTTGTTGCGGACTTATCATGCCCTAAAAGTACAGCAAAATGGCCGGGTTGCATCCGTTTCGTTTTTGGACAGGATTGCTTGAAATACCCCCAACCCCCTGAAGGGGGCTTTTCTCCCCAGTGAACTTAGCCCCCTTCAGGGGGTTGGGGGTGTGGGTATCTGCACGTTTTCCTGACTGAGTTCGGGGAATAGCCGTACCTTCGTAGATTGGTAGACGATGTAAGGCTATGACGTTTGAGGAACTGAATCTGAATAAACCGCTTATAAATGCCCTGAATGACCTGGGCTATACGACCCCAACGACCATTCAGCAGAATGTGTTTTCGATTGTGATGTCGGGGCGGGACGTGTGCGGACTGGCGCAAACGGGTACGGGAAAAACGCTGGCGTATCTGCTGCCCTGCCTTCGTCAGCTTCAATTTTCGAAAGAGAAACTGCCCCAACTCCTGATCATTGTTCCAACCCGCGAACTGGTCGTTCAGGTGCTGGAAACGGTGAACCAGGTGACGGCCTACATGAACCTGACCGCGGTAGGTGTGTATGGGGGTGTCAACCTGAAACCGCAGGCGGCTGAAGTGCAGAAAGGCATGGACATCCTGGTGGCTACACCTGGCCGGCTGGTCGATTTATTGTCGAACGGTATTCTGAAGACCAAGGCGATTAAAAAACTGGTCATCGATGAGGTCGACGAAATGCTGGACCTTGGGTTCCGCACGCAGCTGAAAATCATTCTGGACCTGCTGCCCCCGAAACGGCAAAACCTGCTGTTTTCGGCTACGCTGACGACTGAGGTTGAGAAGTTAATCGAAACGTTTTTCAACAATCCAGTTCGGGTTGAGGCTGCTCCGGTGGGTACGCCCCTGGAAAATATTGCGCAGATGGCGTATGCCGTTCCTAACTTTTACACGAAGGTTAACCTGATGAAACTGTTACTGAATCAGGATGCGGACATGACCAAAGTGCTGGTCTTTGTGGCCACCAAGCATTTGGCGGATCAGGTATATGACGAACTCGAAACCAAATTCCCGGACCAGCTCGGCATCATTCACTCGAACAAAGCCCAGAGCCAGCGATTTGAGGCCGTTGATCAATTTAAAGCGGGCACTCACCGAATCCTGATTGCTACAGATATCATTGCTCGTGGATTGGACGTAGCCGAGGTGTCGCACGTGATTAATTTTGACATGCCCGACGTGCCGGAAAACTACATTCACCGGATTGGCCGAACGGGCCGTGCCGATCAGAAGGGCATCGCCATTACGTTTATTACGCCTAAAGATGCGGAAAAACAGGAGGCTATCGAATCGTTGATGAACTACCAGATTCCGCTGTTGCCGTTGCCACAGGATCTCGTTATTTCAGACGAACTAACCGAAGACGAGGAACCGAAAATATACATGAAAACCGTGGAGGTAAAAGTACCCAAGCGCGAAGACGTTGGTCCGGCTTTTCATGAGAAGTTAGCTAAAAACAAAAAAGTAAACGTACGGCGCGATCACGCAGCCGAAAAAATGTTAAAATATGGCAGACCCATTAAGCGGAGCGGAAAAAAATAACGTGACGTTCGCATCTCTCGGTTTATCCGAACCCTTGGTGAAAGCCGTAACAGAGCAGCACTATACGCAGCCTTACCCCATTCAGCGGGATGCTATTCCGTCCATTCTTCGCGGCAAAGACATTCTGGGTATCGCTAAAACCGGCTCTGGGAAAACCGCCAGCTTTGTACTGCCAATTCTGGAATTGTTCCATCGGACAAAAGATGCCAGCAGCCAGTTCGCTACGGTGCTGGTATTGGTGCCGACGCGGGAATTGGCTGGTCAGGTTGCCGACGTATTTCAGGAGTTGGGTAAACATCTTTTTCCGAAGGTGAAAACCGTGGCTGTGTATGGGGGCGTCGCCATTAATCCACAGATGCGAGCCGTTTATGGTGCCGATATTATTGTGGCTACACCAGGCCGATTGCTGGATCTGATTAGTCAGAATGCGCTACGATTGTCGGATGTTGAAATTCTGGTGCTCGACGAAGCGGATAAAATGCTTGAACTCGGCTTTGCCGACGAAATGAGCAAACTATTTGCCCGACTACCCAAAAAACGCCAGACGATTCTGTTCTCGGCCACCCTGGGCGATGCCATCCAGGACATTAACGCGACGCTGTTGCGCACACCAATTAAAATTGAGGTTGCCGAAGAAGAAACCAACCTTGACCTGATTGAACAACTGGCCTATAAAGTTGACGCTGAGCGAAAAGGTCCTTTTCTGCGCTACCTGATTAAAACTGAAAAGATGAAGCAGGTGCTGGTGTTTGTCTCCTCAACCCGAACGGCTGATAATCTGGTTGTTAAACTGACGAAGAACGGCATTCAGGCAGCGGCAATTCATGGCCAGAAAGGCCAGAATATTCGATCTGAAGTGCTTCAGAAATTCAAGGCGGGGCAGCTTACGGTAATGGTCGCCACTGATTTACTATCCCGAGGGATTGATATTCAGTTGCTTCCCTATGTGATCAACTTCGATCTGCCCCGTTCGCCCAAAGACTACGTTCACCGGATTGGCCGAACGGGCCGCGCCGAATCGCAAGGGAAAGCCATTTCACTAATCACCCCCGACGATGAACACCATTTTAAAATCATTCAGAAAAAGATGGGCAAGCGGGTTGAGCAGATCGATACGGCTGAGGTGGATTTGCAGGGGTATTGAGATCGTTGATTATAGCCATTACCAAAAAATAGAACGCTGATTTTTATGATGGGTATGATTATTTATGATTTTTGTAAACAAAATGCAATGGTCATGAATACTAACTATAAACACTCAGACCTTACCCAGTTAATTTTGAAGGCATTTTTCAACGTGTATAATACACATGAACACAAAAATCATATTTGATCTCAAAAATCATAAAAATCAGCGTTCTATAATTAGTGCCAAAATTCATGAAGACATTCCGCTTGCTTTTGCTGGTTTCAACCACGCTTTTTTTTCAGTTCTCCACTGCCAAACCAACCGTTCCGTTGGTGTATGAAGTGAACCTCAACGACCGGGCCGACGATGAGTTTAAGGTGACCCTACATGTGAGTGGATTGACCTCAGATAACGCTGTTTACCAGTTTGCTTCGACTGCGCCCGGTACGTATCAGATTATGGACATCGGCCGCTACGTTCGGTCGTTTAAAGCGTTTGATAGCAAAGGGAAAGAGGTAAAAACCCAGCAGGTTTCTACCAACCAGTGGAAATTTGATCAGCCCGAAAAAGTACGGACGGTTCAATACAGCATTGCCGAAACCTGGGACACGCCGATCAACGAACACAAGCCCTACAATATGTGTGGTACATCTATCGAAAATGATCACGTATTGATCAACGGGCAGGGCGTGTTCGGATTTCCAACCGGTATGCAGACCGCACCTATCGAACTGAAACTTAATTACCCCGCCAACTGGACGGTTGGAACTGCTTTAGAAAAAAATGAGAAGGGTTATTTCACCGCGTCAACCTATGACCGGATCGTGGATTCACCCATTCTACTGGGTCGCCTGACCAAAGCCACAACCACGGTTGCCGGTGCCCAGATCGACGTGTATACCTACTCGAAAAGTGATAAGATCAAATCGGACCAACTGCTGAATAACATGCAGTCGATGCTGACGGCGGCTGGTCAGTTTTTGAAGCAATTGCCGGTGAAGCGCTATACGTTTCTGTACCATTTCGAAGATCAGGATTGGGGTGCCTGGGAGCATTCGTATAGCTCCGAGTACGTGATCAAAGAAGACGAATTCACGAAGAAGCTGGCGGATAACATGACGTCAATTGCAGCCCATGAATTCTTTCATGTGGTCACCCCGTTGAATATCCACAGCGAGATTATTGAACAGTTCAACTTTGTTACGCCTACACCTTCGGAACACCTGTGGCTCTATGAGGGCGTAACGGAATGGGCCAGCGACGCCATGCAGTTGCGTGGTCAGATTATGGACCTTCCAACCTATTTTGGTGAACTGAGCCAGAAAATTGCCTACGACAAAAGTGTGGATACAACCTACAGTCTGAGCAAACTGGGGCTTACCTGCTATACCGACGAAGGTCAGCGTCAGTATGGCAACATCTACTCCCGTGGTGCCTTAGTCGCTGGCTTACTGGATATTCGGTTACTGGAACTCTCGAAGGGAACACGGGGTCTCCGCGAAGTGATCAATGAATTGGCTGCTACCTACGGACCGAACAAAGCGTTTCCTGAGAAAGAGTTCTTCGACATCTTCACCCAAAAGACCTACCCGGAAATTGCGGATTTCTTTAATCGGTACATAAAAGCAGCCGAACCATTGCCCTTCAGCGAGTACTACGGGAAGTTGGGCATTACCTACACGCCCGCCATGGCTACTGGAGAGAAAACGGCCACGCTAGGCATGAAGCCCGCATTTACCGGCACTAAGTTTGTGCTAACCAGATTGGCCGACCCCTTACTGAAAGCTGGTTTGCAGGAAAACGACGAGTGGACGGCATTCAATGGCCAACCACTCAGCATGGACAACATTGGGAAAATTCAGGCTGATCTGAAGAAACTGAAGCCTGGCGATACCTACGAAGTAACGGTGCGCCGGAATGGGCAGGACATCACGGTAAAAAACGCCATGCTTGAAAAAGAAGGAGTAAAGCAATACGTTTTTGAGCTTAATCCACAAGCGACACCTGAGCAGGTGCAGTTGCGGGAGGTCTGGATGCGAAACCTCTAGCATAGTTATCCATTTTGCCACGCTTATACCCTAAAACCCTTTAACGTTCACTTCCTCATGAGCATACTGAAAAAATGGTTTGGCCCTTCTAAGGATGAAATCTGGAAGCAATTGGCCGGAGAAATGAGCGCTGATTTTGTGGATGGTGGCTTATGGAAAGGGAGTAAGGTACAGGCGAGTGTGCATGAGTGGACAGTAACCCTTGATACTTATACCGTATCGACAGGCAAAGCGTATATCACCTATACCCGAATTCGTGCCCCTTATGTGAACAAAGACGGGTTTCGATTCAAAATCTATCGGAAAGGATTTTTTAGCGATTTAGGTAAGCGGCTGGGTATGCAGGATGTTGAAGTGGGCTTCCTGGAATTTGATGATCAGTTTATTATTCAGGGTAATGACGAGTCCAAACTGCAACTCTTGTTTAAGAATCTAAAAATCCGGGAATTAATTGAGGCTCAGTCTGATATTAGTCTGGAAGTGAAAGATGACGACGGGTGGCTGGGGGCCAAATTTCCGGAAGGCGTAGATCAATTGTCGTTCCAGGTGGTCGGTATAATCAAAGACGTTGAGCGATTAAAGTTGCTCTATACACTCTTCGCCGAAATCCTCAATCAACTTTGCCGTATCGGATCGGCCTATGAAGATGATCCCCACATAGCGCTCAAATAGGCGTCTTATCATTCTCTGTTTCAGTAAAATCGCCGTGTTAACTGGTCATTTCCGGCTAGCACGGCGATGGTATTTATAGCCTATACTAAGCGGGTGATTGTACGTCTGATGATAGGTGCACTACATACGTTTACATTAAACCATTTGTTTTCGTGACGGTCTTAGTGCTAAACAATGACGAAGTAGAACACGTTAATTGTCATTGGTAAGTCTACTTATCACTAAACTATAGATGTCATGAAAAAGACTCATCAGGTTGTTACGCTGGTTATGCTGACAATCCTTACGCTTGGTCAGGTCGCTGAAGCCCAGGCAATAAAAGGCTGGGGTACTGGAACAAACGGGGCTGTAATTGGTGCCGGAACGGGTGCTGCTATTGGCGCTATTATTAATAAACGAAACCGTGTTGTAGGCGGTGTGGCTGGTGGCGTATTGGGCGGTGCCGCCGGATATGCAATCGGGAAAAAGTCCAAACGGCGCTGGAGTCCGCAGGCAACGGGTACCGCCGTAGGCGCTGGTGCTGGTGCGGCTGCTGGAGCGATCATCAATAAACGCAACCGCGTTGTGGGTGGCGTAGTTGGTGGGGTTGTTGGTGGTGCTGCCGGGTATGCCATTGGTAAGCATAAAGACAACAAGAACAAAGCCGAAGCGGCTCGGGTTGCCGCTGCAGAACGGGCAGCTGCCGAGCGTGCCGCTGCTGATCGTGCTGCCGCTAATCAGGCCGCCCAAGCGAGAGCTGTTGCGCAGAAGACCGCTCCTGCCAATGAACCTGTTGCTAAGCCCGGTATGGCTGCAGCCGTTGCAGGAGCGCAGAATCAGCCGGTTAGTCTGATTGATACTACGCAACCCGTGGTATCCTATGTATTGAAGGCTGGTTACCTGCCGAATGATACCTATGGTGATCCGCTGTCGCCCTATCCAACATCCGAATACCGCCGAAAAAGCTGGTAAATTTTAATGCCGTGAGTTTGGAATGCGGTTGCAACCACATTCCAAACTTATTTATATCATTCACTTCTAAAACGTTATGTCATGAACACATCCATCCGCATTTTACTAGCGGCCACCCTTTTTGCGTCTTGTTCGCAATCGACCGATACGGTCAATATTCAGGATCTTAACCGGCAGTTTATCAATGCCTGGAATGATAAAGATTCCACCAAAATAATCTCTCTTCTGGCCGACGATGCCCATTTTCTGCAAGGGAATACGCACTTCAAGGGTAAGGCAGAAGTAGCAGATAAATGGGTAACCGAGACGCTGCCAACGCTGACCGATCTGAAAACCAACGTAGTAAGTTCAGAAAGTGATAACCATATTGCCTACGAAGCGGGTACGTTTTCAGTCGACGTGCTGCCGCTAAATCCCAAAGATCCGCATGCGTTTGGCGAAGGAAACTATATTCTGCTCTGGAAAAAAGGAGCCGATAACACCTGGAAACTGAGTTATGCCCAGTTGGAAGACCTACCCGTTATGGTGAAAAATTAGTAGTCGGCCGATTGTGCGTAAATTTGCAGGAGAATCAACAATGGCGCGCGTAAGCACCTTATCCCATACGCATGACAACGAATGAAATTTATGATGTGCTGACGGATGCCATCAGCAGCATTATTCCCGATGAATGGGCGATTGTTCGTCTGAATGTTCAGTTTCTGTCGGACGGTCTGGAAGTGGAATTTGATGGTTTCTACCTGACACCGACGGGTGACGAGGAGCCTTTATCCACCGATTTCCCGGATGAGATGATCGAGGCTGTTCAGGAACTCTACCTGATTCGAAAAAATGAAGGGCTTCCCCCCGCCAATCGGCTGCAAATCGACTTAACGCCCCAGGGGAAGTTTACTACGGACTTTAGCTGGGATCAGGAAATTCAGGACGAAGAAGAACACTTTAACAAGGGTGGTACAGCCCGCGAGTGGATGGCCATCCGCGAAGCTAAATACGGCCCGATTGAAGATTAAGTTAAAAAGGTTTAAACACAGAGGGCATTGAGAAAAGAACGGAGTACACAGAGCGATAATTGGTTTCCTCCGTGTACTCCGTTCTTTCTCAATGCCCTCTGTGTTTAAACCTTTTAGCTCAGCAAATTCAGTAAATCACTTTTCGAGAGCGACTTCACAATGGATGCGTCGGTTTTGACCAGGGTATCGGCCAGCTCCTGCTTTGATTCCTGAAGTAGCAGGATTTTTTCTTCAATCGTGTTGGGGCAAATCAACCGAACAGCGATCACGTTTTTAGTTTGACCAATGCGATGACTCCGGTCGATGGCCTGATTCTCGACCGCCGGATTCCACCACGGATCAACCAGATACACGTAGTCGGCCTGGGTTAGATTGAGACCCGTTCCTCCGGCTTTCAGACTGATTAAAAACACCCTAATGCTGTCGTCCGTTTGAAAACGATCGACAATGGCACCCCGGTTGCTGGTTTGACCGGTCAGGTATTCGAAACCAATTTGTCGGGACTCTAATTCCTTTCGGATCAGGTCGAGCATGGCTACGAACTGCGAAAAAACCAGGATTTTATGATTCGGCGATTTGCTCTCGATCTGCTCCATCAGCATCTCTATTTTTGCTGATGAGTCGCCATAAAATTCATCATCGTTAAGCAAAACCGGCGAGTTGCAGATCTGCCGCAGTTTCGTTAGTCCCTGCAACACATGCAAGCGTTCTCGGGGAATGTCACCTTCTTTGGTTGTCAGGAGAAAATTGCGAAACTCCCGTTCGTAGGCATCGTAGACACGTCGTTGCTCAAGCCCCATTTCGCAATGGAGAATCATCTCCGTTTTGTCGGGAAGCTCAGTCGCCACCTGCGCCTTGGTCCGGCGTAAAATAAACGGACTGATTTTCTTCTGAAGCTCGCGGGCACGTGTCTGATCGGCAAACTTGTCGATGGGGGTTGAGTAATGTGCTTTAAAGTGGTTGTAGCTTCCCAGCAGACCCGGACAGGCAAACGAAAGCTGACCGTACAGATCAAACGTATGGTTTTCTATAGGGGTACCTGTCAATACAAGCTTATTACGGGATTGTAATAGTCGAACGGCCTGATACCGTTGGGATTCTGGGTTTTTAATGGCCTGCGATTCATCGAGGACAATGTAGTTGAAGAGATATTCTTTTAAAAAGCGAATGTCGGAGAGTAGGGTGCCGTAGGAGGTGAGGATGATATCGTACTGGTCGAACTCCTTTTTCGTAAGGCCCCGATTCGCCCCGTAAAACGTGTGCAGGCTGAGGGTTGGAGCAAATTTCGCTGCTTCGGCCTGCCAGTTGAACAGCAGCGAGGTGGGTACCACAATCAGATTGGTACTGACTCGTTTTTTTTGCTTTTGCAACAGAATGAACGCGATGATCTGGAGCGTTTTGCCAAGCCCCATATCATCGGCCAGACATCCACCAAATCCAAGTTCATCCAGAAAGTTCAGCCAGTTTAATCCCTCTTTCTGATAATCCCGGAGCGTAGCCCGTAACTCAGCAGGCACCGCCACGGGACGGACAGAATCAAAGCTGGCGAAGTTTTTTGTGTACAGAGCCAACTGGTCTTTCACGTCATTCAGTAACTCCTCCTCAGCGTACAGTTCCTGAATACTGGCGAAGCTGATTTTCGGCGTTCGGATTCGATCATCGACAATATCGCCTGCCTGGAAGTAGGCGGTAAAGCGGTCGAGCCACTCGGTTGGCAATAGGCCCTGCGTACCGTCATCGAGGGTAACAAACCGACTCTTGTTCTTGATCGCTCTATGCAGATGTTTTAGGGATACCTGTTGCTTCCCATACGACAAGCCCAATGAAGTTTCGAACCAATTTTGCCCACTGCTGACAATAACCGAGACCTTCGCTTTATGTTGATTGAGCCGGTTATTTCTGAGGGTATTGAACCCCAGAATCCGAATAGACTGACTGCTCCAGTTCTCAAATGCATCCAAAAACCAACCATCTTCCAATACGTGCTTTTTGTGTAAAAAGAACTCATTTTGATTGAGTTGGTCCTGAAAATCAGGGTGCTGCGTCATCACTGCCATGACAAACTGAATCTCAGCCTCTTCATCGCGCGCAACCATAAAAGGTTTCCCTTTTCGATCGACCGAATGAATTTGCCGCTGCGACAGTACGGGTACCTCTACAGACCCATATTTCATGACGGGCGTCAGCACTACGTAATTCTCCGTATCCGACAAATAAATGATCCGTTCCCGTTCCAGATCAAACCCTTTCTCGGTCAGTTGCGCGGGTGTGGCGGGTTTCAGGTACGCGTATCGGATGGGAACCCGGTCTTCAAGTTTGGCTAAAATCTCCTGTTGAAATGCATTGTATTTCGATTGGTGCAAGACAATCCCATTGTTTTGCTTCGCAAAAAACTGAATAACCCGCAGATAATCAGCACCCTCAATCAGGTAGAGCGTATCGTAGAGCAGGATAAAGTAGTCGTATTTTAGCGTCAGTTGGTGTAACCCATAGGTGGCTCCATTGAGGGTAATGGCTCCCCACACTTCATAAAAATTGTCGACCTGTTGAACCGTCAGCCGGAGGTTTGTTGTCTGACTAGCCAGTTTTATTGGCACCAGCGAACCTGAGGAGATATTCTCGGAAACGCTACCTGAATGGTAAAAAACGGGCAGCTTTAATGGATTAACTGCCACTAAACGCAAGGCTTCCAGATCGGCCTGTTCATTCTTAGTGCGGTGGTGATTCTGGAATTTGGCAACCGCCGAGTAAAACTTTACCGCATCCAGGTTATCAACTTTGCCTAGTAAATCGAGTGGCTGTAGGGCTGTGAACGGGCTCTTTAGTTTCCCGTTTCCTGCGGTTGCGGCCTCAAAGAGCTCCAGGCAAAAGTGGTCGTAAAAGCGGTGTTTGGTAAAAACAAGAATCCGTTTCAGCGTTGGCGCGGGTTCATTGGGTACGGAGAGCTTATGCGCTGATTTTGGTACTAACTGTGCCGTCAGGTAGTCTTTATCTGCCTGAGTGAGTGAAATAAGCTCTTTTCGTTTGGGTTTGATGTTCACAAACTTATTCTCATGGGAAAGCTCGAAGAGATCGTCTAACGAAGGTTCGTTTTCCAGCCCATAGTCTTGGGCCACTTGCCTAATGGCTTGATAACGAAGCGCCTGGTCGAAGAAAATGCGGAGTTCCCTGCGCCTGATCAGGCTCGCTAAAACCTGCACCTGATGCTCGCATAACCTGACTTTGGGAAGGTCACAGGTGCAGGAAACCAGCAACGATTGTTCCGTTTGCTTGACTATAACTGTAGGAAAATACGCGAGTCGGGATGCGCTTGTAAATACGCCCTGATTAATGGCAATGTCCTGCGGCTGGATTTCAGTATATCCGTCAGAAAACGAATTAAAGCCAGCACTGTGTTTCGATAACAGACTGTCGGTCAGGGTAGGAATGAGGATTCCTTCCAGACAATAGTCGTGATCAGAAGCAACATGGTCTGGCATTGTAGAATTTAGCGATTTGATTTTAGTTATTAACTCGGTTTGACCCCATCGGGGGCAAACGGGACTTACTCCTGCGTCTTCACAGACACGGGGAAACCCAAAGTTGACACAATCTGACTAGTTTTTGATCACCCACTCAAAGCACAGCCTCGGCCATGGGTTCGTCGATATTATCGTCCTTGCTCCGGTGCTGAATGACTCGCTGTCCGACCCAAAGAACAGCCAGGCCAAAGAGTACGCAGGCTGTCATAACACCGACCATCGGAACGGCCGTGTTGTTGTGCAAGACACTCACAGCCGCCGAAACGCAGGCACCAAACCCCATCCGAAAACTGCCCATTAGAGCCGCAGCACTGCCAGCATGACGGGAAAATGGAGCCAGTGAAAGCGCTGATGCATTTGGGCCGGTTATTCCCTGACCACACAAGAATAAAAATAACATGGCAATCAGGCTATATTGGCCATACAACCCCGCCCAGGTACCCGAAACCAACAGCAGGCCAATTATCGATTGGTAGAGGAGGGTTGCTAAAATGATTTGTTCGCTGCTGTACCGTCTCAGGAAAAAGCGATTTAACTGAGTGGGGGCAATGACGGCGATGGCCAGAAAGGCAAATATCCATCCATACTCCTGCTCATTGACTTTGTAAATGTTCATGAATACATCGGAGGAACCGGCCAGATACGCGAAGGGGGCCGACGTAGCCATACCGCCTACCAGCGCATAGGTTAAAAATTGAGGCTGCTTCAATACGGTAAAGAAGCTACCCAATACGGCGTTTGGGCGTAATGACAAGGAGTCATCAGGTTGTTTGCCGTCGGGTAACGCAAAATAGATTCCAACAATAATCAGGGCGGTTATAATGGCCAGAATAAGGAAAATAGAATGCCAGCCGAAGGCAATTGTTGCATAGCCACCAACTGTTGGGGCAATCATGGGTGAGACCGCAACTACCAGCGTGAGCAGCGAAAAAACCTGAGCAATGTCAGAGACAGGGAATAAGTCGCGTACTAAAGCCTGAGCGGATACCAGGCCCACGCAGCCACCTAACGCTTGCAGGAGCCGCATGGCAATCAGCGTTTCTATCGAGGTACTGAACGCGCAGCCTATCGAAGCCAGCAGATAGACCACCAAACCGGCATAGAGCGGAAGTTTACGACCATATCGATCCAGTAACGGGCCATAAAGCAGCTGCCCAACCGAAATGCCCACCAGATAAGCGGTCAGGGATAACTGAACCTGCGAAATTGAGGTATGCAGGTCTCTGGCAATAGCCGGAAAGCCCGGCAAATACATGTCGATGGAAAACGGACTAATTGTAGAGAGTGTCCCTAAAATCAGAATAATAATAAAATGCTGTCGACGAGTCATAAACTCAGTAAAGTGGTACCACTATAGAGACATTCGATTGTAGTCGATTGTTCCCGACATGCATTCGTTTGGGCCCGCTCCGTTACTTCGCTTTCCAGCTATTGTTACGTTCGTCGGCATCCATAAAAATACCTCCCGCCAGGGTGAGCGACTGAACCTTCTTTTTAACCGGTATTTTCACCACGGCTACTTTTTGATTCGCCTGCCAGATTACCGGAGTTTGGTGAACTGTTTCGGTCGTGCCATCTGTAAAGTTGAGGACCACATCTACGGGGGCAGCATACCCACCGATATTCTGGATCGTGATCGTGCACTGGGTAGGGGAGGCCTCTACCTTCTGGATAGCTAAGTCGATGTAGTTGTTGCTGAAAAACCAGTTGTTCCAGAACCAGTTCAGGTCTTTGCCCGAAGCGCTGTTGAAACTGTAGAACATATCCCAGGGATTGGGGTGTTTGCCATGCCAGCGGTTGATAAACTCATGCAGGCTCTTTTTGAAACCAGTCTCACCCAGTAGTTCTTTTAGGGCCAGATACCCCAGCGCGGCTTTCCCGTATTCATTATTTCCCATAGCCGCCCCACTTAATATGTTGGCGGGCGTTACGATCGGTAAATCCTGTTCCGCCGATGGGTCATTAATCCACCCGTTCACCCGAAACTGCTGGAAGTTTTTGGTGGCCTGAGCCGTTCCTAAATCGGCCTGACTAATCAGGTATTCAAAGGCCGTTGTCCAGCCTTCGTCCATAAATCCGTAGCGGGTTTCATTGATGCCCATGTAAAATGGAAACCAGGTATGGGCAATTTCATGCTCGGCCACAAAACGCGAAAAATTCAAATCGGTGGTGGTACCATCGTTTACCATCATGGGGTATTCCATATCCGCAAAGCCCTGAACGATGGTTGTTTTGGCGTAGGGATACGGAATGCCAGGCAGGTTGTTTGAAAACCAGTCGAGGGAGTGACGACCGAAACCAACCATCTGATGGAAATCGTTGGCGTTATCCAGAAAAGCCGCCTGAACGCTCGCCCGCCGATTTGTCTTTTTATCCACTACAACGCTCGATGCATCCCAAACGTAGTGGTTACTGATGCAGACCGCCATATCCGACACGTTACTTGCTTTCCATGTCCAGCTATTGACAGGCTGTTGGGTTGTTACCTGTTTCGCCCTTAAATCGGCGAGGGTGGCAACGTGAATAAGGGAATCGGTTTGTAAGGATTCGCTCAGGCGTTTGGCGTAGGTTGGCTGCAATACATCGGTAGGATTCTGTAAATCACCAGTCGACCAGACGATGTAATCTTTCGGCACATTGACGGTCAGGGTATAGTCATTGAAATCGTTGTAAAACTCCTGGGCTTCAGTAAATGTGGTTCGGTCCCAGCCATAATAGTCGTCGTACACCGCTACGCGTGGGTAGAAATAGGCAAGGAAAAGTGTGGTGGAATCAAGCATCCCTTCCCGTCCGCTTTCAACCGACAGATCATAATGCCACTCGAACGAAAGTTTCACGGAATCATGGGGCATCAGCGGTTTGTTCAGTACCACCTGTTTAGATGTGGCAACACCGGCGTCCCGCCAGGGTTTGGCAGAGCCATTCTCGGTGTATCGGTCAATGTGGATTCCTGTTGTCAGGTAATCGGGCGAGGCTGGTGCCTGTCGGATGGCCCCTGATTTGTGACTGTTCAGGATTAATTTGAAGACCAGTGTAGCCAGCGTATCGGGGCTGTTGTTGACGTATATAATTTCTTCGGTTCCCTGAATGGTTCGGCTGGGCGGTGTAGCTGTAACGGTGATGGCATAGCGGGCAGAATTCTGCCAGTACTTGCTGCCCGGTTTCCCGTCCATGGAACGAGTGTCTTTCTGGTACGCTTTTTTTACGTTACGCGGCATGTACAAACTCTGGGCCTGCGCCGTTCCGAAGGCTATCAAACAAATGAAAATAAGTAGTCTCATGGTATGATTGTAGTAATCTCTATCTTAACGCTTTGTCGCCTTTGTGCTACTGCCTTTATCCAGACCTGCTTCGGTGAGCAATACGAGTAGAATACGCTGCATGCCCAGGTAGCCTTTGTCATTCAGCCACCACTCGTTCAGGGCGTGTTCGCCCCCGCCAATTCCTCCGCTGCCGATGGTGATGGCCGGAATACCTAACGCAATGGGTGTATTGGCGTTTGTGGAGGCTACGTCCAACTGTGGTTCCGCATTCATAAACTTCGTTACGGCCATGGCGTGTTGGACGATGGGGGCTGTAGCTTCCGTTTTACCCGATGGTCGATCTCCGATCTTTTTGACATCAACGGTCAGGTCGGGCCCCTGGCGTTTGAGGCCATTTTCTTCTTTCAGTGCCCGCTGGATAGCTGCCTGCAATAACTGATCAACTTCATTGAGTTTCTCGGGGCTTTCGGAACGCATATCGATCTCCATCCAGGATTCGTAGGGAATGGCATTGACCGACGTGCCCCCGCCCATTACGCTGACGCTATAGGTCGTTTTAACACCCTGGCGAGTTGCTTTATCGGCCTCTGTTGTGAAGTAATAAATAGCTTTTCCGGCGGCACTGTGGGGGTTGACAATACCAAATGACCCGTAAGAATGCCCTCCCGGTCCTTTAAACGTAACCCGATACCGGTGCGAACCCAGGCCACGGTGCACAATGCTACTGATACCATCGCCATCAACGGCTATATACGAATCAACTTTGGGGCTTCCGGGTCTGAGTAAATGTTTCACTCCCCGAAGATCACCCAGGCCTTCTTCACCAACTGCCCCAACGAACAATACGTCGGCTTCGGTTTCGATGGACGCTTTTTCCATGCCTTTCAGAACGGCCAGGATGGCGGCCAGCCCCCGTGTGTCATCACCAATGCCAGGGGCGTAGAGCGTATCGCCGTGGGGTTTAATTTTTACATCAGTCCCCTCAGGAAAAACCGTATCCAGGTGCGACTCGACAACAACGGTTTTCTTTCCCGATCGCCCTTTCCGTTTGGCAATTACGTTACTGACTTCATCGATCCAGACCGAATCGGCACCAGCCTCTTTGAGCATAGCCGCGTATTTTTTTGCGCGGACGCTTTCTTTGAAGGGAGGGGATGGAATTTCGGTAAGTGTAACGTGATCCTGTTTCGTTTGGGGTTCCAGGTCAATGAAAACCTGAAACGCTTTTTTAACCGCTGGCTGATCTGCCAGTACTTTTACTTCATCTACATACCGTTTCTCAATTCCGGATGGCTGAGGAGTTTTTTGGGGTGTTTGCTGCGCCTGAACATGGAAGGACGTAATGACAAAGGCGACGGCTGTTAGCGAGGAAAGTTGATTCATAGAAAGTGATGAAGCAATGAAACGTGCTTACGGAAGTATGAAATTGTAGTATTCAGTGGTAATAGGCTCTTTTTTGTAGAAAGCGTTATTTATCTATCAAATATATCGCTGTAAGCCGAATAAAGGCATAGTTTGTTCTGCTGACTGGGAGAGTGTCTGAGTAATCAGGTAAAATTATAATATTAAGTTTTGTGTGACCCCGATGGGGTCAAATGTTTATAGTAGGTATGGCTTTTCTATGAACATCTGACCCTGTCGGGGTCACACAAAGCATAGCTCAGGTTAATTCGGCCCAATTGATTACCTAATAAATAAAGGCCTGTTCTCACTCGCCAAAGCCAAGTGGGGGCGGGGAAATAAAAATCCGCCCCGATTAAACCAGGGCGGATTCGTTGAATAGAGAACTTGAGTCTATACGCCTAGCGGGCCGCCTAATGTAACGTTTGAATTGGAGTCAGCTATGGAATGGCGGCTGGCATGATGGCTACCGGGGTGCTGATCTTCTTCTTCCTTAGAGCGTTTATTGACAAACGATTCGGCGAGTGCGGTTAGCTTTCGGTCCGTTTCTTTTTCTTCTGCCAAGGTTATTTCCAGCAACTCTGCCGACTGGGTGAAATCAAGTACATGCGCTAGTGTTAACAACGAGCCGTAAATAGCAATTTCGTAATGCTCAATGGTTTGTGCGCCAATAATCAGTCCGGCATCGCGCGTTAACGAACCTGATTCCGTTGTTGAAATCATACGTTCTACGTCATCAATAAGCCCATTGATACCTTCTGAAACACGCTCTTCGATTCGTACACCAATAATTTTAAATATCTGTTCTAGCCGCTCCACCTGGGTTTGACTTTGTTCCTGATGCTGTAAAAATGCAGTACGTACTTCATCTGTTGTACTGGCTTTGGCTTGTTTACCTAATGCATCTACGATTTGATTCTCCGTATAATACACACTTTTCAATTCGCTGATAAACAGGTCTCTCAATCCTTCATCAGTAGTGGAATCATGCCCACTAAAAAAACTTGCTATTCGATCTGCCAGAGCTGTCATAACGTTTAATCGTTTACTGTAAACTATTCATTTCCACAAATAGATGCCAAATCTGTGCCAACTGCTGAATAAGAGCCTGTTAAGCGTATGTAGAGAGTAGTATGTTTATATTTCTCCACAAGTTTTGTAGAGCATTGTCTCTTTTAACAGGATTGGGGCATCCAGAGGCTAAAGCCTGGTTATTAGAGTGAAATGCCCTAATTCATTTTTGATTTGATCAGCGCCAGAATCTTTTTTCCTAGCTTGAGAGATTGCTGATAATCGCGTAGTAGTTCTTCGCGCGTAGAGCGCCTGATGAGTAACGCATTTTGAAATTCGGCCTCACCCATAATTGCTGCCCAATTGGTTTTAGGCGCGTTATTGGCTTTCTCTGCCAGCGGAAATCGCCGGAGTACGTAGGGGGCTACAACCATATTCGTGGTTTCCAGTTCAGCCGTTTCCACCTGTACAATCGTCTCGTATTGTTTGTAGTAATCGAAGATCGATTTTTTTAGGGGAAAGCTGCTGATAACCTGCATATTGCCCGTACTTTTTAAGTCCGAGAAGGTAGCATCCTCGGCTATAAAACGGGGACGTTTAAAGACGAACCGAACGGTACTCGCCAATTGGTTATAGTCAGAAATAGGTGCTTGTGAATTAACGTCAGAGAGACTTTTTGCTTTCTGGATAACCTGCTGTGTTTCGGAAATAACTTCCTGAAGCTGGCTTAAATCAGTTTCAATGTCGCTGTACAGGCCTTTGAGGTACGTCTGCTCCAGCTCCTTTTTCCTCCGATTATCTTTCCACTCATCAAAGGCAAAGGAAATGGTAATACTGAAAATGATGACGATCACCTCAATCACATACTCTGGCCAACTTTCCCGGAACAGGTTATATACCTTACCAAAGCTAGTGACGGATTTGGTATCCGCGATCGCAGGTTTCTTAGCCATATATGTGTGACAAATCAGATTTACACCAAGTATACAGACTTAGCGCCTAATAACCAGCAGCTTGCCCATCTTTCCGCATCTCCGTTGCTCCCCAGTAAACCCGGTTAACGGCATCCCACTGGATAGCCTGATACCCTCCGAAGAAATCGGTAGGAGCCAGGTGATGCCCCCGTGCTTCCAGAGCGGCCCGAACCTCGGTCGAAATTCCACTTTCCAGTGCCAAACGCCCTCCATCCGTCATCTGTGTTCCGGTTGGTTCGCTACTCCCAGAATGGCTGAATCGGGCGGCATCACCCGCTTCCTGCACGTTCATGCCAAAGTCAATGATGTTGCACAACACCTGCAAATGACCCTGCGGCTGCATGGCTCCACCCATAACCCCAAAGCTCAAAAATGGCTCGCCATTTTTGGTGACGAAACCAGGAATGATGGTATTGAACGGTCGTTTGCCAGGTGCGTACACATTGGCGTGATTAAGTTGCATACTGAAACTGGTTCCCCGATTATGGAAAACGAAACCCAGTCCATCGGGAACCATGCCACTGCCAAATTCCAGCATATTACTTTGAATGAGCGAGACCATATTGCCCTGATCATCGGCCACGGTCAGGTAAACGGTATCGCCGGTACGTAGGGCTGGCTCACCCGCGTCCAGGCGTTCAGATGCTTTCTTTAGGTCAATTAGCTGTCGGCGTTTAGTGGCATATTCCTTGGTGAGCAACCAGTCGATAGAGGCTTTGGAAAAGTCGGGGTCAGCGTAATGGCGGGCGCGGTCTTCAAATGCTAGTTTCTTCGCTTCCACTAACAGGTGCAGGTAATCGGCGCTGTTGTGGCCCATGCTCTTCAGATCGAAGCCTTCCACAATATTCAGCATTTGCAACACCGAAATTCCCTGACCATTGGGCGGCAATTCATGAACGTCGTACCCCCGATAGTTGACCGAGATCGGTGTTATCCAGGAACTTTGGTGAGCTGCCAGGTCGGCTTTGCGCAGGTATAAGCCCGCTTTGCGTGCATAGCGGTCGATGGCATCCGCAATGTCTCCTTTATAGAAAACATCACGCCCGCCTTTCGCTAGTTTCTCATACGTCGCAGCCAGATCGGGGTTACGGAATACCTGCCCCTGTTCGGGTGCTTTTCCATCGATCAGGAATGTTTTTCGGAAGTTACCAAACTCGTTTATGATGGTTTCGTTTGCGGCCAGCCGCCTGGCGGCTACTTGCCAGGAATAGGCAATCACCTGCGGAACCGGGACTCCTTCGCGCGCATACTGAATGCCCGGCGCCAACAGGTTACGCATCGGTAGTTTCCCAAACCGCTGGTGTAACTGGAACCAGCCATCTACCGCACCAGGTACCGAAACCGATAGAGGGCCGTACAGCGGAAGAAGCGGTTGATTGCCCAAGACCTTTTTCAGCGCATCATAAGTGAGTCCTTTAGGAGAGCGTCCGCTGGCGTTGAGTCCGTATAGTTTTCGATCTTTTGCCGACCAGACAATGGCAAACAAATCACCTCCGATGCCTCCGTTATTGGGTTCAATAACGCCGAGGGCCGCATTAGCCGCTATAGCTGCATCAACGGCAGTACCGCCCTGTTTCAGAATGTCCAGTGCAATTTGGGTAGCCAGTGGATGACTGGTCGCTACCATTCCATGCCTGGCCAGAATGGGGCTGCGCGTGGCAAAATTAGGCCCTGTAATCCGATCCCCCTTATCGGTTGACTGGCCTTGGCCGGACAGGTGGGACGTGACTAAGCAGAGGAGGATAAAACAATAGCAGATAGGTAGCCGATTCATGATGCAAAAAGCAAGTAGACACTATGAAGTAGTACGATCGAACTCATTTATGTTCCTCCCCCAGTTCGAAAAATGCTTCTGCTACCTGATTGCGATACGGGTGTTGATCGTGAAGGATCATAGAAATAAATGTAAAGCGCTCTCCATCTGGAATAATCTTGTTCAATTTAGCCAGATGCACACGGCTATATGAGTAAAACCACGCATCGAATTTTCGAGCACGGACCGATTGCCTTTTGTCGAATGTATCGCATACATAGACGATAACTTGTTCACGTGTTCGAAAAAAATCGAAGAAGATAGCTGCGATAGTGGGCGAAATGAGCTGATCTGCTGGTAACCGACCGACCGTATCGGCTGAGCAACTGAAATGCTCATCTCAAATGCCTGAATCTGCAATTCGGCATGCGCAGCAAAAAGGTAATTAGAAGGGGCAAACTTTACCTGATAGGCGATGTCGTTTTCCGTTAAAAAGAAGTACGCGCTTTGTTCACCGCCTGCGTATATAAACTCGTAACTAGGTGTTAATTCGTCGGTGGGCATTGCGCTTCTTTAGTTCTTCAAAAATTGCCCGAATACTTGGGTCTGAACGATAGGTTTCCTGGAAATTTTTCTGTTCCTGTTCTTTCACGTCTACCAGTTTACGAACAATGTCGAGGCCCCGCAGTGGGTGTTATTTAGGTTCCATGAGTTGCTGGTTTTTGCCATGAATATAAACAAATCACCTGTAGAAAGGAAATCTTACTTTATCCAGAGCTTGTCCTTAACAACCTGATTAATGACCTGTTCCCGGTAGTTTCGGCTTATGGGAATGCGCTGCGTTCGGATGAAAATCTCGTTGCCTTCAATTCCTTCAATCTTGTTTATAGCAACAATGTAGGATTTATGCACCCGGATAAACGACTTGCTGGCTAAGTTCTGTTCCAGGTTTTTCAGGTACAGCATCGTTACGTATTTCCCTTTTAGTGTGTAAATGGTCACGTAATTCTGCAAGCCCTCTATGTACAGAATATCATCAATAAGGACTTTCTCATACTTACTGCCGCATTTGATAAAGAAATAATCATCATCCTGCTCGGTCTGGGTAAGATCAGGAGCGATGGAGTTCGTAAGGAGCCGGTGATAATCCCGGGCTTTACTGGCCGACTTCATAAACCGGTCAAAGGTGATGGGCTTCAACAGGTAATCCAGTACATTTAGTTGAAAGCTTTCGAGAGCAAAGTTGGGGAAGGCCGTTGTGATCACGACCATAGGTGGACTTTGGGTTATTTTTAAAAAGTCGATGCCGTTCATTTTTGGCATCTGAATATCCAGAAAGATCAGGTCCACGGATTGCCGGTCCAATACCTGAATGAGTTCAAGTGGATGTTCGCAGGTTCCGACAAGCTGTAAGAAGTCTACCTCCCGTACGTAGTTTGCCAGCCCTTCACGGGCTAACGGTTCATCGTCGATAATGACACAGTTAATCATAACGATTGGGGATTAGTCAGGCTATCTGTAGGGTTGACGATTGTACGAGTTCGGTTAACGTTAGCCGGAGTTTTACCTCAAACTGATCTGGGTCCTGGTGTATAGCCAGCTCATGTTGCCCCGGATACAGTAAATCTAATCGTCTCTGAACATTTGTTAAGCCAATTCCACCGTATTTGACCACCTCATTAGCCGCATCGGGTGAGGCACTATTTGCAATGACAAAATCCAGTTGCTGTCCATCCAATTCAAGCTTGATCGTGATCCAGTTAGGTTTGGTACTATGCCGGGAAACATGCTTAAAGGCATTCTCTACGAAGGTCATCAGGATAAATGGCGCAATTCCCAAGTGATCTGTGAACGTTGGGGTATGATTGAAGGTGATGACCACGTTGCTGCTCTGCCGGAGCTTTTCCAGTTCGAAAAAGTTCTCTACATAAGCAATCTCCTTACCCAGCGGAATCTGCTGATCGTTGCACTCATAGAGCTGATACCGGAGCAATTCAGAGAATTTAGCCAGCGATGCCGACGCCATATCGGGGTTTTTATGAATCAGGAAAAAGATGGAATTGATGGTATTGAACAGAAAATGTGGATTGAACTGATTTCTCAGAAATTTCAATTCCGTCTCTAGTTTTTCCTTTTCCAGCAGTTGCTGCCGCTGGCTGGCTTGAATCCAATTCTTGGTTAACTTAATACTCATGGCCAGGGTTGTGCTGGCAACGGTCGAGGGTAAGGCATTACTCAAAAAGGAATTGAAGCAGGCCGATTGGCCGAACAGATCGGCTATGCTTCTGCCACTTGCATAGGCACTGAAGTAATACCCGCCAACAATGCATAACGTTGTACAGAGTATTGTAAGGAGCAGATAGCTGATGTAAAGCGTAAATCGGTTCTGTTCCAGATACTTCGGAATCAGAAAATACAAATTGAAGTAGACCGCTATAGCCTGAAAAATGACATAAAAGCCATACTTAAGCGCGTAGGGTAATACGACAATCGTGTAGAAGACTTTTACCGGATTGCCTAGCGTAACAATCCACCAGAGGTAATGGTAAACAAACCAGAACGGAAGATGGTAGATTTTGTATCTAAAGAACCAGCTCTGGTTCAGTTTACTATAGAACGAAACGTTCATGCTCTGCCTGCTTACGTACACCCATGTACTCGTCTCGAAGTTACATCAATCTACGGGATTATACCGATTTCATAGGTGAATTGTCATAGCTAATTGACCAGAGGCAGTCTCGAATAGACGACGGGTAAGTTAGGAGAGTATCCAGCTCAGCACCATTACCCCAGCCAGTCCCGATACAGAAACCAGCGTTTCCATCACGGACCAGGTTTTGAGTGTATCAGCCATAGAGAGTTGGAAATACTCGCGAAACAGCCAGAAGCCGGTGTCGTTAACGTGCGAGAACATCATACTTCCGGCCCCAATGCTCAGCACCATTAAATTGGGTTCCACACCTGTACTGGCCAATAAAGGGGCTACGAACCCAGCTGTGGTAATACCTGATACGGTCGATGAACCCACGCATACGCGTATGAGCGCAGCCATACCCCAGGCTAGTATATAGGGGTGAACGGACGAATCGTGCATCATGTCGGCAATGGATTGGTTGACCCCACCATCCGTCAGCACTTGTTTCAGGGCACCGGCTCCGCCAAAAATCAGGAAAAGCATTGCCACATCTTTCACAGCCTCGCCCAAGAGTGCCGTAACCTCCGGCATCGACTTTCCTCGGTTAATACCCAGCGTGACCATGGCTACTAATACCGCAAAAAACATACTGACAACGGGCTCGCCTACGAACAGAAGAACTTGCTGGCTAACTGAATTGGCAGGTAAGTAGGGACTAATCAAGGTACTCAGGCCAATCAACAGAATGGGAAGTAGTACCGTCAGAAAACTTACGCTGGCTGAGGGCATTTGCTCTTCTAGCAAATCGGGGGCTATGAAGGCTGGGTTAGGTAAGGTTGTATAGCGTTTTAGCGTAGAGCCAAACAACGCGCCGGAAATCAGGATGGCCGGAATAGACACAATGATGCCGTAGAAAAGAGTCAGACCCATATTGGCGTTGAACTGTTTCAGAATGGCCAGCGGGGCGGGGTGGGGTGGCAAATAACCCTGCGTAACCGATAGCGAGGCCAGCATGGGCAATCCGATGTACAGGGCGGGCAGCTTATACCGATAGGCCACCGTAATGACCAACGGAGCCAGCAGCATAAATCCCACCGAATAAAACAGCGGTAGTCCGACAATGAAACCCGTTACCAGAAAAGCCCATCGGGCGTGCCGGGTGCCTACTAAGTCCATCATGTTGACCGCAATGCGCTGAGCTGCTCCACTGTGCGCAACCAGCTTACCCAGCATGGCACCTAACGCAATAATGGCAGTGATGGAGCCCAGGGTACTGCCGATGCCTTTCTGGATGGCGTCGACAATGGCTAATGGTTTCAGACCAAGCGCCAATCCAACGCCCATCGAAACCGCCAGAAAGGCCAGAAAGGTATGTAGTCGAACAACAGAAATGAGGGCAATCAGAACCAGAATGCCGAGTAGGGTAATGGTTAAGGGCATGACCAAACAAACGTATCTATTCGGCAAACGGGAATGTGGGGTTTATCTACTTACCTGATCAGGGCGTCAATACAATTTGACCTTGTAGCGGTAGCGACCCCGGAAATACTCCCTCATTTTTACAACCTCCCGATTCTTGTCTGAAATCCAGAAGGTAGCAAACACATCCGGCTGACCGTAGTTGATTTTCAGAAGCCAGCAATTGATGGAAGCGTTACCGCCAACCACCACATCTTCTTTGCCAGTTACGGTGAGCCGGTAATAATTGGCCGCTGGGCTACCGGGTTCGTAAAACGCAATGGCAAATTCTTGCCCCACTTTTTTGAATGGCAACAGTGGAAGGATTTCCAGATCCATCGGAAACTCAAACGCGGGCGGATTCATGACCACACTGAATGCACTGTCTTTAGCCGTTCGTCGACTAGCGGTTGGGATTGTGACGGTAGTGCCGGTAAAGACAAAATTTCGCTGCCCTCGCTTCGTGTAGGTAGCCTCATGGGTCAGTGGGGCCAGCGACGGGAGCAGACCTGTGGCCGTAACGTGGGCCAGCAAGGAGTCCTTCTGATACCACTGCCAATCAAATTGATAGATTTTCTGACCGGTGGGTGATGAGGACAAGTGAATGGTTCGGTCCCATAGATCCGCCGACGAAAGGCGTTTGCCAGTGCTATCTTCAAAAAAGACGGCATATGTACGTTTCGCTTCCCGAAAGGCAGCTACGTTCAATTTTAGATTGGCCGTGTTGATCGTATCTAGTTGAGCACTAGCCGACAGAAAGGCACATTCAAGTAAGCAAATGAGTAAAAAAAAACGTCGCATGGTGAAACGAATCATAATAGGAGATTTGTAAAATGCAGCCTTTTTTCCGTAACGTCAAACTAGAAAAAAGCAAATATTAGATTGTGAATTCTGCTAAATTCATTTTACGAGATTTTTTGCCAAAGGTCTAAAATGTACTACTATGAAATTAGTTAAAACTATTTTTTGCAATTTATTGTAACATTATTCCAAAATTGTCGTCAACAAAACCACAGATATTTATAGTTATGAGTAATTCAAACCAACTTCAGTATTTCGTATCCCAATCGTACCGGCAGGTTCAGCTATCCGTTGATAAAGGTACGGTAACGTATTCGCACGGTGATTTTTCGAAGCAATTCGGCCAGTTACTGGAAGCTTCGGGTAATGAAGCTTATACTCGTCACCTGACTATCCAGTTAGTGGAGGAAGCGGCCCAACTTAAGCAAACTACGGATTATTTACGTCAGGAAATGGCGTTTGAAACCAAGGTATCAACAATTGGAGATCGCGCTACTGCGGCAGCCCTTGACAATTCAAACCAGAGTACGGATTTATACAACCGGCGGTTAAATCGGCAAACGATTCAAAAAGAGCAGTTGGTGGGTGAGTTAGTTTGATAGAAAGATGCGTGTTATTACCAAAGCCTACGAATAGGGTAGGCATCAAAATAGCTGTCCCGACTAAGTACAGGCATATCATCAACTATGGATTGGGTAATGATTATCCGATCAAAAGGATCTTTATGATGAAAAGGCAATGACCTGACAATGACGGTATGGTCGAAGCGGATCGGTAATACTGTAATATTGTTTTCCCAAACAAGTTGATTGAGGTGCTCAAAAGGCTTGGATAATTCGAGCTTACCACCAATGCTTAATTTAATAGCGATTTCCCAGAACGAAGCAATACTCACAAAGTTGGTATTGCTTCGTTCTTCGATCAGGTTTTGACATGTTTGGCTTAATTCCTGATTGCCTTCCAGATACCAAATAAGGGTGTGCGTATCTAATAATAAGTTCACGGCATATACTCCTTAAAGTCATCCAATGGCGCGTCAAAATCATCGGCCATGAATGTAACTAATCCTTTTGCGCTACCGAAACGTGGTGTTCGTACAGGGGGATGGAGCAAACGGATGAGATCGTCATATACCTGCATAAATTGCTCGTCGGACAATTCTGCAATCTCTTTGACAACATGAATTTTGAGCTCGGCTGCCTGCATAAGAACCGTTGTTTTTGCCATGAATATACGGAAAAATAGCGATGACAAAAGTAACCTCTCAGGCCTTCAGCATCAAATTCAGCAATTTTCTATCTAGTTTGTGGCCGTACCAATCTTCGTATGCCACGTCGGTGCGGCCCGAGTCCAGGATGCCAAACGAACCAACAAATTCCCAGAGCGCAAAGCCTATTCCGTTGCTGGACAGAATATCCAATACGTCTTTAAACCAGGCCAGGAAAACAGCATGCGGGGTTTTATTCCAGCAACCGCATTCGCCACAGTGTACACCAACGCCTTTGTTCACTAATTCAATCCAGGGTTGGTAGAAGGTTTCGAGCATGGCCCGGCTCAGGTACTTATCACCTACCTGTCCTGGCCATTTGGGTTCGGGCAGGTGATCTGGATCTTTGTTTGCCCAGGGCGCTTTGTAATGCGAAATGATGCCCGGATTATAGCCCCGGCAGCTTTGGGCGATGTTCAGATCGGCGATGGCTGGTATCACCGATGAACCCGTATCGTTGCCGTCAGCGATAATCAGGTGTGTTTTGTTTTCCTTCCAGATAGCTTCCGAAGCCGCCAGGGCCACTTTTCGATACACATCACCCGGAACGGTACTGTGTTTAGAATGTTGATCGTTCATGTCGACCCGCATACTGGGCTCATTCAATAAATCGAAGCTGATCTTTTGGGATGACACGTTCTTATAGCGCTTGGCCCACATGTTCCAGTGAAAGCAGAATGCATCGAGCGCGGCCTGATCAGTCCAGAGATTGTACGGCTCATGAAAGCCTGCGTTAACGCAGTAGCCCGGTGCCCGGTGCAGGTTCAGACTAACGTGCAGGTTGTGCTTATGGGCCATCGCTACCAATGCATCGATTCGGTCAACGGCTTGCACGTCAATTTGATAGACTTCGTCGGGCGTAATGTTGCGGCTCCGGTCGAATTTCAAATAGGCCGGATAAGCCATTGGGAGCCGGACAAAGTCGAATCCCCAGTCCTGCATCCAGTTGAAGTAATCCTCCTGCGTAGCCGGGCGACTGTTGGCTGGGTCGGGCGAGAAGAAGTCCAGCATGTTAAAGCCTTTCCATTTGGGGAGCTTATTTTTCGCCAGGGTAGCTGGTTTAGCGGTGGCTAACAGGTCTGGGCCGGATGTACTCAGGGCTGCTGTGAGCAGGCCGGTGTTCTGAATAAATGTCCTTCGTTGCATGACGGAGAGAGAAGGACAATTCTTAAATCTACTCAGTCTGTTTTAAGGAGAGACTTGCACGTTCATCAAGGTTTTACTCCGTTCAGTAGGACCCTTGATCACGTGGCTCTGGCCTTTTTACTTGCAGAAATCAGGGATAGGTATTGGCTGTATTGTAAAAATAGGGGAGTTCAAGATGGCCTTATGTAACGAGTAGGTTTTATTGGCACGATTATAATTGACAGAATTAGGAACTAGTAGAGCCGTACTAGTTTGCCAAAATGAAGATTTGCCGATAATACTATAGGGTTTAGTTTAACGTATTTTTCAGACTGGCCTAAGGAGTGCTAGCCAGGAGAAGAGTAGCAAAACGCTTGGCCTGATGATGGGATAAATTACCTGCTATTGGTATTTAGTTTTAGTTAATAGTCTAGTATAGAGCTAGTTGAGGTGAAGCGTTGATGCCACTTTTTTCGTTTGAAAGCGTTGCGGTATCCTATTTTCTACCACTAATCGGCTACATTTTTTCAGAGATTCCTCTGCCAAATTCAGACTTCCCTGTTCTCACTTAAGCTACTTTTTGGGTGTTAAATGCTAATGCTTTATGGCTAGAGCTGTCTGATTAAGTTTTTGGATAACATATTGTTATGTTAAATATTCAATATCAATCAATTTAATAACTATATTTTTAACTGATAAATTAAGATGGGAAAAAAATATTTTCTTATTCTATCATTTGTTACTCTTATAGCTTCTTCGACCATAGGTTTTGGGCAGGCACCTAACTTAGGAACGGCTTCCAATTTTGCGCTTTTTACCGCCAATGGAGCCTTTACCAACGTAGGGGCTTCTGTGGTGACCGGTGATGTTGGCACCAATGTAGGGGCCTTTACCGGGTTGTCAGTGGCAACACCCATTCCAGGTCCAGGTACTGTATTGGGCAACATTCGCTTGCCGGGCAGTACAGAAGCAAACCAGGCTGCTACCGATGTAACAACGGCGTACAATTCTTTGAACTCGGCTGCCTGTACAACCATACTACTCCCCGAATTAGCAGGTCAAACGCTTACGCCGGGGGTTTCCTGTCAGAATACCGCCAACCCGACTACACTAAATGGAACACTGGTCTTAAATGGAGCAGGCGTCTATATTATAAAATTGAGCAGCGCGTTAACCACAGCCACAAATTCAAGTATCAGTCTAACGAATGGGGCTTCCTTCGATAATGTGTATTTCCAGGTCGACGGAGCCGTCGATGTAGGAATTAATTCCTTCTTCAGAGGAACTATACTGGCTAATGGAGCCATCAGCTTATTGACAGGCGCATCGCTTGAAGGCAGGGGTTTATCGGTTGGGGGGGCAATTTCCCTAAGTAACAACCTGGTAACAATTCCGGCTTTGTCGCTGAGTGTGGTGGCTGGCTCCTGCGTCCCGGCTACGAATCAATATTCCATTTCAGGCATTGTTTCATTAACAGGTGCCCTGGCCGGTACTGCCACGCTTACGGATGGTCTGGCGTCAACGACTGTTGCCGTCAACACCGGAGATACATCGGTGCCTTTTAGCCTGACAGGACTCACCTCGGGAACATCCAGTCATACCCTGACCGTGAATTATGCCAGTCAAACGGTTAGCGTGACCTATACGGCTCCCGCTTCCTGTACAGTAGCGCCAGCCAGCCTGGGTGGCGTGGTCTTTACGGATACTAATACTAACGGTGTGCAGGATGGAGGAGACACCCCTATTGCCGGGGTAGAAGTTACGCTACTGGATGGTGCCAGCTCTCCAGTTACATCTACAACGACCAGTCCATCAGGCATCTACAGTTTTACAGGACTGACTCTAGGTGTTCCCTATTCCGTCAGTTTTACTACACCAACTGGCTATTTGGCCACAGGTTCTACGGTTACTGGTCCCGTGACGCTAACAGCAGGACAGAGCTATACCAGCGCTGGTGCGGGTTTCTTTCCGGTGGTTAGTCCTACCAACCCTTCTCTTTCCGTGCAGACGTTTGTCGATATTTCGAAAGCAGAAGTCGGCGATTTACTGACCTATAGTGTAGTATTGACTAACTCGGGGTCAACGTCAGCCACGACAACGGTACGGGATTCGCTCAGTACGGGGACAACCTACGTGACGGGCTCAGCTACGGTACCCGTGGGTACATCATTTGTAAGTGGTCAACCCATCAGTTTATGGACTGTGCCGTTCATTGCAGCTGGTCAGAGCCTGACCCTGACTTTCCAGGTTCGTGTGGATTCTACAGGTATTCTCTACAACATAATTACGATTCCTGGCGATACCGTTAAAGCCTGTACATCTATACCGGTTAAACTATGTCTTGGTGATGAATATACGTTGACGGTGCCGGCAGGACGCGCCAGCTATCGCTGGTATAGAGATGGAGTACTTATTCAGGGTCAGACCAGCAATGTATTGGTAGTGACCGGGCCGGGTAGTTACAGTTTGGGGGTGGATAATGTCAGTGGGTTATGCCCGGATTTCTCCTGTTGCCCTTTCATCGTAGAAGAGGATACACTGCCCGCCTATCAGACTGTTGCTATTGGGTCCACCTGCCTGGGTAATAGCCCACAAAACAATGGGAAGCTGGTGGTCAGTAATTTCAATCCGCTGCATACTTATCAGTACTCCCTGGGTGCAACTTTTGACCCCACAGCTTCACTCTCAGGACCACCCCAGTTAATTCCTGCAACTGGAACGATTGCCACTGCACTCCCTAATCCGTCAGTAACTCAGTTTTACACGGTTCGGGTATACAACTCATCGGGTTGTTATACAGATGTGACCGTATTCCTGTTACCAACCGTATGCGGTTGCCCGGTTGAAGTTTGTGTACCGTATGTAATTACGCAGACCCAGCGTCCCAAGCGTATCGGCGATCCAATTCGGTAGTACCAATTTCCTTGACTTTAAAAACGCCATCCTCAACGCTGAGGATGGCGTTTTGGTTAGATGGATATGCACTAACGCATGTGTGAGTGAATTGTGCGGGTACAACTAAGTAAAAATAAGACCAGCCCTGTCTTATAGACCAACTCTGCGTTTCAATACTTGACGCTGAACCTCATGGCCAATTTTGCTGTAAGTGAATTAAAAAAGAAAAACCTATAACCATGAAAAAAAACCTTGTTGCGTTGAGCCTGGCAACGATTTCATTACTTGGTGTATCAGACAGTTTTGCGCAGAAAGGCAAGCTGTACACATTTCCAATCGGTGTTGAGTCGTACACCTACCGAAATAGCTTCCCCAAGAGCGTTATTGCTACGCTGGATACGATCAAAGCCTTAGGCATTACCGATATGGAGGGCGGAGCGCCTAAAGGAATGACCGAAGCGGAATTTAAAAAGCTATGCGACGAGCGAGGTATTAAAATTTCGGCAACGGGAGGGGGCTACGAACAACTGGCTAAAGATCCAATGGACGCCATTAATAAAGCAAAAGCTCTGGGAGCTTCCTTTATCATGTGCGCGTGGATTCCTCACCAAAAGGCGAATTTTAACCTGGAGAATGCAAAGAAAGCCGTTGAGGATTTTAACCGGATCGGTAAAACGATGAAAGAGAATGGGATCACATTCTGCTACCATAATCACGGCTATGAGTTCCATCCTTATGAAGATGGTACGCTTTACGATTACATTGTCAAGAATACCAATCCCGAATACGTTTCGTTCGAGATGGATATTTTGTGGACGCAACACGGTGGCGCTGACCCAGTTGCCCTGTTGAAAAAGTATGGAAGTCGCTATAAACTCCTGCACTTGAAAGACCTCAAAAAAGGCGTGAAAGGCGATTTGACTGGCGGTACTCCTCCCGAAAACGACGTAACCCTCGGCGACGGTCAGGTGAACATTCCAGAAATTATACGCCTGGCCAAAAAAGCAGGAGTGAAGCATTATTACATTGAGGATGAGAGCAACAAGGAGTACGAACAAATGCCCAAAAGCATTGCGTACCTGAAAAGCCTGAAGGAGTAAACGATCTCTTTTTGAGTGGAGTCAGCTATAAGTAGCTGACTCCGGTAGTAATAGCATTTACCCCCCAACCCCCTGAAGGGGGAGGAAATCCACTTCGGAGTACTCCCCCTTCAGGGGGTTGGGGGGTAAAATAAGCCAATAAAAGAGGCTGATTAAGTAAAACTCAGAACTTAACGGCCCTGCCCTGAATGGGCTTTAGGTCAAGACTACTCCGCTTTCGTTAGCTGAAGTACCACACTGGCCCGGCGGGAATTCACGTCAGGATTAATGCCGACGTTCATTAGGAAGGAGCCGCTATACACTTTACCCTCCTCAAGCGTTGACTTCGTACCCGGATATAGATTGATCTCCTTAACACTATAGCGCTTGTTGGCCTCCAAACCTGCTAACTTAATAGGGCGCTCGGTAGCTGACTGCATAACCCGATTGGTGTGCAGGTAAGTGAACATAATGGCGCTGTTTTTATCGTCACTAACGTACGCTACCGAGGCAACCGGATTTTCGTAGGGGCTGGCCAGTCGATATTGATCGCCGTGCCAGACGACGTCTTTGAAGCCAGTATAGTTTTTTAGAGCCTGCTGGCAAAACGCCAGATCGTTGGGGGTAAGATGCCCTACCACAATATCAAAGCCAAGTTTCCCCATACTGGCTACATCGACCCGGAACTTAATCGGTTGTTTGCCCCAATCCGTTACGTGACAATCGGTAGTGATGGACGGGAAGAAATAGGAGTAGTTCCACTGCAGGAAGATACGTTCAATAGGTTCGGTGTCATCGCTGGGCCAGAACTCGGTAAAGTACTTCAGCAGTTCGTAATCACCACGGCCACCCCCGCCGGAGCAGAGCATCATGGGTACTTTAGGGTACTTGGCCCGAATACGTTGCAATACACTATACAGGCCATTCACGTATTCGACGTACAGATGCGATTGCGGGAGTTTGTTTTTGTTCAGCCAGGCCGAATACGCATTGTAAATAACCGCATTACAGTCCCACTTAATAAAGGCCAGTTCCGGATTTTTGGTGAATAACCCATCCACGATACCGAAAACAAAATCCTGCACCTGCGGATTGGCCAAGTCAAGAACCAATTGATTTCGGTAGTATTTTTCGGGACGCTCGGGCTGCCGAATCACCCAGTCCGGGTGTTTTTCGTACAATTCGCTTTTGGGGTTCACCATTTCAGGTTCAATCCAGATACCGAATTTTACGCCCGCTGTTTTCGCTTCTTTAACCAGATAGCCGAGGCCGTGAGGCAGCTTTTTTACGTTCTCCTGCCAATCGCCCAAACCGGCTTTATCATTATTACGGGGATACTTGTTGCCGAACCAGCCGTCGTCGAGCAGAAACATGTCGACGCCTAAATTTTTCGCATCAGTAAACAGCCCCGACAGTTTTGGTTCGTCGAAATCAAAATACGTGGCCTCCCAGTTATTGAGTAAGGTAAGCCGGTCGCCCTCGCCATCGAGCACCCGGTATTTCCGGGCCCATCGTTGCAACTGGCGACTAGCCTGCCCGGTTCCGTTATCCGAAAGCGTGTAGAGGAGCGAGGGGGTTTTAAACGTTTTTCCGGCAGCCAGCGTATACGCTGAGGCATACGGGTTGATACCCGCAATCAGACGAAGGTTTTTGTAGGAGTCAACTTCAAAATCAAGTTTGTAGTTGCCACTCCAGGCCAGTTGGCCCAGTAGCACCATGCCATTAGTTTCCTGCGCGGGCTGGCCAAATGAAACCATGAAATTGGGGGTGCCCAGTAGCATAGCCCGTGTGCCTAACTTACTATCGAGGGTACGGATGCCCTGGGTAAGCTTTTCTTCCTGCGGCTGCATTTCTTTCAGGTATTCGCCCTGAAAGCTGGTGAGATAAAAGTCCTTATTCGACAGGAACAAATTGGCCGAGGCATATTTCTGCAATACCACCGGTCCCTTTTCCTGGTTCGTGATTTCGACCCATTGTTCGATTACATTTTCCTGATTCCATGTTTTATAAAACAGCGTAACCGTCAGTTTATAAACGGGGTCCTGTACCTGCACGGTGGTTAGGGTTGTGTTGGCATCGGGCTTAACCGTTTGGTGGCTCAGGTACTTTAAGTCCAGCGACGGGTTGCCGTCGGCATGCGTAACCTGAATGGCTGGCTCTGATAAATTCCAGGTGCCTGCCGGGGTGTAGGCATTGTTGTAAATCCCACTGTTGTCATCCGGAAATTTAAAGCTACCGGCAATGTCTTTATAATCAGCAGTCTGGCTCAGCTTTTTGCCGAAATGGACCATGCTCAGGTAGTTATTTTTGTCGGTTTGGAGTACCAGTGCATAGTTAGCGGTTTCAATCGGAATCGTTGTTTGAGCATAGCTTTTCAGTGAGAGTAGCAACAGAGCCGCAGCGATTTGATAAATAGACTTCATACAGAAACGGGGTAAGGTTTGGGCAGTGCATTGACGAAGCGAAGATAACACCCATTGCCAGACAATCTGGCTATCGGGAAACCCCAACTCCTACCCAAATGCGTAAATGTGTTGTCAGTTGCTTACAACTGACGATGTGAGGTTTCTAAAAACCGAACGAAGGCTAAGATAGGTTTAAAGAAACCGACTTCACTCACGTGTGAGTCACCAACTTCATATGGATAACCAGCGCCTATTACTTCGTCTTCGCCTTGCGTAAGGTCTTATTAGCCTGCCGGATGGCTGCGTGGGATAAATCGTAGGTGAAGCAGCTTTCCCAGCCTTTAAAATCATAGTGCCACCATTCCCAGGGGAAAATGGCAAAACCAACCTGCTCCATAGCCGACCGTAAAATGGCTCGGTGAGCCAGCGAGGCACTGTCCGAATCCATGTAGCTATGATAAGCGCGTGGGGTCGATTCGTCGTAGTCGGAAGGCATCGACAGTCGTTTTCCGGTTTTCAGGTCAAAAAGCGACAGATCAATGGCCATGCCCCGATTGTGTTTGGAGCCTTTTCGAGGATCGGCGACAAAGGTGGTGTCGCCGTGCTCTTCGTAGAAAAGTACCGTGATGGCATAAGGCCGGTAGCCATCGAATAGCAATAACCCAAATCCCTGTTTTTTCAGGTTTTCACTCGCCTGGCGAATGGCCAGGGCGGCAGGCTTCCGCATGAACACATCTTCGGAGGGGTACAGTTTTCGTTTCAGAAAATTCGTGGTTTTCGCATACGTAACATCGAATTGAGCATTGGGCAGAATCTGGCGCATATCCACCAGTTCATTATCGGGATCAGTGGCTATAATTTTCTTGTAAATCTCCACATCATTGACAACCGGAAGACCATACTTGCTTTTGGGAAGATCGTAGGGAGGTTGCTGCGCAAACACCGATGCTATCAGGCTGAGCGAAAGAAACGCGGTCAATAACCCTATTGACCAGAATCGGCCAGATAAATACGTTTTCATAAGAGGCAGGTAGTTTGCCTTAAGGTAATGATTTTCTTCGTAGGGGAGTGCTATCATCCTGTTTTGTTGCTCCATGATCTTTCGTTGGAATGTGGTGTCAGCTACTTATAGCTGACACCACATTCCAACGAAAGATCATGATTAATCGTAACAATCATCAAAACCAGCGGTCATAAACCAGGTTTTAAGTGTAAATTTGCGCCCTTTTTCTACTAAAAAACGGGCATTTGGGGATGACAACAATTTCTTGCGGAATCGACTTTGGTACATCAAATACCAGCGTTGCTATTGATAATAAAGGCGAAATCAGCCTTGTGCCTGTTGAAAACGAGTCGGTAACTATCCCTAGTGCTATTTTCTTTCAGCGAAGCAATAACAAAGCCTTCTATGGCCGGGTAGCCGTCAATTTGTTCTTCGATCGGCAGGAAGGGCGATTCATGCGCAGTTTAAAGCGGGTTTTAGGGACTTCGCTCATGAAGCAGGGCACCCTGGTGAATGGCGCTTCCATGAATTTCGCCACGATTATTGCGTCCTTTTTGAAGCATGTTAAAGATAAAGCCGATTCGGTTGCCGGCCAGGAACTGGAACATGTGGTCATGGGGCGCCCCGTGCATTTTGTGGATAATAACCCCGGCGCCGATACGCAGGCACAGGCCGAATTACAGACCATTGCCCAGCGGATTGGCTTCAAACATATCGAATTTCAGTTTGAACCTATTGCGGCAGCCTTTGCGCACGAAGCACAACTGAGTGGAGAAAAACTGGCCATCGTCGCCGATTTGGGTGGTGGAACGTCGGATTTTACGGTGATCAAGCTCTCGAATCAATATATCCATAAGGCAGACCGGTCTTCGGATATTTTAGCAAATACCGGGATTCGGGTTGGGGGAAATGATTTTGATAAAGAGTTGAGTCTGGCGGCCATTATGCCTGAACTGGGCTACCGGAGTACGTACGGTGAGAAAAATCTGGAAGTTCCGTTAAAACCGTTTCATGACCTGGCCGAATGGAGTAAAGTCAACTTTTTGTACACCCCGAAAGTGATTATGCAAGTTCGGCAGTTGCTCCATCAGTCGCATGATAAAGCACGGTACAAACGACTGTTGAAAGTGCTTGAAGAGGAAACCGGGCACACGCTTTTGGCCGCTGCCGAAGGCGCTAAAATTGCCCTTAGTGATCTGGATGACTATAAAGCCCTGCTTGATTTCATTGAGGACGACTTTTTTGTGCCGATCAAACGCGACCTGTTTGAACGATCTATTCAGAGTGAGGTTGAGAAAATAGCCGACTCAGCCCGGCAGTGCCTACGGGAGGCTGGTGTTCAAAAAGAGGCCATCGATCTGGTTATTCTAACGGGTGGCTCAACCGAAGTCCATTCCATTCAGGCCGAATTTAAACGACTTTTTCCGAACGCAGCCATCGCCGATGAAAACAAACTCTCCAGCGTGGGCCTTGGTCTGGCCTACGATAGCCAGAATAAATTCGGTAAAAATTCTAACCGTAAGTCAAACGCTCCCCACATTATCGCTAATTGACCTGGGGAGTTCCAGGCAAATACTTTGTAAGCAACGGCCTTGCGAACGGTAATAATCAAAAACACATGAACCTTCTTCTTCTTAAAATAACTCTCATTCCGGCGGTCATTGCACTGGTTACCCTGGCAATTCGGAAGTGGGGAAATAAAATAGGGGGATTGATTGGGAGTATGCCGTGGGTTGCCGGGCCTATTCTCCTGTTCTTTATTGCTGAACAGGGTAAGGCGTTCGGTATTCAGTCGATTCAGGGTACCATGACTGGGATTCTGGCGTTAATCAGCTTTTGTTTCAGCTACTCAACTCTTTCCCAGAAACTAAGCTGGTTACCTACCCTTGTGTTATCGTATGTAATCTATACGATTACGGCAGTAGTTGTTAATTATTTACAGCTGAATTTATCGTTGAGTTACGTCCTGGTCATTGGTTCAGTGCTGGTAGCGCTGCGGTTTTTCCCGGTTCCCAAAGAACAGTCGACCAGTGCCCGGCGCTTACCATTCGACATTCTCATCCGAATGGTTGTGGCAACGTTATTTGTACTGGTCATTACCGGCTTAGCCAGCATTCTGGGGCCAAATTGGAGCGGTATTTTAACTCCTTTCCCAATTTTGACGTCCATTCTCGCTATTTTCTCGCATTCGCTTCAGGGTAGCAATGCTACCATCTCAACGTTGCGAGGCCTGGTGATTGGCCTACTTGGGTTCACGACCTTTCTCTTTTTGCAGGCATTTTTGCTGCCCTCGTTTTCAATTACTATATCGTTCGGCCTTGCCTTTGTACTGAACGTGTTCATTAACCTAATGGCTAGCCGGGTGTGGTAATGGAGTCTTGGTAGATATATAAAACCCCTAAGTCCCCTTCAGGGGATTTAGGGGTTTTAGGCTAGTAAAAAATTAATTTTCAGACAGTTTCTTATCGTGACGAGGTGGGCATGGTAACAGGCTGGTACAAAAAGTAATCGTAAATGGAACGGGCCGTATGGGCAATGGTTTGTTCCCGTTCGGCTAGCGGCATGGGTGAGTCGCCCACAAAAACAGCAATGGCAATATGGCCCGCATCGCCCGGCAAGGTGATAATGCCTACGTCGTCGGTGGCACTTCCATCCAGTGAACCCGTTTTATGGGCAATAACGGTGTTTGGTGGCAAATAGCCTTTAAGTCGGGCGGCTCCACCTCGGCAGCGTTCCATGACGCCCAACAACAGTGCCCGACTTTCGGGTTTGAGCGCCGTACCCCGATAAATTTGTGCCAGTAAATTAACCATTGCGTCGGGCGTTGAGGTATCGCGTGGGTCGGTTTTGATTTTGACGGCCGCAGCCCGTTTCATTTCGGGGGTAGTGGCACTATCCAGTTTGGCATAAAAGCCAAGTGTCCATTGGCTGGAGGGAGGGAGGGTAATCCCATCGAGATCCGCCAGGAGTTGGATGATCGTTCGGTCAACAGACATGCCTTTAATACCAAGTGCTTTCACCCGATTCTGAACGGCCTCGGTGCCACCTACCAGACGAAGCAGAATATCTGTTGCCGAGTTATCGCTAATGACCATCATTAGCTCAAGCAGGTTCTGAACGGATAGTTGCACACCGGGTTTTGCGAAAAGAACGTCCAGCGTGCCACTGCCCGGATGCAGATCGGACGGTTGTAAATCAACCATCGTCATCAACGACAGTTTGCCTTGCTCAATCAGCGTAAAGAGCTGTACAGCAATGGCTACTTTAATGGTACTGGCCATCGGAAACCGATCCTGTACATTCAAGCTGATTTGCTTGCCGGATTCGAGGTGTAGCGCACAAATGCCGACTTTGCCCTTGGCTAGTTTCGCAATACGTTCCAGTTCCTGTTCCAGCCGTTGCGTAGCCAGGTCGGAGGGTTTACCAGGTTGGGCATTGCCCTGGAGATTGGCCAGCAGCAGGATGCCAAGTAGTAGTGATGAGAGTTGTTTCATAGGTTATAGAGGTATTTCATGGACTACAATGAAGCCAACGCCGTATCCAGATCCGTCAGCAAATCCTCCACGTTTTCGATACCGACCGAATATCGAATCAGGCTTTCGGGAATGCCAAGCTGTTTGCGCTGTTCTTCGGTAAGTTCAACGTGGCTGGTCGTTCTGGGTGGGCCCGCCAGTGTACTTACCGAGCCAAGGCTGGCGGCTAAGTGAACAAACTGAAGTTTCGGCAGGAATTTCTTCACGTGCTCGTAGCCGCCATTCAGGGAAAAGCTCATAATGCCACCAAACCCCGACATCTGCGCTTTTGCAATAGCATGGCCAGGATGGGTTTCGAGGCCTGGATAAAACACATCACTGACTTTGGCGTGTGCTTTCAGGTACTTCGCAATTGTCAGAGCCGACGCATTCTGTCGCTCGATTCGCAGCTCCAGCGTTTTCATCCCACGAGCAATCATATACGCCGGATCGGCTTGCAGACTGGCCCCGTTGATTTCCCGGAACTGGAATACTTTTTCCACCAGTTCTTTGGTGCCGCAGAGTACACCACCCATCGCATCGGAGTGGCCGCCGAGGAATTTGGTGGCGCTATGAACAACCAGATCGGCACCCAGCGCCAGTGGATTTTGGTTGATCGGTGTAGCAAACGTATTGTCGACTATGGTAATGGCCCCCACTTTTTTAGCGGCTGCTGCCAGCCGTTTTATATCGACAATTTTGAGAGTTGGATTGGTGGGTGTTTCGAGGTAGAGTACGTCGCAACCTTTGGCAATTTCGGCTTCTAGCTGGTCGAAATCGGTGGTATCACAAAGCGTGACGTTTACCTGATAACGGGGTAGAAAATCCAGAAAGAGCCGGCTTGAGCCACCGTAGGTATCATTGAGTGAAACGACCCGTTTTCCTGGCCCCAGTAGCGCAAACAAGGTATTACTGATGGCCCCCATGCCCGTTGCGAACGAGGTGGCAGCTTCGGCACCTTCCAGAATTCGGATTTTTTCTTCGAGCACATGTACGGTGGGATTCGTGTTTCGGCTATAGATATAACCATCCGCTTGTCCCGTTGCTACCTTGTGCCATTCATCCAGATCATGATAGGCAAACGCCACACTTCGTACAATTGGCGTTGTAACAGCCCCATCGGCAATGGGTTCGGTTTCACCTGCCCATACAGAGGCCGTACTTTTTTTGTAAGTCGAAAAATCCATTGAAACTTCTTAATTATCAGGTTGTTATTTTTTGGTTAAACACAGAGAAACAGAGGTTAACACAGAGAAAACGGAGGATATTTCTCTGTCACCTTTGTGTTGACCTCCGTTGCCACTGTGTTTAATCCTTAATACTACACAAAAAAAGGCGTAACACGATGGGTAGGTGTACTGATGAAATGCGCCTAATTGACTAAATTTTGGCCCCTACTAGGCTTATCTATACAACCTGAACGTATGACGTATCTGAATTTCAAAGCCAGCTATCTGGCTGTAGCGCTTAGTTGTTTATTGGCCATCAGGCTATCTGCAACTGCTCAGTCCCGCCAAACACTCCCCGAATTACGCCAGAAAATTGAGACTGAACTAAGCAGGCAGACGGGCATCTTTGCGGTCGCCTTTAAGGATTTGGCTACGGGTAAAGAGCTGCTCATTCGGGAACGGGACGTATTTCATGCGGCCAGTACCATGAAAACACCGGTTATGATTGAAGTCTATAAACAACAGGCGCAGGGCAAACTGTCATTGTCGGATTCAATACTGATCAAGACCGAGTTTAAAAGCATTGTTGATGGCAGTCCGTATACATTGCCGGTTTCATCGGACAGCGATTCAATTACGTATAAACAGATTGGGACCAAACGAACGCTGGCTTCTTTAGTCTACGATATGATTACCGTCAGCAGTAATCTGGCGACGAATTTGATTATTGAACGCGTGGGTGGACCGAACGTAACGCAAACCATGCGCGATCTGGGGGCCAAAGATATTCAGGTTCGGCGGGGCGTAGAAGATTCAAAAGCCTTCGCCAAAGGGCTTAATAACTCCACCACTGCCTATGACCTCATGCTAATTTTCGACAAGATTGCCACTGGTCAGGCAGTAAGTCCCGAGGCTTCGAAGGCCATGATTGCGACCTTACTGGAGCAGAAATTCAATGACGCAATTCCCGCTAAACTGCCGAAAACGGTGAAAGTGGCTCATAAAACGGGCTCGATCGTGGGTGTCCGGCACGATTCGGGCCTAGTTATTTTACCCGATGGCCGTCAGTACGTGCTGGTTCTGTTATCGAAGGATATTAAGGATGATAAGGCTACGTCGGGTGCAATGGCTACGGTATCCGAATGGATTTATCAGTATGAAATGCAGGGGCAGTAACTAATGACTAATTGATAATGAGTAGTGTATAATGTATAATGTATAATGTATAATGGGTGATGAGCTGTGCGCATTATCCATTATACATTATCAATTAGTCATTTCCCGTTGCTCAAATGCTCCCCTAAACAGCGTTCCAAATTTTGTAAGCCAGTTGTGAGTTCATCCGCAGTAGGATAGCCGAAGCCGATACGCATGTAGATTTTGTCTTGCTCGAACCAGTGACCCGGTCCCACAAGGGTCTGATAGTTTGCATACAGGGATTTGTAAAACGCTTCGGTGTTGAGTCGAAAGCCTGCTTTAAGCCGCGGGAAACAAACAACACCGGCCGTTGGCTCTACCCAGTCGAGATATGGACTTTGGGCGAAGAAGGTCTGGACAATGGCGAAATTAGTGCGAATGTGCTGGTGAGCCTGGGACAGAAGGTTGCCCTGGTTCTGTAAAATGTGAAGCGCAATCTGCTCATCCACCACCGAATTGGTGATCATGATCTGTTCCTTAGCCGCCAGAAACTGATGCATTAGGCTTGCATCCTGACAGATGATCCAGCCAATCCGAATACCCGGAACGCCAAACGCCTTCGACAGTGAACTAACCGAAATCACATTCTTACTTTTCTCTGCCAGATACGGAGCAAGAGGTGTTTGAAAGTTCAGATAACGGTAGGTTTCATCAACGAGTAGGTAGCAATTGTATGCTTCGGCCAGTTTAACGAGTTCATTCAAAATAGCCTCCGACATAACCGTTCCTGTGGGGTTGTGCGGATTTGTAATGCTGATGAGCCGGGTGTTGGGTTGAATGGCCTTCTGTATCAGATCGATATTCAGGGAAAAACCTTCCTCAAACGTCAGGTCGATGATGCTCATGGCGCAGTTGATGGCCCGTGGTGTTTCCAGATTAGTGCCGTAGTTTGGCCGCACCACAACCAGATGGTCGTTCTCACTGAGCAGGGTAGTGGCTACAATGAATAAAGCAGTAGCCGCACCGCTACACACCAGCACATCGGCTGGCTTTAGAACCGTGCTCTCGCTGGCAATACTAGCAAGTAAATCAGGATGCCCCTGGTGATGACCATAGCACAAAAGCAAGTCATTGAGGTTGAGATTCAGGTTGTTCAGGTGAATGTCGCGCACCGAGCTTTCGGCCAGATTGTACTGAATCGTAGAATAACCAATTTCTTCCGGCGATTCAATTTCAATCGGCATTCTGGTGTAGTTCATGGGAGGGAGTTATGGCTAAATTTTATCGCACCGGCAAATCGCGAACACCTATCAAATGCTTAGCCAGTTGCGGCTTGTCGGCCATTAACGACTTGATGTGGTTGAGCGTTTTTTCAGGAAGCTGGGGTGTGCGGCTGATGATATCGACGCCCTCGGGTGTAAACAGGGTTTTGGAGAACCAGATAACTGCCCATTGGCCATCGGGGTCCTGTAACACCACGTTCCACTTACTACGTACCAAACCTAATAATCCCTTACCACGCCAAACGAAAGCCGACGAATCGGCTTTTACCTGATAATCCAACCCCGTGAGCGTTTTTAATTCTCCCTTCTGCTGGTACTTTACTGTGTCCAGCAAGACGTTGGTTTCCCTTTTTTGGTCGGAGATTGCATAGGTAAAGGTGGGATTGGTTTTGTCGCCCTTTAGCCACATTGGGAAGCTTGTACTACAAATAAACCAGGTACCAACAAGCGCTTGAATCAGAGGTTTCATAAGGAATGGAAAGTCGCTAAGCAAAAATTGTGAATAGGGGTAAGTTACAACTTAAGCTTAATTTTCATCTTACCCAGCACCGCCGTAATACCAATAATCAGCAGAGCAAACAGAAGTGATTTGAGCAGCCCAACACCGCCCGTCGTTAGCGATTTGGGGAGTGAACTACCGGATAAATCGGTAATACTATAATAAAGGTCTGGCAGTAAATAGCAGGTTAGTGTGCTGGTACCGGCGGTTTTTATCAGATCGAACCAATGCGTTTTGCCATTTAAATCAACCAGCCAATAGATGCCTACGTAGACAATAAACGCGATGCCACAGCAAAGGAAAATCCAGGTGGGCGTTGCCTGAATTTTCGAGATGATAAAGAAGTTTCTGGACAGAAATCCGGCGATAAGAAACAGCAAACCTATGCCAATAAATAGAATCGGTACCTGCTGCGATTTTTCGGTGCGTTGCAAGCGCGTTAGTAAAAGCGTGGCTAGTACGCCCGAGAAGGCGAGCGAGTTAAACGCGCCATTGTCTGGAATCCAGGCGCGGGGGCCATTGGGCCAAAGAGCGTGCAGCCACCCGGCATGACCTGCTATGTTCATGAGGGTAAAAAACACCCAGCAAGCGATCAGAAGGATCGGCTGTTTGTGGAGAAATAAATAGAGAATCGCGCAGGTGAGATACGTCCAGCCGATAAGCCCTAAAATTCCCCACCATTGGGGTGTCAAGCCAACCAAATGATCATCAGGGCCTCCGCGGTATAGGAAAGCCAGGTAGATCAGAATGCCTACGCCCAGTAGTTGCAGGCCAATGAAAAGGGTTTTTGCGGTGCCCTCTCGTTTAGGATACTGGTTCCAGACCAGGAAAAACGCCAGAATCATCAGGATCACAAACCAGCCCGAACGCATGCCCGTAGCTGCCGCATTCAGATCGGAGATATTGACGAAGAAAACGCCCATCACCAGCAAGGCGATTGATCGCAAAACAATATGCCAAACGATCTGGCCGTATGAATCCCCTTTATCGAGTCGCTGGCGAATGGCAAAGGGAATCGACATACCCACAATGACCAGAAAGCAGGGGAAAACGGTATCGGCAAAGCCCAGAAAATCCTGATCGGCGCGTGAATGCTCCAACCAGAGCGGAATGCCAGACAAGGTTCCTAAGTCATTGACGAAAATCATCGTGAGCATCGTCAATGCCCGAAAGACATCAATGGAAAAAATACGCTTTGACGATAGAACGGCACTGGCCGGTTTCGATGGAGTTGATACCATTTTTGTGACTAGTTAATTGGCCTCACTAAGCCGTTTGATTTCACCAAATAGGGCTTTAAAGCAGTTACTGGCCGTGTCTTCGCCCGATGCGGGATTTACGTTTACGCCATAAAATTCGTCCAGAAATGGTCCCGCACCCGACCAGACGGTTTGCATCATGCCCTGAAATCGCTCTTTCATAACTGGCGTAACCGACTTCCGGAACCTGACCATGTCCTGCGTTTGTGTCATCGCGAAACTCGGCTTTCGCCAGGGACAGGTAATCACGTTAAGACCCTTTGTGGCAAAATATACGGCGGTTTGGTCCGGTCGTTCGTAGTGCCAGTCGCAAATTGTAACATCTTTAGCGATCAGGTCGATAGCGCGGTACGTATTGTTAAAACTGCCTTCCCACATACCAATACCGGTGGTTTTTCCGTCAATGAGTCGATCGCCCCAAATCCAGAGTTTTCGGTTTTTCTGGGACAGATGGTTTCGGATTTCATTGACCTCTCCGGCAAATAACTCGGCTTTGTCACGACCTGAGCAACGCGGACATTGCTCATCACCGATGTAAAAAACTTCGTCCATGCCTGCATGAAATGCATCCGTTTCAAAGGCATCACAAATTTCATCGACCAGCGCAAATACGACCGCATGAACGCCGGGGTGTAAGGGACAATAACTTTTGCAGTACAAACCGTCTGCATTAGGCCAAACGTATTTTTCGGGCATTTTTACGTGTGGAGTTTCATCGAATTCGGGATAAACGCGTAGTAGATTCGTTGTCTTACTAGCCCAGGATTGGTGGCCGAGAAGGTTGATTTGGGGAATTAAGCGAATGTTATTTCGCTGGCATGCTTTAACCAGCTTTTTAACCTCCCGTTTCGATAGGGCGACACTATCGCGCAGTTCAGGATGGCTATCAAATTCGTAGTTGAAATCAACCCGAAGAATTAACGTATTTACCTGGCGGGGAGCGAGTTCTTCGTTGATAAACTTGATAAATGTATCGAGTTGTTTGGGCTGGGGAGCCGCAATGCAAAACCCGCGGATTGGTAACAGGCTATCTAGTTTGGTTTGAGCTATTGCCGATGTACAGGAAAGAGAAAGTACGAACGCAGTAAGTAAAAGAAATAGCCGGGTCATGGAGATCAAGTTTTAGTATCGGCGCGTTCCGTTTTAAATAGGCCTCTCCTATAAGCCTAATTCACTGGATTTCTATTCACTACACAACGCGCTTTCGCTAAAACAAAACCTCCCGAAAGTGTTGGACTTTCGGGAGGTTGATGGATAATTTCAGAACGCTTTACCAGGCAGTCCTGCTTACTTAATGGCAATCATTCGGGTGGGCGCTTCCAGAGATGGCGTTGCGAGTTTAACCGATATATCTTCTTTCTGGTCACCGGCTGTTATGCGGAAGGTATAATTTCCATCACCAAGCTCATTCATATCAAACTGCTGGCGGAACGCATTTTGCTTGCTGTTTTTACCGCAGAGCGTTTCATTGAATAAGATATCTCCCTTTTCATTGAGTAATTGGAGGGTAATTTTATTTTCGGACTGGTACTTTTCCAGACACACCCAAAGTTTGGATGCATTGATGGATGGGAACACAACGGCGGCAAACGCTTTGTGCTGAGGAGTACCGTCGGTGGCGAAAACAGGACTTGAAGCTGAGATAGTTAACGCGAATAAGAAGGCACTGGCGAGTAATTTGATCGAGGTTTTCATTGAGTTGAACGATTTAAGTTTTGAACCTTTAGCTGTCAACCCAATGATGTTGTTAGACCCCTGCAACGCTGGTAATCTGGAGAAACGGTTTAAATAAATGATGAATGGCTGGTGCTAGGGAAATGAATAATGAATAATGAATAATGAATAATGATAAGACTCTGATTACCATTATTCATTATCCATTATCCATTATCCATTATTCATTTATTTATTCCACAAAGTCCAGGTCCTTCCCGAATGTCTCGTCCATTCGGCTGAGCGACCAGAAGGAAAGCCCATAAACGATAACACCCAGGATTCCCGCGGCCACCAACGCGCCCAAAGAAGGCTTCAGCGCCTGAAAAAATAAGGTCATGGGAATAAGCGTTCCACGTACAACACTGGGTACTGATGTAGTAGCGGTATTGCGGAGATTGGTACCGTAGAGTTCGGCTACCATAGTCAGAAACATCGCGATATAACCTGTGCAAAAACCCAGCAATAAGCACACAGTATAAATGCCACTGGCTGTGTGAATGCCACCAAACAGATAGATGCCACTAAGCAATGACCCCAGGAGCAACAGGCCGGTAATGGTTTTCAGGCGCGACTGTAACCAATGGCTGAGTGGCCCACTAAGTAAATCACCTACCGCCATACCTACGTAGATCATCATGACACAGCGGCCTGGTTTCACCACTTCCTCAATGCCTAGCGCCTGCCCTAACTCATTGGCGAACGTAGCCAGAATGCCAACCACAAACCAGGTGGGCATACCTACCGTCACGCAACGCAAGTATTTTAGAGCCTCCGGCCAACTTCTGAAAAATTGTAAAATATTCCCACGGCTAACGGTTGTATGTTCCGTCTTCATCCGGCTGAATAAGCCTGATTCAAATACACTGACGCGCAGCAGCAATAATGCTAAGCCCATACCACCCCCCACCCAGAAGGCTGTTCGCCAGTTGAAATATTCGACAGTGAGGTAGGCTACACCCGCCCCCAGATAGCCAATGCCCGCTACCATAGCTGAACCGTAACTTCGGATGGCTTTGGGCAGAGTTTCTGATACCAGTACGATGGCGGCTCCAATTTCGCCGGAGAGACCAACTCCGGCCAGAAATCGCAACAGGGCGTAAGTATTCACATCCTGCACAAATCCACAGGCAATATTCGTGAGGGAATACGTAATGATACTCCCGAACAACACCGACATACGGCCGCGCTTATCGCCCAGGGCACCCCACAAAAAACCGCCTACTACCAGCCCAGCCTGCTGGAAATTGATAATAAACGTCCCCGCTTTAGAGACTTCTTCTTCCGACAGCCCCAGCGATTGTAAACTCGGCACGCGAACAATGCTGAAGATGAGCATGTCATACACATCCACGAAAAAACCCAGCGCCGACACAATGACCGGCAGTGCGAACAGTGGGCGGAAGGAAACTCGGGCAGGAGCAGTTGTTTGCATAAAGGGGAGGAGAGGGAGGAAGGAGGAAAGGGAGGATGGAGGAGAGGGACGAAAGGAAGGAAGGAGAGGGAGGATGGAAAATATAGAACTTGCTTTTTACTTTCCTCCCTCTCCTCCTTCCTCCCTTTCGTCCCTCTCCTTCCTTCCTTCCTCCCCTTTTTTTATTCTTCCAGATAATTTAAATCCTTGCCGTGTGTTTCTGGAATACTCAAAATAGAATAGAAGCCGAGTAGGAAACTAATTAAACCGACAACGGCGCCAGCATTGATAATATCCAGAGACGGTTTTAGCGCCTGGTAACCCAGCGTCATGGGAATGACTAAGCCACGCACCATATTGGGTACAGTAGTGGCCGCTGTGGCACGAATATTAGTCCCGAACTGCTCGGCACCAATGGTTACGAACATAGCCCAATAGCCAATGCCAAAGCCCATAGCCAGGCAAAGACCATAAAGAATTGTGGCACTTTTTATACCTAGATACAGGTAAACCAAACCAAAAACGAGGGCAACCACCATGAGCAGGGCAACCGCTTTTTTGCGCGATTCCAACGCCTGACTGATGAAACCACTGGCTAAATCGCCAACGGCCAGCCCAACGTAGCACCACATAATGGCTAGGCCCGGCTGAATTTCTTCGGCAATGCCCAGCGCTTTACCGAACTCATTACTAAACGTAGCCAGAATGCCAATGACGAACCAGGTGGGTAGCCCAATTCCGATGCATTTGAGGTAACGGGAGAGCCGGTTTGCGTTGGTAAAAAAGGAAAGGAAATTGCCTCGACTAACATGTTTCTGGTCGCTTACATCTTTAAACATACCAGACTCAACTACGCCTACCCGTAACAGCAATAAACCGAAGCCTAAACCACCCCCTACAAAAAAGGCCATTTGCCAGTCGAATAATTTGACGGTAAAATAGGCCACTACAGCCCCAAAAAGGCCAATTCCCGCAACGAGGGAGGTGCCAATGGCACGCTTCTCCTTAGGCAGTACTTCGCTTACAAGAGTGATGCCCGCGCCTAACTCACCAGCCAGCCCGATACCGGCCACGAAGCGCATCAGTGCGTAGTACATTGTTGGATCCATGAACGTGACGTTCTTAACGAACCCACAGGCAATATTGGCAATGGAGTAAGTGATGATGCTGCCAAACAGCACCGATAGCCGCCCACGCTTGTCGCCAATAACTCCCCACAAAATACCGCCGAGCAGTAAACCACCCATTTGCCAGTTGATAATACTGGACCCAACAGTTGAGATTTGATCAGGTGTCAGGCCAAGATCTTTCAGACTGGGAACCCGAACAATACCGAAAAGAAGAAGGTCGTAAATATCAACGAAGTAGCCCAGAGCAGCTACAATGACCGGTAGACCAAACAGCCCGACCTGAGCCGATTGAGCCTCGCCGGACGGTTTAGATGAAACAGTAGGAATAGCCATGCGGCAAAATCAGTGATTAAGAGAGGGAAATAGTTTTGCAATTATACGAAATCAATAGACCGCTGATTTTTATGATTTTTAAGAATAGGCATGATTTTGCCAATAGTATGTGGCAAAACGGCTCACATTTGCTTTTTTTATCACGTCTACACCATACTGATCATAAAAATCAGTCGGTCCGCCGATGCGGGTCTATACTCTTTACCAATTTCTTCTGGATAAATATATCCGCGTATCGCTGACCAAGGATTCGGGCTGAACCTGTATCGAAATGCGTCGAGTCTCCTTTATCGGTCAACCCGGAGGAGAGTACGCAATACGAATTTGGGATGTGATTGGTAGCCTGTTGCAATGCTTCATTGACGATTTTTGCCTCCGGGTCCCGATCTACAACAAAATCACCCAGCGTTCCGACCACAAACGGTACATTGGGCGCATTCAGGTCGTTTCGAAATCGCTGCACCAGTTCGATTAGTTTTTCTTCGTAGATGATGGCTCTCTCCGGGTTTGAGTCCGATTCGCCCTGGTGCCAGATAAAGCCTGCTAATTGCCCATTTTCGAGGGCTTTTTTGGCCCGACGTAACGCGTCATCATAGGGATACGACTTGGTGGGTTCATAATAAGCCCCCGGTTTCCAGACGCCAATGTTCGAGCCACCTACGGCAGAGGGGATCAGGCCAATGTTCATGTCGGGATAAGCATCGGCCAATCGTTTCGCAAAGGCGAATCCCGGCCCTACGCCAATAACGTCGGGTTTATCAAAGTGCATCGGATCGCGGGCAGGCACCCAAGTCTGATCTTTCGCCAGCATCCAGATGCGCGGATGTGTTGTCTGATCTTCGGCTTCGGGTACGCCCCGGCCTGCCATATTCGACTGGCCGATGAGTAGAAAGAGCTGTAGTCGGGGTGGGACGTCTTGCTTAAAGGCGAGTGTTAGAAACAGAATAAGACTGGCAAAATAGAGATTGACGTGGGTAGTCATGTCTGACGAGTTAGTACAGAGTGGCCTTTTCGGAACAATGCTACTGCTTGCCAAACTTAGCCATTTTTGCGACAGTTTACTAGCTAGAAAACTGTCTGTCACGCTTTTCGGGCTTGAATTGCCTTGTTGATGACCTGCATCGTAGATGCTTGCCGTTGACGCACGAAGTCCATCGCGTTCGCTACTTTTTTCTTAGCTCCGGCGTAATCCTGGTGAATATGCTGCAATTGGTTCGACCAGTCGGCGGCTGATGAGTCATCGACCTGAACAGACCAAACCCCACTAACATGAGGTTAAAGTGGTGTCACTCTCGTTCTCGCTTGGCTTTGCCGAGTGAGGACTATTGTTTTGACGGCCTCTGGCCGGTGAATAGCAAAATAGGTCAGAAACGGGCCAGAGGCCCTTGAAACAATAGCCCTCACTCGGCAAAGCCAAGCGAGAACGAACAAAAACCACGGTGTCGTTGAAGAACCTGACACCACCAAACCCCACTAACATGAGGTTAAAGTGGTGTCACATTTTTCTTCAATAACCCCATTGTTTCCCGTTGCCGTTGTTCAACGAACTTTCGTCCTTTAGCTGCTTTCGCTTTGGCCGCTTTAGGGTCTTTTGCCATAGCCAGCACCGTTGGCACATAGCGAGCTACGTCCTGTTCGTTATCCATGTCGAATAGCCAGTCGCCGAGACCGATGTCCTTCCACATAACCCCTTTACTGGTTTGCTCGGCAAAGCGGCCAACAATAGCGGGAATGCCATTGCCAATGCACATAATAGGGGAGTGCATCTCAAGCCCGAACAACCCCGCCGAACGGATGTAGGTGCTAACGGCTTCGTCGGTAATCCAGTAATGGTCTCGCCAAACGACTTTAGGTTTTACATCGTCCGGGAGTTTATCGAACAGGATTTCCTTGCCGAGTTTCACCTGCGTTTCGTCTTCCGGGCAGATCAGGATTTTCAGGGATGTCTGGCGAACAATGGCGATAATGGCTTCCCGAAGTGGCGCGTTGTCGTGCTCTTTCATGGCCTCATTACGGGCGTTTCTTGTTTCGTCAAACGCTGCTTTTTTGCTCGGAATATCCCAGTAAGGCGTGAATCGCTGCCGGGGGATCACACACATAAACTTGCCCTCTTCCAGCCCATGTTCTTTCATGAATGTTGTTGCAGCCTGGTCGTTGCGTAAATCCACGGCAAAGGCACCATCGGGACAAAACTCCATGACGGGACTGGTTACGCCGTGGCTCTTTGCAAAATCCAGTGAAATCGAGTCCCTGAACAGGGCGAATCGCGCTTTACTCAGTAGCTCAACATCTACCGGGTTGGCTGTAACGACCGCTTTGGGGTCTGGACTATATACGCCTGGAAATGTGATACCATATACACCGTAAGGTTTACCCGTTTCTTTATGCCAGCGCTCCACATCTTTACGCGCCACCAGCGACGGGCCAGAACCGTGTAGTAAAAACACACATTCGTTGAGTGCCTGCGCAATCTCATTGGGGCTTTTGATAATCGGCACATTCGGGAACCGCTTTTTTAGTAGTGCCTCAACGCCATTATCGACGCTGGAGGGCCATAGGCGCACTTCTACGTCAGGCAGGTATTTTTCCAATAAAGTAAGTACACCCGGTGTATGGCCAATGTCGCCGATGTTGACCGTTTGCCAGGACGACCGGAGAATAATTGATTTTTTTGCGGTTAACCCTGCGGCTGTTTGCGCCAGGGCCGGAATGCTCATCAGCAGCCCAATCAACGAAGGTGTTTGTTTAAGGAAATCTCTACGGTTTGTCATAAAATGAGTGGCGATTAATACCCCGGATTTTGCTTTAGATTTGGATTCGCGTCCAGGTCCGTTTGCGGAATGGGCATTAAGACATGAAACGGCTGAATGGTGGCATTTCGGGCGAAACTGTTCTCCGCTTTCACGGCGTCGAGCAACTGGCCAGTTCGGATGAGATCGTACCGACGACTATTCTCAAAGGTTAGTTCCAGACGACGTTCCAGCCAAACAGCTTCCTTAAATTGCTGATACGTCAACCCCGACAGCGCCGTCAGTCCTGCCCGCATACGGACTTTGTTCAGCGCGGTGTAAGCGTCGGCGGTAGGACCGTTATTCGCTTCGTTTGTGGCTTCTGCATACATCAGCAACACATCGGCGTAGCGCAGGATAGGAATGCTGGTTCCTTCGAGCGTCTTGGCTGTTTTGTCCCACAGCTTCTGAAACGCTACGGCTTTAGTAAAATCGGGATCGGTAATGGAGAGTGTTGTGGTAACCCCGTTGTAGACATAGGACGTCAGGAACGTTACCGCTTTGCGGGTGTCTTTATCAGAATATAAACTGAACAGACCCGGCGAAGGCCGCGCAATGCCTGAACCGGTACCCGGATAAATGGGCGAGGAACGTACGCCATAGCCTCTGCCTAAGGTGTGCCCCTTTACATCTGTCAGGTTCTGAATCTCGAAAATATTCTCTTTACCACCCCGGGCTGTCAGCGCAAACGCATCGGCGAAGTTGGCGTACAGATCATACACACCCATATCCATGACCTCTTTGGCTTTGGCCGCAGCCTGTGCCCAGTAAGGCGAGCCTGCTGTTACGCCCGCCCGGGTTAAATACACGCGAGCCAATATGCCTTTAGCGGCTCCCGAAGTAGCCCGCCCCGACTCGCTGGCCGGGTAGGTTTTTGGTAGGGCCGCTTCTGCTTCTTTTAAATCAGCTATGAGTAGCTCATACACCTTGTCGGCAGGATCGCGGGAAACCGCCAGCCCATCGAGCGAGGTGGTTTCGGTTGTCACGATGGGCACATCGCCGTAAAGCCGAACAAGATTAAAATAATGAAGTGCCCGTAAAAACCTGGCTTCGGCAATGTAGCGCGCTTTCAGGCTTTCATCCATCGAAATGCCCGGCAATCGACCAATTACGATGTTCGATCGGTTTATGCCTGAATACGCGCCAGCATAGTTCGAAATAAAGGTGTTGGATGGGGTAATGTTGTACCGCCAGAGTAACGGACGATCGGCCGATCCAGTCAGAAACGGGATAGCATCATCGCTGGTAGCTAAGTCCAAAAAGGGGTCACCGCCACCAATGGCCGAGTAGCAGGCACCCAGAGCCGCTTTTGCATCATCGGCGGTTTTGTAATAGGTAACATTCGTCAGGTTTGTAACGGGAGAGAGGTCCAGTTGCTTTTCGCAGGCCGTCAGAAAGAGCGCCACTAAGGGGGCTATATGATTGAATTTCATGGCTCTTCGCAAAAGGGTTTAAAATTTTAAATTCAATCCAACCAATACCGTCTTGGCCGCTGGGTAACCGCCGTAGTCGAGTCCCTGACTCAGCGAAGAACTACCGTAGCGATTTACTTCAGGATCGTAGCCTGTGTAGTTTGTCAGGGTAATCCAGTTCTGAGCCGTTACGTAGATCCTGGCCGATGAGATGGCCAGGCGGCTCAACAAATCACGGGGGAGATTATACCCCAGTGAGATATTTTTGAACCGCAGATACGAGCCGTCTTCGACCTGAAAACTGGATAGAATGCGCGATCCACCAGCTCCGTTGGCACGAGGAATCGTAGTGCTTGGGTTGGTAGGCGTCCACCGATCCAGAACCCGTGCCGATTGGTTGTTGCCACCCGTCAGGTTCAGCAGGTCGAAACTGCCATAATTCAGAATCTGGTTGCCCGAGTTACCCTGAACGAAAATGTTCAGATCGAAGCCTTTAAACGAAAACGTATTGTTGAACCCACCAAAGAACTTCGGATTGGCATTGCCGATGATAGCCCGGTCATTGTCGTTGATGGCCCCATCGTTATTCAGGTCTTTATAGCGGATGTCGCCGGGTTTAGCGGTGGTCTTCTGAGCGGATGCGTCTACTTCAGCCTGATTCTGGAAGATCCCATCCATAACCCGACCGTAGAAATTTCCCAGCGGACTACCGACCCGCAGCAGGATTGGGTTGATGCTCGTTGCAAAAATGACCGCGTCGGTACCCGTCGTAAATTCCTGACGGCCATCCAGCGTCAGAATCTTATTCTGGTTGAAGGTGATGTTAAATTCGGATGTCCAGCGGAACCCACCTTTGTCGATGTTGATCGTATTTAAGGATAATTCAAGTCCTTTGTTCTGGACGCTGCCGATGTTTTTGAGCGTTGTCGAAAAGCCCGACGACGTAGGAACGCCTACATTGAACAGCAAATCGGAGGTGGTTTTGATATAATAATCAGCGGTGAACTGGATTCGGTTATTGAGGATTCCAACATCCAGGCCAGCATCGAATTGGGCGTTTTTCTCCCATCGCAGATCTGGATTAGCAATGGATGACGTATAAGCTCCCGAATTGAGCTGACCACCCAGAATATACGACGATGAACTGATGTTGGCCAGGTAGCGATAATTGCCAATTTCCTGATTACCAGATAGTCCATAGCTCAGCCGTAGTTTGGCATCCGAAATGGCAGGCAGGCTTTTTATCCATTTTTCGTTGGCCAGTTTCCAGGCTAGCGCACCAGAGGGAAAGAAGCCAAACTTCTCATTCGGGCCAAAGCGGCTAGACCCATCCCGCCGACCGGTCAACGTGAGCAGAAAGCGATCATCGAAACTATAGTTGATGCGGGCGAGGTACGAAATCAGTCGCCAGTCGCTGGCCGATGAACCCGGCGCTACCAGTGTTGACCCTGCTCCGAGGTTATTGTAGAGCGCAAAATCATTCGTGAACGTATTGGCATTCGCGGTCACGCCTTCGGTGGTCAATCCCTGAATGGTGTATCCCAACAGCGCGTTCAGGCTATGACGCGACGTCAGTTGCCGGGTGTAATTGAGCGTGTTTTCGTTCAGCCAGCCGATGCTTTGTCCCGTCAAAATGGAGGCACCACCGCCCAGACTCGAACCTGCCAGCGACAGCCGGGTGGCATAGTTGTTTGTTTTGGTACTTTGCAGATCGGCCCCGAAACTGGTGCGAATGTTCAACCCCTCTGTAATGGTATAATCGAGATAGGAGTTGGCCAGCAACCGGATCGTGGTGCCGATGTTGGTGATTTCATTCGCTACAGCCAATGGGTTATCGACCCCGTAGCCATTGAGAGCACCCGTGTTTTTATAATAACTACCGTCGGTGTTGTAGACCGGGAAATTAGGCGCATAACTCAGTGCCGAACTGATCACACCACCACCGCCATTACCGTCTACGTCTGTTTTAGCATTATTCCCCGATGTAAACGCTCCCTGAATAGTCAGGCCAGCCTTCAGGCGCGATGTCAGGTTGTTATCCAGGTTAGCCCGAAGCGTGTAGCGTTTGAAATTGGAGTTCAGCACGATTCCCTGCTGGTTGTAATAGCCAAACGAAACGGCGTAACGGGATTTGTCCGTACCACCCGAAGCCGCCAATTGGTGGCTCTGAATGGGCGCTGCCCGTAATACCTGCGACTGCCAGTCAGTACCTTCGCCCAGGGACGAGGGGAGGGGTTGATCGGCCGAACTCCCGTTGAAGTAGGGTTGTGCACCGCCGTTGACGCGGGCTTCATTGACAAAATCGGCAAACTGCTGGGCATTGAGCAGGGGAATTTTCCGACGAACCGTTTGAACCCCATAATAGGCATCGTAACTAATGACCGTTCTACCTGCTTTACCCCGCTTGGTGGTGACCAGTACCACCCCATTCGATCCTCGCGAGCCATAAATAGCCGTGGCAGATGCATCTTTTAACACCTCAATTGACTCGATGTCATCGGTATTAATGGAGTTGAGCCCGGTCGTCGGAAATCCATCGATTACATACAGTGGATCGTTACTGGCATTGACAGAGCCTGATCCCCGAATACGAATGGTTGAACTGCCACCGGGTGCTGCTGAGTTAGATACAACCTGAACACCAGCGGCCCGCCCCTGCATGGCCCGATCCAGGGACGGAATAGGCGTAGCTTTAATATTGGTTTCACCAACTTTGGCAACAGCACCAGTCAGGTCTGATTTTTTGACGGTACCATACCCAACAACGACGACTTCGTTCAAGGATTTGTTATCCGGAAGTAATTGAATGTCCAGGGTTGTTCGATTGCCCACCATTGCCTCCTGGCTGGTATACCCCACAAAGCTGAAAACCAGGGTGGTTCCGGCATTCGGGACACTTAGTTGATAGCGCCCGTCGGTATCCGTATTGGTGCCCCGGATGGCTCCTTTAATTACAACATTGACGCCAGGCAAGCCTTCACCGTTTTCGCCGGTTACGCGCCCACTAACCCGAACATCAGCAATTATTGGCGTAGTTGCTGCTGGATTTAAGGGCTGAATTGTTGACATGCCACCTTCTGCTGATTGGGTTAAACCGGCTTCCGGCTGGCCGTTGCTGCTGGATTGAGCGTTGTCTTTAGCTGGTGTTTTAATGATGTAATAGGCCTGTTCGTTGAGTTTTTTAGCCGTCAGACCGTAGGGTTTCAGCAGGCTTTGCAGTTGTTTCTCTACTTTGCCCGATCGGAGCCGTGCATCTGCCGGAACAGTAATTCCCTGCACAGTTGTTTCTTCGAACAAAATACTGACCTGATGCTGGCGGCTCAAATCGGTAAGTACTTCTTTTAATTTCTGACCCTCTGCCGGGTGTGCCTGAGCCATGCGGGATGCTTTACTTTGTTGGCGAGCCAGCACCACAGATTGCGCCAGTGCCAGTTGCTGGCCCAGTAAACCGAGCAAGACCAGCCCCATTTTGGGTAAACGTAAACGCGACATGTTTAGTAAGGTTGTTTAGGAGTACTTAATTCAATGTGATGGCGGGTCTTCACAATGTTCAGGTTGAGGAGCTCGGACAGGATCTGTAACAGATCATCCGCTTTCTCTGCCTTGAAATTGCCCGCAATACGTCGTTGGGAGAGGAGGGAATCCGTAACGACCACCTTCACCCCGAAGCGTTCCTGAATTTGTTGCGCCACTTCGGCCAGGGATGTATTGTCGAAGTAAAACCAGTGCTCTTTCCAGGCTAAATAGGGCCGGGCGGGTGCGGATTGAGTGAGCTTGTAGCGTCCCGAGTTGGCAACCGTTACCACATTACCGGGCTTCATGTAGAGTTGTTGCCCCTGCGGGAGACCTAACTTGACTTTCCCCTTGTTGAGGAAGACCCGTTTACCCCGTTCCCGAGCGTAAACAACGAATTCGGTTCCCAGTACTTCTATCTGAAAGTTGCCGGGTGTTCGCACAATAAAGCGCTGATTATTGGCCGTATGCGTTACGGTAAACTCACCCTCACCTTCCAGAAACACATCGCGGGTATCGCTCCCAAATCCGAAGCGGGGTACATGCAGGGTGGAGTTGGCATTGAGTACAACCAATGTACCATCGGAGAGTTGAACGGTCGAGGTTTGTCCGTAGGCGGTCTGGTAGGACGTATAAAGTAGTTGTGCACGGAACAGAAACCCACCTAGCAAGCTTACCAGCAGCACAGAAGCCGCAATACGCAAACCCAGCCAGTGTTTTGTCCAGAACGACGGTGTATTTTTTATGATTTTGGGCTGAAGCGTGCGGGGATTCGTATCCTCCAGAACAGGAAGGAAGGCATCCAGCGCTTTGTCGGCGTCTACGGCGAACTGCGGGCGTTGACTTTCCCATTCATCGAGGTATTGATAGTAGGTTTCCTGGTTAGCTTCATCAGCCAGCCAGGCTTCAATGTATTTTCGTTGGATAGCCGTGGCTTTCCCGTCAAAAAAATCAAAGACAATAGTTTTTGTAAGCGACGGTTTCATAGCTGATTGATGATTTGTCGGTTAGACAAGTTGCGTACGCGTTACCTCACATATTACATAGGCAGCGCCAGTTGCCAGCCACAAAACCAGCGTAATAAACCAGTCTGCTTTCAGTTCCTGCCGTAGTTTACCCAGGGCTCTGATGAGCAGTTTCTCAACGCCACTGGTGCTGATTTGCAAGTCCTGGGCTATTTCAGTGTATTTCCTGCCTTCAATTCGGCTGAGTAGAAAAGCGCGCTGGCATTGGGGAGGTAGATTCTGAATAACCGATTCAATTTTCTGATGGAGTTCACTATAGTGCAGCACCTGATCGGGTTGTAGTGATGCGGGCATGGATTGGTTATCGGCCAGGTCTAACGAATCGGACTTGTGGAGTTCCCAGCGCAGGTAATTGTAAGCCCGGTGGCGAACCGCTTTGTACAGATAGGCCCGATATGAGGTAGTAATCTGGTCAAACGTACGATCCTGCCAGAAGACAGTGAACACTTCGGCCACTAAATCTTCGGCTACTTCTTTTGAATAAACAAAGCGAACGGCATGATTGACCAGATTTGTATAATAGCGTCTGAACAATAGTGCGCAGCCTTGCCGGGCGTCCTGTATGAATAGTTGCCTTAACAGTAATTCATCATCCGTCACTTTGGTTACGGGCTCGGGTTGATGGTTTGCTGATGGTCGGGCCGGGTTATCGGTATTGGGTTGCTCGTTAAATAACGGTACTGGCTGCATACAAACGTCCGTTAAGCGGGTAGTACTTAACATAGACAAGTTTGGACTTTAATACCTCACTATAGTTGAACTATTTTTTTGAAAATTATCATAGAGCAGAGGAGTTGGCCCGATTGCCCAAGGAGGGAAAGTTACTAATGAGAATAGCTGGTGAAATACACTTAATTTCGTGCTGCATCCTTAGTTCAATATCAACCTTTATTGTAGTTAATGTGCCATTTTGGTTACAAGTATGATCATTGACTACCTGGTTTAACTTTCTGGCCAATCTGACAGTTTAGCGTAAACGTTCGCGAAACTCAATCCTCTATAGTTTAATGAAGTTATCAAAGGCTTATTTTCCTGTATCCAACAATTCATCTATACCCGAGGGGCGCAAGTTTTATCCTCAGTATTTTATCGCAATTTGTGTTGTTTACCTGATCCTTGCGAGTGCACTTGCCCTTGAGGCCCGGTACGGTATTTTGGATGAAGATTTCCACCTAATAGCTAGTAGGGCCTTTGCTAACGCTGGCGTTAACCTGACAAGCCTATACAAGCATGTACCCCCCACGGGCGTGGCCAGTCATATCTGGTTTGCTTTATGGATGAGGTTATTTCCTGGGATCGATTTTATCGGGCTTAGACTTATTACCTGTGCCACTCTTCTGCTAGTGGCCGGATTTACATACGTGCATATCAAGACGTTGTCTGTCGCTAGGCAGCAAAAGATTCTGGCCGCGAGCTGGTTTATGCTGGTTTGCCCTTATTTTTTCTTAAGTGTTTCTACAATCGAAACCGAAGGACCCTCGCTTATATTTTTGTTTATCGGCTTGCTTCTTCTGTCAATTTCGCGATTTCAACGCCTATTGCCTTTTTTTCTAGGTTGCCTGTTGCTGGGGATCACTACGATTGCCCGCTTTTACTATATTCCTCTCCTGCCTGCCGTATTTGTCGTTTTGGTACTGACCGATTGGGAGTACTATGTACAGTATGGATTGAAAGACGTGCTGGTCAAACGAGGGCTACTGTATACGGCCATAGGGATTAGTCTGCTTCCCTTGGTAGGGTTGATTTTGCTTTGGGGAGGCTTAACGCCCCCCGCTTTCCATCAGTGGTCGAAGTTGCGTTCGGGTGTTAGTTTCAATGCATTGCGCCCTTTTACAGCCTTCGCTTTGACAGGTATATACCTTACGCCAATTGTGTTGGTCAATGCATACTGGCAGTCGAAAGCGCTCATTCGTACGGTACTTATTGGGGTATTGGCCGCGCTGCTCCTAACTTTATGTCGAGTCAATTTCTTTCACGATTCGTCTTCTGTTGATGATGTATTTAGTGGCCCTATTGAGCATGGTTTGGCCTGGATAGAAGCAAGAGGTGAGCTGGTTCTCAAGCTAGCTCTGTTTGTTGTTTACAGTCTGAGTTTTATCAGTCTTGGAATCATTATTGAGCAGATAAGCACGTATATACGCGCAAAGGATTATACAGATAAAGGACTGGTATTCTCAATCGTTTTTGTCCTGTTCTTTATCGTTTCCCAGGCGTTTGTTGGGGGTAACCATCCATTTTTTGAGCGTTATCTTATTCAACCCTGGCCCTTTATTGGGTATATATTAGTACAACTATTCCCTGGGTTTCTGAATGGCCGAACCTACCTGATTCTGATAGCTTATACCATTTTATCTGTGCTAATTTTGGTTAAATAAGTGGTAACCCGAAATCTCAGAGACTATCTGAAACCCCTAACTGCCCTGAAGGGGACTTTGTCTAAGTACAGGCAAAGTCCCCTTCAGGGCAGTTAGGGGTTTTACGGCTAACTAGGAATTGATTTTCAGGTAATTTCTCAGCAAATCACTTATGTTTTTATAGGCAATAAGTTCATTTTTAGTAATAAATATGTATCTAAAAATGATTATTAATGTATTTTTTGATTTATATGGTAACTTGAATTGACAATAGATAAGGAAATGTATTTACTTTTGTGGCACTTTTGGTAAAAAAGCTCTACTAGGTAACTTGACGTTCCTGCTATTTTTATATGCCAGTAAAAAAACTCCCGCTGATTTACGGTGGATTAATTAGTGTAACCCTATTTATACTAGTCTATTTTGTTTTAACTCAGCAAGCAAGAGGAGATGAAGGAGGTGCTTATCTACCTTCCTTCGAACAAGCCTATTCGCTTTGGCCTGCTCTGGATCTGTCTCCTTATTGGTCAATCTCATCGTTTTATTTATGGGTAGTTGCATCGTTGCAGGCAATTATCGGCGATTTTGCCGGAGCTCAGTTTCTACTGCTCGGTCGTATTCTTTCCCTGTTCTGTTGGCTTGGTTTAGTTTTATTCCATTTGCGGTCCACCAGCTATAAAGCCTTAGCTGTTCTGTTTAATCCCTATGTGTTAATCTATAGCGTTCGGGCTCACCCGTTTCTGCCCGGTATTTTACTTTTCTCTATTTTTTGGACACTGACCCGCCAGAATAAGAAAATTGGGCTGTTGTTTTTACCAATTGCCGTTAATTTTCAAGTGTTTATCGGGGGGGCTATTGGCTTGTTTATGCCCAGATTCCCACTTCAGGGAAAAGAAGTTAGCCGCGTTATTATCCTTGGGCTCCTTGCGGTTTCAGGCGTTTTGATTACCTGGCTGACCTGGGGAGGTATGTATCCGCCGAAATTTGTTAATCATGTCTTTTTTAAGGAGTACCATGTTAATGGGAAACCCTCATTTGGCTATTTAGGTACCGTATTGATGCTGGCTGGAAGTACGCTGTGGCTAGTTGGCAATAGAACGATTGCTGATATCAGGGAACACAAAACCTATTCATGTACTGTTATTGCGAGCTTACTTTTAGCGGCTATTGCATTGTATTTTATTGCTGATATTATAGCCATTGCCCGCGAAGCAAGCCAACGGGTATTTGGTGCCTATTATCAGGCTGGCTGGGTCATTAGTTATGTAGTGATTGGCTTTGGCTGGCTACGACTTCACCGAGATCATTACTCATTATTTTTTGGATTACTGGGGGCGGCTGTACTATTAGTGACGCTCCCCTACCTGTACGAGCGTATTTCCGTATTTGCCACTATTGCCCCCTGTTTGGCATGGTGTAGTCTTCAGAAAAACGAAACGCAGCAGGAGGCCCTTATTCTGGTAATGTGTTGCCTGTTCGTTCTCTGTTCAATTGCGTACCAATTGTATGGTTCGCTGTAATTTTCTTGCTACAACGTATGAAACTGTCCATAATCGTACCCGCTTATAACGAGGGTAAGACCATTGAAAAGATACTAACTAAGCTGGTAGATGTACAGTTGCCTGTTGCGGTTAGCAAAGAAATAATTATTGTCAATGACTGTTCGAAGGATAACACAGAAACTGTTGTACAAAATTTTATTCGAGCGCATCCGTCATCCGAAATGCAGTATGTAGCGCATACTGTTAATAAAGGGAAGGGTGCCGCATTACATACCGGAATCCAAGCTGCTACGGGCGACTACCTGATTGTTCAGGATGCTGATCTCGAGTATGATCCTGATGAGTTCAATATCCTGTTGAAACCCGTTCTCGATGGCTTTGCCGATGTTGTTTATGGGTCGAGGTTTATGGGCGGCAATGCACATCGGATCCTGTTCTTCTGGCATACAATCGGTAATAAGTTTCTGACATTTCTCAGTAATATGTTCACGAATCTGAACCTAACGGATATGGAAACGTGCTACAAATTGTTTCGGGCCGATGTAATTAAAGGGATTAGCCTGAACGAGAAAAGGTTTGGCTTTGAGCCAGAAGTAACGGCCAAAATCTCTAAAATTCCTGGAATTCGTATTTATGAAGTAGGCATATCCTATTACGGGAGAACCTATGAGGAGGGAAAGAAAATTAACTGGAAAGATGGATTCCGAGCCATCTATTGCATTGTAAAATATAACCTGTTCAGCTAGGCTGCTGATCGGCCACCAGGTCTCAACACTTGCCTAGTATAGTACTGTATTTTCTATAGGAAGTAAAAATGTTCGCACAAATCGCCGGCAACCGGTTTGTGCTTTTATTGGTCGCGAGTAAATCCTGACCGTTTACTATATTACTATATACCTGGTAGCATTATTTATACTAATAAATAGCTTTATCTTTTATTAAAATCTATTTTTGAGCGCAGACCTACTTTCACTCTCTTAGTATGCGTTTTTATAGACTTGTTGCTCTACTTATTCTTGGCGTCATTTATGTATTAATATTTCTATATAGAGGAAACCTGGCTTTCACGCTTTTTGGCGATGAGGTTCATTTTTGGCCCACTGTTCTTCTATTTAGTAAAGAACCCATTCCATCAGCACATCTGCTCAATAATTACCCTGAGGTGATTGCTCCATTGCCATTTATGATTGCTGGGTGGGTTATCAATGCATTCGGCCATTCTATCCAGTATTTGAGAATCCTGAATTTTGGCCTGAGTTTCGGCATATTGATGCTCTTTCTCAAACTTAGCCCCAATGCGGGCCGTTTCTGGTTAGCGGCTCTAGGCCTGGTTCTGTTCCCGTATTACTATTTTTGTAGTACAATCTTCTACACCGATATAGTAGCACTCACGTTTATCCTGATGGGCTGGGTGTTTTACATAAAGAAGCTGCATTGGGCTAGCTGTTTATTTTTTATAGCCGCTATTAGTTCCCGGCAATATGCTGTTGTATTCCCGGCTATTATTCTCTGTTATGAAATCAGCCCAGCAGTATTTCGTTTTATAAGTTGGCAGGAATCAGTACGTTGGGTTCTGAAGAAGCCTTATCTGATTTATTATGTTATTGCCGGCCTTACGTTAATTGGTTGGGTAATTTTCTGGCACGGGCTTGGGCCTGCTCCTGAAGTGGCTCGGCAAAAATACAATGATACCGTTCACAAACTGACTTATAATCCGGGGTTCGTTCTGTATGCATCGGCCTGCCTTGGCCTTTACTATGTGCTGCCTGAACTGCTACTAACCCGAAAACTGCAATTCTACGCGCTTGAATCGAAGCAACGTCCGTGGTTAATTGGCTGGGTTATGCTAATTGGTCTGATGATTACTTTTTTCCCTGCTCAACAGATGTACGATGGTTTTTTTGTTGTTAAGAACTTAGGTTTTTTTGACCGACATCTGGAGTTAATAGGGATTGTGGGAACAGCTAAACAACTCATTTTTGGTGCTCTGATGCTATTGACGGTTCTACGGTTTGCCAGCCCTAAAAGCGGGCTGGCAGGCTGGATCGTTCTTCTTAATCTAATCTTGATGGGGAAAGCCCATATTGGCTGGGATAAGTACCTATTGCCTACCATTGCAACGCTCTGGTTCATTACCCTGGTTGATAAGCACTGGCCATTGAGCAAAATCAAAAAAGAACAGAGCTTAACCGCTGTTTCAGTATAAAGGAAAGATCACCAGTACTCGTTGTTGATTTTACTGAATTCTATCAATTCTATTGGTCGTGGAGATTCTCCAGGTAGTGGTATCTAAAGAATTCAGTATGGACGTTTATGATTCCGCTGGGCGTAGCGGAGCGTCACTATCAGGTTCAATAAGGGGAATTGCTACTTGAACTGATTGAGGAACGGGAATTGGTCTAGGCAGCTTTGCGTATTGGTTGTATGCAGTTCCCAACGACCAAACCTTTAGCCCAACGCGGGCGAAAATCATACTCTGCTGAATGAAAAACATGATCAGAATGGTTAGCCAGTTGCTCATCAGAATGGCTTCGTCAAGAATAAAGTAAACGCCGAACAGGCCAGTTCCTATCAAAATCAGTACTACGTATAGGCCATAGGTTCGCGCCAGATTACGAAGCACCAATCGGCCAGCTTGCCCAAATGCCCGAAAGGCATTATGCTCATCTTCCCGAAACATTAGCACTTTAGCATAATCGCCAATACAAAGCAGGAGGGTAGCTGTGAGGGCAAACAGGGCAAAAAAAACGGCTCCGATCCAAAACTGCCCCCGTTCGGTCAGGGTATCATTGAAGACAACGCCCACTAAAGACCCTGCCACCAGCCACAGTCCGCCACCGATCACGACAAATAGAAGGGTCACCAAAACTAATCGTAGAAACCGGCCAAAATAATGACTACAGCCTTGCCAGAAGAGGCCAGCATTGAATGGGTTGTTGGGCTGAGAAAAGCGTAGTAAGATACCTCCTGCGAAAAAAACGCTTAGAACTATATACACAAGACCTAGCCATCGACCTACGCTTATCAGGGGAGAAATAACCCGTTGACTGCGGTTCATAAAATCAGAGTAAATAGTATAGTCGAACCCGTTGAGTAAGTTTAGGAACGCTAACGAATTCTGATCTTCTACCGTAAGGGTGTTGTAAAAGGGAAGAGCCGCTAACAAACCCAGTACCAGCGTGATTCCGTAGATCAACCACAGAAGCCGGATTGACCCAAGTGTTTGGCGAAGGGTGGTCGAGAGCGTATTCACGGGGTCTTTGATTTAGGGTTTACGGTTCAAGGTATACAGTTTGGTATTGCAATAGGGAATAGCGAGTTGTTAACCTTGACCGTTAACCCCATTACTTAGTTGACAAAGGGTGTTCGGTTCTTATTTTTTCCTGTAATTTCAGGAAGCCATCGATCAGGGCTTCGGGGCGGGGAGGACAACCAGGTACGTATACATCGACTGGAATAATACGATCTACTCCTTTCACCACATGGTAGCCATGCTGCCAGTAAGGGCCACCGCAGTTGGAGCACGATCCCATCGAAATGACGTAACGGGGCTCCGCCATTTGTTCGTAAAGCCGCCGAATACGATCAGCCATTTTATACGTGACTGTACCGGATACAATCATAATATCCGACTGCCGGGGCGAAGGGCGCGGAAAAATACCGAACCGTTCGAGGTCATAACTGGCGGTCATGGCACCCATCATTTCAATAGCGCAGCAGGCTAATCCAAACGTAAGCGGCCACAGTGATTTCTCCCTCGACCAGTTCAGCAGATCCTCGGAGTGCATGAGCATAACACTGGCTTCGCCTGATTTATCGGTTATTGAGGGAGAGGTCATGTTAATTTTCTTTTTGAGGTAGGCGATTAATGATATCCTGTTGATAGCGCCAACTGAACGGCTGGAGTTGTCGGAACAGGCTCAGGTCGGGATTTCGTTGGTCCAATGGGCGAATAACCCGACGGTTCAGATTGCCAAGAGCTGAGCCTGCTAACAAACCAGCTGCGGCACCACCCGCTGCTGAAAGCGTTAACGTCAAGCCGTAGATAACTGGCCCTCGAACTGGATTCTTTTGTAGTGATTGGTTCGCTACGTAGCCCGTCAGTAGCCCACCGACAATGGCTCCACTGATCAGGGCATTTTTTTTGCTCTTCCGCCGAATCACTACTTTTTGAATATTGGCGAATGGGATTCTACCTGATGACATACTACGCCTTTCATTTCCAAGGTAAAGATACGAATCCGTCACCTCTGCCAATGTTCCGCGGAAGCGATCCCCCGCTTTTGTAACGACTTTAATTTTATATACATCCGCCGTAGGTTGTTGAGCCCATAAGGATGTTGATCGTGAACCACTAATAAGAATTGTTAACCAGCAGCGTAGTAAAAATGGGTTCAGAAGAAGAGTCAACTTTAATACAATCCTGTCACCGCTGATACTTCTCATTTACTTGCCTGTATAAGGCCGTCGGTACCTTTGTCTCTATTGTTGGTACTTTCGGTTGGGGTTTTACCCAATCAAGGTAGCCTTTTGCCCAAACATAGGCAAGCCCTAAAGCTAGAATAATGACAAATAAAGTTACTTCGGTCAGGGCGAACCAGCCCCAAAGTCCATTCGTTGCTTTGACCAGCCGTTCTTGCCCAAACACGGTGGCCCAGGGAAACAGAAAGACCAGTTCAACATCAAACAGGACAAACACTAAAGCAACTACGTAAAATCGGATATTGAACTGCACATTGGCATTGCCAATTGGTTCTTCTCCCGATTCGTACGTACTGTTTTTCTCCACGTTCGGTCTACTGGGTCGTAGTAACCGAGCTACAAAAAGCACGACGGCGATAAACGCGAACGCGGCCAGAATAAACAGCAGAAGAATACCAAAGTCGGAGAGCATAGTTTGACAGTACTGGGAGTGAGGAGTGCGTATTAGAATACTGCCATAGACACAAGGATAGGCGCTAGCCTTCCCACTACATGCTTCTCGCTCCTAATACAAATTTACTTTTTCTTCTTCTTAGGAAACAGGTTATACACCATCGAGACCTGAAGGTTTCGGTTATAATACGATGCCGTTGCTTCGGGCGATACATTGGTGAAACCGTAGATGTATCGGACATTCAAACTGAATTTGTTAAGCATGTCCAGAAAATCGTAGTGGACACCCACTGCCAGACCAAGGTCATTATTGGCACTTGGTCCGCCTGTTTGTCCGGCGTTAAGTGCGTAACTAAATTCAGGACCCACCTGAACCGTCAACCCTTCGGTTGGAATGTACCCCAACATTAAGGGAAGGCTGGCGTAGTAATAGGAAACCCCCGTTGTAGTCCGACTACCATTCGATTGTTCCTGCTGAAAAGTGCCACCCCTAATAGATAGTATAGCTTCTGGCTGAACTACCCAGCGATTATATCGATACCGATATATAAGACCCAAATGGGGTTCCAGGGCGCGGTGGGGGATATTAACGGTACTTCCCGATATGGCTATTTGAGTAAAGGAAGCTCCGATTTTTACACCAAAATGGCCGCCAACAGGCTTGTCACTTTGTGCCAGAGTAACTAAAGGTGAAGCTACTAAAAAGATAAAAAGAAATAATCGGTACATGTACATACGGAGCTGCTGAGAGGAAGTTAACCTTCCGATAACGGTTTTATCCAAAACATCGGGGGTGCGGCCTTCCGACCGCCCGAAACGTCGGACCGTACAAAATTGGTTAAAAAAGTTAAGAAGACCCCCGTTTATCTGTCCGGCAGAATGTCAAAAAATGTTAATTAAGCCGTGGATCAACCGGATAGTGAGCGATTGCTTTGTACTCGCCCCCCATGCGTTTTAAAACACCCCGCCAAAATTCTTTGGTGGGTGTGTCGAAGAGGAAGTCGGCGGTGATACGGCTAATGATCCAGGCTTTCTGAACGAGTTCGGCATCCAGTTGGCCTTCACTCCAGCCCGAATACCCAATAAAAAAGCGAACATCGCGCTCGGTAAGCGTTCCTAGATTAACGGCCCGTTTGATTTGCTCAAAATCGCCACTCCAGTACAAGCCATCGACAACGCGAATCGACCCGTCAATCAGATCGGGGCGACGGTGTATGAAATGCAGCGTATTTTGTTGGACTGGCCCTCCCACAAACAAAGGTAGATCTGGATGAATTTCTTCAATTACATCGCTCAGATGAATATCGGTAAGCTGATTCAGAACCAGACCGAACGTACCAGCCTGACTATGCTCGCAAACCAATACTACACTGCGTTCAAAGTTAGTGTCGCCCATGAACGGTTCGGCAATTAAAAGGTCACCGTTCGTGACGGCTGGCGGGGTCGTATTCATAGCACATCGAGCAATTAATTCAGTTATAGCCAAAACGCTTTTTTCAAATGCTATATTCCTTAAAAACTGTTAAATACACTACTCATAAGCAGGATAATGTTTATACGGCCAAATCATAAATACGGATCCTGACTGAATTAGATTACGCAATTTCCCAAAAGCGGACGTTACTTTTGTAGCGAATGTTGCTTTAGCTATAAGAACCGTAACCAGAATAGGCGGTGGATGGCCCAATCGGCCTGAATAAGAAACTTAATTTTATGCAGAACCAGATTCATGACCGGCGGGGATTTCTTCAAAAAAGTGCGTTGGCTACCTTGACTGCTTTGGTAGGAACCAATGTTGCTTTTGCCGACAAGATACCTGCCCATTACATTCCGCTTGCGCTTGATTATGATCCATTAAAGGGGAAAAGCTCCGAAATGAAAGTGCTAGGCGATAAACCCTGGAATGTAGAAAGCCCGATTCATCTGTTAGACGATGCTGTTACGCCCGTTGACAAGATGTTTATTCGGAATAATGGGCTCATTCCATCAGAGCCCATTAATCCAACAACCTGGACGTTAACCATCAAAGGCGAGTCGGTGAAGGCCGAGAAAACCTATACCCTTGCCGAACTAAAAAAACGTTTTCCTAACCATACCTACCAACTTACGCTGGAGTGTGGGGGCAACGGTCGGTCGGGATTTGAGCCACAAACAACAGGCAATCCCTGGGATCAGGGCGCTGTGAGTTGTGCGGAGTGGACGGGTGTTCGCCTGAAAGATATTCTGGCTGATGTCGGTTTGAAAGACGACGCGGTTTATATTGGCTATTATGGTAAAGATCCGCATCTGAGTCAGGATCCTACCAAAGTGGCTATTTCGCGCGGAGTACCTATCAAAAAAGCGCTTGAAAATGAGACATTAATTGCCTGGGCGGTTAATGGACAGGATATCCCACTGGTGCATGGTTATCCACTGCGGCTGGTTATTGGTGGCTGGCCTGCTTCGGTATCCGGCAAGTGGTTGCATACCATTGCTGTGCGAAATAAAGAACATGATGGTGCCAAAATGGAAGGGCATAGTTACCGAATGCCAATTCGGCCTGTGCAGCCAGGAGAGAAGATTGCAGAAACACCCGAGAATTTCCGGATTATCGAGTCTATGCCCGTTAAGTCATTGATTACGTATCCGAAAATAGGGGCTATGGTAGATGTGAAAAAGCCACTTATGGTGCGGGGACATGCCTGGGCTGGAGACCGATCTGTTGCGGAGGTACATACATCCATTGATTATGGCGCAACCTGGCAAAAAAGCAAATTGCAAGCCGCCAAAAACCGACTGGCCTGGCAGCATTGGTCGGCAGAGGTGCTATTTCCACAAGTGGGTTATTACGAACTATGGGTGCGTGCCACAGATAGCAATGGCGTTACCCAGCCCATGGTTATTCCGCAATGGAATCCCGGCGGTTACCTCAATAATGCCTGCCATCGGATTGCCGTAAAAGCAGTTGTTTAGCGTGAATCTGGGAGGTTCAGTTCTCCCTATAATTGAAAGCCATGCATAGTATAAAAGCTTTAGTATTAATTGGTGCGGTGCTGATTGGTATGACTAGTTTCCATAAGGCAACTACTACCCAACAGCCAATCCCGCAGTCATCACTTGTGGCGGATACTTTGAAAATTGATGCCGAAAGCGGATTGGTCGATGCGCCAAACCTGATGATGATTAAATCGCAGTGTACGGCTTGTCACTCATCGAAACTTATTTTACAGCATCGTTTCACGCGGGCAGGCTGGACAGAGCGTATTCGATGGATGCAGAAATACCACAAACTCTGGGATCTGGGCGAATCGGAGAAAGTGGTTTTAGACTACCTCGAAAAATACTATGGTCCATCGGCCGTGCAGGCAAAAGCCGCTTATCGACGTGCCCCGCTGAAGGCTGTTCAATGGTATAAGTTAAACTGACCGGGGTTTCTGTTTGCTGCTACTTCATAAAGGTCAACCCTATTTTTTTGCCGGAAATCCGTTCAAGCATGGGTCGGAGAATCTGGTTGGCGTTCTGGCGAGTTTGGTCCAGAATACCACCATCCAGTGCCGACTGCCTAACCTGCCGTTCGGCTTTCCGGTAGGCATCGCTAACCAACTGCGATTGATCCAGAAACGAAAAATGCGTATCGTATACCCGCGACCGGTCATGGTTGATTTTCCAGGTACATAGTTCGGGTTTGGGCAGTTGAACGGTCACGGAATCATCTTCTGTTGTGATGTTGGCCATCGTGATTTTAGTTAGGTCGATACAGCCAGTAGCTTCACCTTCTACAATCAAGATGGCATTGGCATTTGGCAGAAAGGTATTTACCTGTTCGTGCTCAACAATATCTTTAAAGGTGTATTTCACCAGCTCCAGTTTCCCCAGGGCGGTAATTTCTTTCAGAACGATACGCTGGGTGGTAGTATCTCCCCGTCGGAAGCGACTAAGGAGACTAGTGCCTCGGATCTGCTCCCAAATGGCAATTAGCCCTGCAATCAGTACTGCAATGAGAAACAGGCGGAACAGCGCGTTTATGAGTCGGGTCATGGTATGTTAAATATGTCTAATAACTACATTGCTGAGTAATCTGTGGTAGTTAATCGGTAAATTTGTTGAAATAGCTGCTCTAGTCCACACGTATACAACGCGAAAGCAGATTTACACTTGTCTATTCCAGAATAATCTAACCAGTAAAATGAAGAAAACTTTTAGCCTTGCACTTGCCGTACTCTTGACCGCGACTTGCCTGCATGTACAAGCTCAAACCGTAAAAATAGGCCATACGCGGATTGATTATATTCTGGCTCAAACCGACGAAAATAAGGTAATTACGAATTTGTTGACTGTTCAGCAGAAACAGTCGGAGACTGAGCTGAAGCGATTACAACAGGAGTTTCAGGAAAAATATACGGCCTATCAAAAAGGAGTAGCACAAATGTCCGATCTTATTCGGAAAGACCGTGAAACGGAATTACAGGGATTACAGGCTCGCATTCAGGAATTTAGCCGATCTGCTGACGAAGCTTTACAAAGTAAATACCGGCAATTAGTTAGCCCAACCCTAACTAAAATTCAACAGGCAATTGATAGTGTGGCTAAAGAAAACGGGTATACACATATTTTAAATACTGGCAACTCCAGAGACATCCTATATGCACCAGAGGAAACGAATATTACGGACCTGGTATTGAAAAAGTTGGGGATAACACCTGGGCAAGAGGAAAGTCCGGCAAAACCGGCTACGAGTACCCCTAAAGCAACTGCACCCGCTAAAAAAGCCGCGCCTAAAAAGAAATGATGGATTCACTAGCTGTTATACTGAATTGATGACGGCCGTATAGTTTAGTCAGCATTTTCTTTTCAACAAGAAGCCCCTAATTCAGTACTGAATTAGGGGCTTCTTGTTGAAAAGAAAATGCTGACTAATAGGAATGCTTTTGTTCGTCGATAGACTGTTTTTCCAGGTCAAATAGATCGTTCAAAACGTCGATCAGCGTTTCGGCTTCACCACGTTTGCAGGCTGCTTTAAGTTGGAGTACGGGCAGTTTAATGATTTTCTGCATAATACCCCGTGTGATTTTGTCTACTTTTTCCGACTCGTCCGGGGTCAAATGTTTTAGATGCCGGGCAATTTCGTCACGACGAATCTGCTCAAGGGCATTTTTTAGCTTGTTGATCGTTGGCGATACAACCATCTCCTTGGACCAATCGCCAAATTCGGCCACCGCCTGCGTAACTATGGCTTCAACTTGCGGAATAGCTGCTAATCGCTGATTTAAAGCTTCATCGGCACGATTGCGGATATGGTCGATATTATAAACCAGCACACCCGGAATCTGCTCAACGGCTGTATCTACGCTACGGGGAACAGATAAGTCAATGAAGTATTTGAATGTCAGTACATTAACATCCTGAAGTAATTCAGGCGTAATGAGCGGATCATCCCGCATAACAGACGAGATAATAACATCTGCCCGGCGAATTTCGTCGGTTAAATTAGCAAAATCAGCTACCCGAAAACCGAATTGTTCGGCTAAGATTTCGGCCTTTGTCTGGGTACGGTTACAAAGGGTGATGTTCGTTAGCTTACGGGACTCGAGGTTCTTACAAACATCAGTGCCAATTTCGCCAAGGCCAATGACCAGCACATTTGGATTCTGATGTTCGCCGACTAACTCATCAATCAGTTCCACGGCAGCGTAAGAAACGGAAGCCGCTCCATCGCGGAAGGGCGTTTCCTGGGCAACCCGCTTGTTGGTGAAGAAGATCGTGTGCATCAACCGGTGCAGAAATGGCCCCGCCATTTCCAGATCGGCCGACCATTGGTACGACTGCTTCACCTGATTGGGAATCTGCATGTCGCCCACCACCTGCGAATGTAAGCCAACGCATACTTCGAACAGGTGCCGAACGGCCTGGTCATTTGACTCAAAAAACTGAAAATAAGGCAAATAATTAGCCGTATCTGTCAGCCCTTTTTCAATGAGTAATAAGCGCGCAATATCACTGTTAAGGTCCTGCTCAGCCGCGTAATATACTTCCGTGCGATTACAGGTTGAGATAACAAGCAAATCAGACAGCCCAAAAAAATCCCGCAACCGAATCATCAGTCGCTTGGCTTCGTCTTCGTTTAGTGCAATTAGTTCCCGCACCTGGAGAGGTGCCATTTTGTGAGATAAACTAATTGCTTTGAAGGTATCTAACATGGTACTAAATCACCTTTACTGGCTTCTAGCCTTTACAAAATTACGGCATTATTATCGGATAAAAACAAGCACGACGCAAGTGGTCTGTTATTTAGAATCCATCCAAATAAATGTCTTGGTTCTGTGTTCAATCCTATTCAAACTTGTAACATTAGTGGCTTCCCAGACGTTCAGATTTAGACATTTAAACGAAATTTAGCGTTTATACGACATGTATACCTATTGGCTAAGGTAATCGGGCCGACAATGTGTTTAGCTTTGCGATACCGCTTAATTTTTAGTTGCATAATGTTGCTTTTGAAAGAAACAGTTGTTTTGACAATTGCAGCCAGCAAGACCACATGCTGAAATCATTCGATATTTATAATCAGAATAATATTCTGAAAATTGTTGTAGCCCTGAACTTTCTGTTAGTTGGAACAGGGTCGCTGCTCTATACAGAACGGCTCATCAATAAACTGGAGAACCGAGAGGAACAGTATGTGCAGCTCTATGCCAAAAGTATAGGTTATTTGTTTGGCTCAAGTCACCCGGATGCCGGCGACCTGACATTTGTAACCGACCAAATCATTCAGGCCAATACGACAATACCCGCTATTTATGTTGACCCCAGCGGGGCATTTGCGGCTCACAAAAATATTGATGATATGCCCGCTGGGCTGACGCCCGAAGAAACTCAGAAGTTCTTAAAGCAAAAGACTGCCGAAATGCGTAAAAAGCATGGACCGCTGGTTGTGGATTTGGGCAATAACGAACAGGGCCTGGTTTATTATACCAACTCAAGCCTGCTGCGGCAAATAGCCTATTTCCCCTATGCACTTCTAGCCATTCTGACCGCTTTGGGCGTGCTGGCTTATTTATCGTTTAGTTCATCGCGTCGGGCAGAGCAGAATCGAGTGTGGGTTGGATTAGCGAAAGAAACAGCCCACCAGTTAGGCACGCCTATGTCGTCGTTGATGGCCTGGGTCGAATATATGCGCTCTGACCCTGAGCAATATGATGGATCGATTACCGACGAAATTGAAAAAGACGTTCAACGGTTGGAAACAATTACGGCCCGTTTTTCGAGTATTGGTTCTGTGCCGACCTTGAAAGAGGAAAATCTGAATGAGGTGGTTGAGCAGTTCACCAATTATCTGGCAAAGCGGATTTCCACAAAAGTAAAAATGACACTGGCCAGCCAGTTGCCTGCCAATCAGCAGGTGAAAATCAATAAATTGCTTTTTGAGTGGGTTATCGAAAATATTTGTAAAAATGCGGTTGATGCCATGAAAGGCGTGGGCGAGCTACGGTTGACTATTGTGCCATTGCCGCACAAAGGGGTAGCTATCGACATTACCGATACGGGTAAAGGCATCTCTAAGGCCAATATGCAAAAAGTATTTTCGCCGGGATTTAGTACCAAAAAGCGCGGTTGGGGATTGGGACTAACACTCGCCAAGCGTATTGTGGAAGAATACCACAATGGACGACTATTTGTTAAAAGCTCAGAGGTCGGTAAAGGAACTACCTTTCGGATTGTCTTAAATGAAAATTGACCACATATGTGGTCAATTTAAGTAGGGTAGAGTTATGGTATCGGTTTCAACTACATTGCTGGCGTTAAAGTCACGATCCCGAATTCGAATCTGAAACTTAGTCGGGTAAAATACATTTGTTGTACCGTACGTAAAAAGTTGATTAAAATCCAACGACCCCTCAATCGCTCCTTTAGGTTTTCCTTTGGTCAGTTCAGGGAAAAACAAGGTTTTATAGATAGGCTGTGGGTACTCTACATATTGCTTATTAACGAGTCGAAGCGCTTTGATTTCATAATTTCCCCAGCCACCGTTGGCCGAGTAACTGGAAATCGTCGTTTCGGATGGATTGTCGATACCGAGATTACCATCACCATCTTTGAAGCCAATGGTAATCACAACAGAATCTCGTTTCGACTGACCGACCCCTTTGCCCGCTGCGATCTGGTATTTAAACATCCCTTTAAACTCAATGGATGGAGTGTTTGAGTAATTTGGTTCGTTGAAGCAGGCCGTTAAAGTCAGGGCAATGCCTACTACGAATAAATACGGTTGAATTTGTTGCCGTCGCATACTGTTGTACTCGTTGTGCAATAAACGCTTTAGTTATTTTGTCTTTTTCATTAACACTCACACCCGAAGCTGCTTTACTTCGGAACTCACTCCGGCAGCAGATTCTGGAACTTAGTTCGAACTTGCCGGACCGTCCTGCATTCGAATCGCTGGCACTAGCTGTTTTTCAGTATCAGGCGGTTTTTAACCCCTTGTACAAAGCCTACCTGCATCACCTGAATTGCCAGCCTGAACAAATTAGGAACCTGCGTCAGGTGCCGTTTATGCCGATTGGTTTTTTTAAAAAACATCCGGTGTTAAGCGGCATTGACACAACCTGTAACCCAGAGAGTACCGATACGCTGACCTTTGCCAGTAGCGGCACTACTGGTGAACAGACTAGCCGTCATTTTGTGCCAGATTTAGCCCTTTATAATACCATTAGCACCCAAATTTTTGAGCAGACATATGGCCCGCTCAACAACTTTCATATTCTGGCGCTGCTACCGTCTTATCTTGAACGAAATAACTCCTCGCTCGTGTATATGGTTCAGCAATTTATGGCTCAGAGTGAAAGCTTCCGGAGTAATCACTCGCAAATGAACGGGGCTGATGAACCCACATCCGGTTTTTTTCTGCACAACCATGCCGAGTTGACAGAACGACTGCGAAAACTAGCCCAACAGCCCGATCAGAAAAAGATTTTGCTCATTGGCGTTACGTTTGGCTTGCTGGATTGGGCCGAGTCGGAGCCGGATTTGTCCTTTCTGGGAACGTTGCCGAATCTTATCGTTATGGAAACGGGTGGTATGAAAGGTCGACGCAAAGAACTACTTCGCGAAGAGGTTCATGAAATTCTAACCAAACGGCTGGGGGTGCAAGCCATTCATTCTGAGTACGGTATGACCGAATTGCTATCTCAGGCGTATTCAAAGGGTGATGGACTATTCCAGCCAAGCGCAACGTTACGTGTTTTCCTTCGTGACATTAACGACCCATTTTCACTTTATCCAGAGATAACTAATCGCCTTGGGTCTCGACAGACGGGCGGAATGAACATAGTCGATTTAGCCAATCTGGACTCGTGTTCGTTCATTGAAACCCAGGATTTAGGCCAGTATGTTAGTTTGGAAGGTGAAGCCACCCCGTCTGGCAATTTCCGGGTCATTGGCCGATTCGATAATTCCGATGTAAGAGGCTGTAATTTAATGATTGAATGAGAGAGTAGTAGAATGAGTGAATAGTCAACAAGTACCCTATTCACTCATTCTACTACTCTCTCATTCAATCATTAGACAGCTATGCATAGGCCTTCACGTCTTCCAGCGTAATTTCGTCGCCACACATAATGACCAGACGCTCGATGACGTTCCGTAGCTCCCGAACATTTCCTGTCCAGGGAAGCGACTGCAAGTAATTCATCGCGTCGGGTAAGAGGTCTTTTGCAGGAGCTCCATATTCGGTTGCGATGTCATGCAGAAACTTATCGGCCAGGAGTGGTATATCAACGCGCCGTTCGGCAAGGGGTGGTACATGAATCATAATGACACTCAGGCGGTGAAATAAGTCTTCACGGAAGTTTCCGTTTACAATTTCCTGCCGAAGGTCTTTATTGGTAGCCGCAATTACCCGTACGTTGACTTTAATTTCTTTATCGCCCCCAACGCGGGTAATCTTGCTCTCCTGTAATGCACGCAGCACTTTCGCCTGTGCCGACAAGCTCATGTCGCCAATTTCGTCGAGGAATAGCGTACCACCGTCAGCTTGTTCAAACTTACCTACCCGGCGTGCAGCTGCTCCCGTAAATGAGCCTTTCTCGTGTCCAAACAGTTCACTCTCAATTAGTTCGCTTGGAATAGCGGCACAGTTTACTTCAACTAATGGCTGGTTTGCCCGGCTACCTTTCTCATGAATTTGCTTGGCCACCATTTCTTTCCCTGACCCGTTGGCTCCGGTTACCAGTACCCTGGCTTCAGTAGCGGCTACGCGGTTAATCGTATCTTTAACTTTCTTGATCGGTTCCGATTCGCCAACGATTTCGTTCAGTTTGTAGATGCGCTTTTTCAGCGTTTTGGTTTCCTGAACTAATTTGGCTCGCTCAATGGCGTTGCGAACGGTAATGAGTAGGCGGTTGAGATCGGGTGGTTTGGTGATGAAATCAAAGGCTCCGCGTTTAGTTGCTTCAACGGCATTCTCAACATTACCAAAGGCCGAAATCATGACAACCTGGGTGCTTTTTTCCGCTTCGCTAACTTTCGCAAGCACCTCCAGGCCATTCATTTTGGGCATCTTTATATCGCACAAGGCGACATCATAGCTTGCCTTTAGAATCATGTCCAGCCCTTCTTCGCCGTCTTTCGCTTCGTCAACATCGTAGCCTTCATATTCTAAAATATCGCGTAGAGCCGCCCGAATTTTTTGTTCGTCGTCCACGATAATCAGTTTGGCCATACAAAAGGGATAAATTTAAACATCTGGATGTAAGTACTGGCCCGAAAATAGGGGATTTTACATCGGCATTCGTTATATCGACGCCTAAATTTGCTAAAATCCCTGTCTTTTTTCATAAATGCATACCTTGGGCTACTATCTCATCTGCGTCTAAGTGTGTGAAGTTTCGACTCTATTGATACGTTCGATTCTATTAATTCTGGTTATCGGCCCCTGAGTATCTATAGAAACTAAAGCGTCTGAATTGAAGGAATACTAATGATCATGATACTGAGAAGGATGATAGGAAACCGAAAATACAGCATTCTTAGCGTGGCAACAGCAGGTTAACTTCTTCCACAACGTTGGTACGTGCATCCACTGGACGCATTCGGAAGGAGTACGTGTAGGGTTTAGTTGCAGGAAGGAGGTAGTCTGCGTGAACACGAGGTGACCAGCTATCATCTCCCCCAAGGCCCATCTGCGCCATATCGACATTAACTACTGTTACATTACCACGTTCAACTTCCTGGGTGTTTGGCTGCTTGGCTTTTAGTAAAGCGGCATCAGTATAGTTGCGGGCGTTGATGTTTAGGGGTGAACTCGTACTCACATCGCTCATTAGTAAAAGGCCAAAACCTGTTGCATCGGTAAGTTTGGCCCAACGTACATCTGTTTTATTCCCATTTTCCTGCGCCATTGTATATGGGAAAAACTGGTCGGCCACTTTTGTATCGTATAGCCCAACTTTAGCGGCATCTTTCCGGTCTGCATAACTCTCAAAGGGACCACGTCCGTACCAACTGAAGTTAATGAAACTGGCTGGTAACTGGAGTTGCATACCAACCCGTGCCAGTGGGGGCAATGCGCCCGAGGGTGTATAGGTAGTTGTAACGAACACCTCGCCCGTACCATACACGATGTAATCGGTTTGCTGGCGTATACTACCTCCAACACCGACCAGCTCATTGGTGCAGCTAAGGCGAACCATTTGGGGACGTGGGTCAATTTTGAACTCAACAGGATGAGCCCTGATGCTGTCTAAACCTGCTTTGCGCCAGCGGGCAGCAAACGAAGCCGTTCCACCTCCTTCGTCATTATCGGTAGGAACCCGCCAGAAACTAGGCTGAAGGCCCCCGGCTGGACTGCCCCCGGCTGGATTGTTCTCTGCTACTAAATTCTTGCCTTTGTAAATCCATTGACGTAGTGTGCCGGTAGTTTTGTCGAACACAACGGCGAACTCTTTTCCACGAACCGTCACGATCGTTGGCGTTGCAGTCATCTTCACAAGGGGAATGCGATTCATTCCAACGACGACTTGAGCCGGTGAATCGGTTTTGACCGGGAATTGACCTGAAGCTACTTCATGGCCAGCAGATGCCCAATTGGTAGCCTGTTTCAGACGAACGCTTACAGTCAGAAAGTATTCCCCTGATTGGGCGCTACGCTCGGCGAGGGCAGTTGCCGAGGGACGTGCATTTCCGTCGATCTGTCGGGTATCTACGGGCGCAGTTAGTCGGACAGGTAATGTTAAAACCTGCGTTTGGCCGGGTTTAGCTACTAGATTTGTTTCGCTACCACGCTGCACAATTTCACCGTTTCGGAGTAGTTCCCAGTCCAGCCGGAAAGGTTCAAGCGATTGAAAGTCATAGGTATTTCGAACGTTTATCTTAACGGGCTGACTAGGCGTTAGTGGAGCAGGTGTACTTAGTTTTACGTATTGATACACCAGTTTTACCTCATTGATTTCAGGTTGAGGTATTCGATCCGGATTAACCAGACCATCGCCTGCATTGGCTCCGTCGATGTAGTTGATGTGGTCGGTAAATTGGTTTCCTTCTTTGTTTTTTAATCGTAACCCCTGGTCGACCCAGTCCCAGATAAACGCGCCCTGCATGCGAGGGTATTTGTCGATAGCAGTCCAGTAATCTTTCAAATTACCGACACTGTTCCCCATTGAGTGCGCATATTCACAAACGATAACGGGCCGGTGCGGATCTTTTTCCATCAGCTTTACCAACTCATCGACTGATGGGTACATGGTCGAAATAATATCGAAATTGGTCAGCGATGTGCCGTTGTAGGGTTGCCGACCTTCATAATGAATAGGCCTGGTCGGGTCAATCAGTCGAATGATATCGGCCATATCTTTAAAGTTCTGGCCCATACCTGTTTCATTTCCCAAAGACCAGATGACAATAGATGGATGATTCTTATCCCGTTCAACCATAGCCCGACCGCGTGCCACAAAGGCATCGCGCCATTCCGGTTTAGCGGCTGGGGTCTGGTTCTTACCCCATAACTCGTGGCTTTCGATATTGGCTTCGTCGATCACATAAAGCCCATATTCATCGCAGAGATCATACCAGTCCGTTACGTTGGGATAATGTGATGTCCGAACGGCATTGATGTTGTATTGCTTCATCAGCTTGATGTCCTGAATCATCGACTCGCGACTGATAACGCGTCCCGTGTTGGGATCGAACTCGTGTCGATTAACGCCCTTATAGGTAACAGGTTTGCCATTCACCAGGAGTTGCCCGTCGGTTAGGGTCATTTCCCGGAAACCCACGTGTTGACTTATGGCTTCTGATACCTGCCCATCCGGGCCAATCAACTGCACTGTTAGCGTATAGAGCGTCGGCGTTTCGGCGCTCCAGAGGGCAGGGGATTTTATGTCTTTTTTGATACGGAACAGGGCTTCCTGTCCCGTATCGGTAGCACTTTCGGAGCTAATCGTTTCCGAAAAAATAACAGTTCGTTTAGGATCGTATAGATTAATTCGGAGTCGATAAGGAGTCTGTGTGCCCAATGGTGCCAGGTTGCGAACATTGGCTGTAAGTTTCAAACTGGCATCGTGATACTGATCATCCAAATCGGTAACGATGGTTAAATCACGGAGATATGTTTTAGGCGTGGCAACCAGAAATACATCGCGGAAAATACCCGAAATGCGCCAGAAGTCCTGATCTTCGAGGTAGCTCCCATCCGACCAGTTAATGACTTCAACCGCCAGTAAATTTTCACCTGCTTTGAGTTTGTCGGTAATTAGAAATTCGGCAGGGGTCATGCTATCTTCGTGATAACCAACGGCCTGTCCATTTAGGTATACCCGGCAGGTAGATTGCACGCCCGCGAAATGTAGAAATACCTCACGATCCTGGAACGAAGCGGGAAGCGTGAACCGCATTCGGTATAGTCCAACCGCGTTGGTATCCGATGTAATGCGTGGGGGTGTGGCCGGGAATGGATGCTTGATATTCGTGAAAATAGGCCGGTCATACGGGCGGCCCTCCCGGGCACCAACAACCTGCCAGTTGGACGGTACAGGCAGGTTGTCCCAGTTTTGATCATTCGTTGTGGGCTGATAGAAGTCGACCGGAATCAACCTGGGATGCTTAAGCCACTTGAACTTCCAACTGCCATTTAGCAATTTGATAGTAGGCGATGTACGCCAGTCAGTTATGGTGAGGGCCTGTTGTTCAGTTGCAAACGGGATAAGTGTTGCGTGCGGCTTCTCGGTGTGCAAACTGATTACTTGCGGGTCTTCCCAGTCGGGTAGGGTTTGGGCCTGACTGTTGACTATCCATAAAATTGTTAAAAAGAGGGAAGGAATTAAGCGTTTGTGCATTACAGGTACGTTTTATTTATGACACAAGCGAACTGTTTCAACTGGCATGGGTTGACAAAGAATCTGCCAACTCGTGACCTATGGCTTTGACAGCGTAAATTTCGCATAAATTTAACCGCCTTTTACTGCCTTATACCCTCATGTCTATACGTAGTCTAGTTTTTTGTTTATCACTTACCGCGCTTACCTTAACGGTTTCTGCCCAATCTCGTCGACGCGCTCAGCTAACGGCTTCTCAATCAAATGGTCCTGTACCGGTGGTTTCGGCTCCACAGGCTCGTTTGCTGGAGAGTATGGTGATGAATAGCTCGCTGATGAATCAGGCCATTAAGTTCTCGATTTACCTGCCCCCCGACTACTACGTTTCTAACCGACGCTATCCGGTGGTTTATCTGCTTCACGGGTTGGGAGATAATGAAACGGGCTGGGTACAGTTTGGCGAGGCCGATCGTATTGCCGATGAGGGCATTAAATCAGGCGAACTACCACCAATGATTATTGTGATGCCCAATGCAGGCGTTACCTGGTATGTGAACGACTACCAGAATAAGGTTCGATACGAAGATATGTTTGTGCAGGAACTGATTCCGCACATCGACTCCTCCTTTCGAACCCGCACCGAACGCACGTATCGGGCTATCTCCGGGCTGTCGATGGGTGGATTTGGGTCGTTAACCCTGGCCATGCATCATCCTGAATTATTTAGTGCCTGTGCTGCGCTGAGTGCGGCCGTTCGTACCGATGAAACATTTGTCAGTATACCCGACGAGCGGTACAATACAGTATATGCTCCCATATTTAGTGGTCCTGCTCAAGGTCAGGATCGGCTAACACTTACCTGGAAGCGTAATAGTCCCATTACGCTGGCGAAATCGGCTCCAGAGAGTGATCTGACAAAAGTGCGCTGGTATCTGGATTGTGGTGATGACGATGCGCTAACGGTTGGAAATGCCATGCTTCATATTGCACTACTAGAGCGTAAAATTCCCCACGAATACCGCGCTCGCGACGGAGCCCACACCTGGTCCTATTGGCGTAGTGGCTTACCTGACGCGTTAAAATTTATAGGAACCAGTTTTCATCATTAAGAACTAGCCAAACCTATACGCCAGATTGCCCGAACGGTCTCTAAAGATCTTATAGATTTAAATAAAAAAGCCGCGCAGGTACTACCTACGCGGCTTTTTTATGCATTCTGCTATACTTAGTCAGGATTTGTACGCTTCTGAAACGGGATTATAGCTTCGGTTTGGTCCCAGGCCAGAATCATATCGGTCCCGTTGGCTGAGGGAGAGAAGCTGATATAGAATTGCTCAGCCATCGGGCTATGTTTCCGTGATACAATAGGTACCCGTAGCACGTCTTTTGTCTGATCGTAATTCGTACCCCACTGGCCAGTTTCACGGTTGAAAATCGCGATCCACCCTTCGGCTGAGGGGATGGTCCAGAGAGAATAGTCACCTTTTTCTAAAGGTTGTCCGGCTACGGTTACGTTCTGGTCCAGTTCAATTACGGTTGCTTCGTTGGCACCGGTCCGCCAGACTTCACCGTAGGGAACAAGTCCGCCAAAAATCTTGCGTCCTTTCTTATAGGGTTGGCAGTAATCGACTTTAATTTTCAGGCCATTTTGGTCTACCTGGGCAACGGCTTCGGGACTACTGGATTTGGTCCAGCTACGCAACGAGAAAAAGCCAATAAGTGCAACGGCAGCAATAATACCGAGGATAATCAGTATACGTTTCATGAATGCTCAGAGGTTAAGAACTGTCAGCCTGCAAGGTAGGAATATTTTGTAGTTTGCTGGCCTCCCAAAGATTTTTATGGGCAAGCGTCAGGCAATAAGGAAGGAGGGGATTTTATTGCCTGACGGTAGGAAGAGAAGCAGAATGCAACGGTAAACGTTTATAAAATGGTGTGGATAGAAGCGGAAATTAGTACTATTAGAGTAGTCTCTGGCTGCCCAATTTATTCCATAGGTTGGTAGAGGAATGGAAGTTCCAGATCAAGAATGAATGGGTAGTGTAAAGTAACAAGTATCTCGGTATGCCTACTCGACAAATCTTTCAACGTCGGGATATTACTGACGAAGTAGGTGTTTTTACGAACGAACGAATTTTTACAAATTATCCTGACTGCTTACCTAATAGTATGGCTGGATAAGCCTGCCATTCCTAGGTATATAGAAGTTGGCTTTTTGTTGTATCATTACAAGTACTTGTACTATTTTTCTGATTTACTGTCTGGATAGATTTTATTTAGTATGCAATCTATTGGCTTGTGTAAACAAATGGCCAGACTTTTGTTCGGCGGGGCAATTCTTGCATGTGGAATGATATGGGCTTATTCGGTCAACGCACAGACACCCCAGGTTGGTAAGCTCCTGTATGAAAAATTAGCTAAAACACAGCAGGAATATAAAGAAGCAATGGCTACCGGCGACTCATTGGCCGTTGCTGAGACCTGTTATTTAATGGGCAAACGCTATGGCGCATTGGGCGATTATTTGACGGCCCAAAAGTGGTTTATCCGATCGTTACGAATACGGGAGCCATTGGGCCCTTCGGAAGATATTGGCAAGGTTTATCTCCGAATGACGGAGAATGAAGTCATTCAGAAACATTACCAGGCCGCCATGCAATACGCCCATCGGGCCGAAGCCAATATGCGCGTGGCTCATTCCATACAGGGTCAACTAAGTGCTAACAATGTACTGGCTGGCGTTTATGAGTTAGGCTGGAAAATGAACCATGAAAGGCCGGGGGCTATACTAATGGCGCCTGCTAATTCACTCGATAGTTCACTATATTATCTGCGCAGGGCTGAGAAAATGGCTATTGCTTTAAATAAGCCTTATGAGGTGGCCCTTATCTATAACTGTATGGGCAAAACATTGGCGCTGAAAGATGCACGTCATTCTATTCAATACCTGAAAAAAGCTTACGCCATATACGGTCCTATGAAGCAGCCGTATCCGCTCATTAATATCTCGCAGGAACTAGCTGATTGTTACCTGAAGCTCGGGCAACCAGGGGTTGCAAAAAAATGGCTGGATACCGCCACGCATATGCGCGACTCCACAGGGCACGGCGATTACTGGCAAAATCGAAATATTGAAGAAGTCTACACAAAACTTTACAAACAAACCGGGCAGTGGAGACTGGCATTTGATCATCAGGAAAAATACCTCTCCTTACTTGTTCAGACAATGAATGCCGACCGGGAAGGTGCAATTGCCCGATCGGCAATGTTATATGAAATTGAAAAAAAGGAGGGGAAACTTAAAGCACAGCAGAAAGAGTTGGCGCTACGACAGGAGAGCCTAAAAGCCCAGCAAAGGCTAATCATTATTACTACTGTGCTGTTTTTGATGGCTGGTGTTGCCTGCGTATTTTTTTATTGGTTATTCAGAAAGTACCTGCGCATTAGTGGACACAATGCTAAATTAGTGAGAGAGCAAAACCATCGGGTAAAAAATAACCTCCAGTCAATCACTAGTTTGTTAGGCTTACAATTTAACCGATTAACCGATTCGGCGGCCCGCCAGGCCGTGGAAGAAAGCCTGCTACGCGTAGAAGCAATGGCGCTGGTACATCAGCGACTTTACGACGGCGATCGGTTAGTGGAGGTAGACCTTACGCACTATATTCCGGAGCTTGTTGGTGGCGTGTTACGTAGTTTTAGTTTTGATCATATTCGGCAGGAGTATGACCTCAGGCCAATTTGGCTAAATGCCGATGCAGCTGTTAACGTAGGGCTTTTATTAAATGAACTGGTTACCAATTCGTGTAAGTATGCATTTCCATTTCATCCAAAACCTGTTTTGGAGATAGGATGCCAGGAAGAGAATGGACGGATTCGGATTTGGTTTTCAGATAATGGGCCGGGCTTTATGCCCTCCGCAAAAGGCAATTCGTTTGGGATGAAGCTGATCGATATGATCACTGAAAAATTGAAAGGGAAAAAGAGTTTTAGTGCTAATAAGGGTAGTCAGTTTACACTATCGTTTGACTGTCAGGCTTTAACAATGTCGTCCTGATTCGCTAGTAACCCTAACCGGGTGTCTCAACTCTATATTGATGATAATTAATTCAGATGGAAACGCCTTTACGTGTACTGATCGTAGAAGATGACCTGTTTATGGCCACAGATATGGAAGAAAGCCTGGTCAAAGCGGGCTACATTATCTGCGGGAAGGCAACTGATTTTGACGAAGCTGTCAGGCTAATGAAGCAAAATGCGCCCGATATTCTACTAGTAGACATAAAACTCAATGGACCTGCTGATGGAATAACGACCGTTAAAGAACTGATGCGTATCAAATGGGTGCCTATAATTTATATAACGGGAAGCTCAGAAACCGAGACATTTAATCGGGCTAAAAGTACATTTCCAGCTGCGTTTTTGCATAAGCCTTTTCGCATACGAGAGCTATCCGCACAAATTGATCTGGCAATGCATAATTTTTATGCAGGTAATATTAATGGCGCTCCCGAGTTACCCGATCATACGTTTTTACCCACAGGAAGTGGCTATATTCGAGTTATTAAGCCTGAAATTCAATTTGTGAAGGCCGACCGGGGGAATACCGAACTATTTCTGACCACATCTGGATTTCATAGAATTTATCCGACTAAAGCCTATCAGCCCATCAATGTATCCCTGAACTTAGGCAAACTAGTGCCTTATCTGTCGGGCGGATTCTACCAATTATCGCGTTCGCTGGTTATCAATCTCAACTACCTGGATCGTATCGAGTCGAACCGCTTGTATATAGGTTCACAGGAGATTACAATTCCTGAAGGAGCCCGGAAGCCTCTGATTGACCGGCTACAGGTTGTCAGAACTCGTTAGCTGATTTCCTTTAACTAAAATTTACTTGTAGATAAAATGTGTAAATAGGTCACTAGTTGCGTATTGCTTAACTTTATGGCTTAAAATTGCTGTAGAGTGAAGCCGAGCCATCTGCGGTCATGCATCGCAGGAAGCTGTTAAGAATGTTGAAACGGCTATTTGTTTAGCGAAGTTAGGCTTCAAAGTACGTTTGCTGCCTATTACAAATGTGCCTGGCGTGAAAAATCCTGATGCCTATTTGATAGAGGAAGATATTGTGATTGAGTTCAAGCACAATACTACACCGACAGCGTCAGCGATTGAAAACGAACTACGCGACGCCAAAAAGCAAGCTAACTACGTTCTTCTCCACATCAAAAGTGATCTGACAAAAGGGGCTTTAATACGGGGATTACGTAGTTGCATACACCGGGCAATAAATATTCTGGAAGTCTGGATTATTTTTAAAGGGGAATTATTCTGCTTTACGCCAGATCAAATTCGTAATGAGCCAATTGAGTATAAAATACAATGAGGTGACGCTAAAACCGGCCGGTTGCATCACCTCAAGGAGGAGTCGAGGATCTCTCCCCAACTATTACAAAGGTACTAACTACTTTAGTAACAATCAATATAACTAAACTTACGCCGTCTCCTTCTTCAGTTTATCCCGTAACTGAAACAGCTCATCGCGTAAGCGGGCGGCCTCCAGGAAGTCGAGGTCTTTGGCGGCCCGTTCCATTTTGGATTGGGTTTCGTTGATCATTTTCTCCAGATCGCCTTTGCCCATGTAGCGGACTACTGGATCGGCGGCAATACGGATTTCCTCTGGTTCAACGTAGAAATGCTTCGCCTTCGAATCGGCCACTTTGGTTTGCCCCATAATGGCTTCTCGTGACTTCAGGACGGTCATAGGCGTGATGCCGTTGTCCGTATTATATTCCAACTGAATAGCCCGGCGACGGTTCGTTTCGTCGATGGCTTTCTCCATGGAGCCTGTGATTCGGTCAGCATACATAATCACTTTCCCGTTCGAGTTACGAGCTGCCCGGCCAATGGTCTGAATCAATGACCGAATGTCGCGCAGAAAACCTTCTTTATCGGCATCCATGATGGCAACAAGCGATACTTCGGGTAAGTCGAGCCCCTCGCGGAGGAGGTTAACGCCAACCAGTACATCGAAGGTGCCCAGTCGAAGATCACGCAAAATTTCAACCCGATCCAGCGTTTTTACCTCCGAGTGAATATAACGGGTTTTTATGCCTACGCGATCAAGGTACTTTGTGAGTTCTTCAGCCATACGTTTGGTGAGGGTCGTTACCAAAACGCGCTCATGATTTTTGATGCGGCTGTCGATGGATTCGAGAAGATCGTCGATCTGATTCAGACTTGGACGAACCTCAATTTCTGGGTCGAGCAGGCCCGTGGGCCGAATGAGTTGCTCTACAATAACGCCATCGCTTTTGCGAAGTTCGTAGTCGGAGGGAGTGGCCGACACATAGATCGACTGCCCCGATAAATCTTCGAATTCCTGGAAGGTAAGCGGGCGGTTGTCCATGGCCGATGGAAGCCGGAAGCCGTAGTCGACGAGGGCTGTTTTGCGCGAGCGGTCGCCACCCCACATGGCCCGAATCTGTGGAATTGTAGCATGACTTTCGTCAATGACCATCAGGTAATCGTCGGGGAAATAGTCGAGCAGGCAGAACGGACGCTGACCCGGTTTTCGTTTATCAAAATAACGGGAATAGTTTTCTATACCCGAACAATAGCCTAGTTCACGCATCATTTCGAGGTCGAACTCCGTGCGTTCCCGAATGCGTGTGGCTTCCTGTTCCCGCATCTCCGATTCGAAGTAGCGCACCTGTGCCACCATATCGTCCTGAATTTCGTGGATGGCATTATTCAGTGTATCGCGACCGGTAACGAAGAGATTGGCCGGGAAGATCGTTACCATATTTTCGTTCGAAATTTTCCGGCCAGTGCTGGGATCAATCTGCTGGATCGTTTCAATTTCGTCGCCGAAGAAAATAACGCGGTAGGCAAAGTCGGCATAGGCAACGTACAGGTCAACGGTATCGCCTTTGACCCGGAAATTACCGCGCTGAAATTCGCCTTCCGTACGGCTATACAGAATACTGACCAACTGGTGCAAAAACTGGTTCCGGCTCATTTGCTCCCCAACGCCAATCCTCACCACATTCCGCTTGAATTCTTCCGGATTGCCCATGCCATAAATGCAGGAGACAGACGCTACCACAATCACGTCGCGCCGACCACTCATCAGAGCCGACGTTGCTGCCAACCGCAGTTTATCGATTTCCTCGTTGATCGCGAGATCTTTCTCGATATACGTGTTCGTTGTGGCGATGAATGCTTCCGGCTGATAATAGTCGTAATACGAGATGAAATACTCGACCGCATTTTCGGGGAAAAACTGCTTGAATTCGCCGTAAAGCTGGGCTGCCAGCGTTTTGTTATGGCTTAGAACGAGCGTTGGTCGGTTGGTCTGCGCAATAAGGTTGGCGACGGTGAATGTCTTGCCTGATCCCGTGACCCCAAGTAATACCTGTGCGGGTTCGCCTTCATTTACGCCCTTGACCAACTTTTCAATTGCTTTCGGCTGGTCGCCGGTCGGTTGAAATTCAGAGGTTAATTTGAAGTTCATTAGTTGCGTTTAGAATCTGGCTAATTTACGAAGATTTGGGCTGGATTGCAAGGACACTTTTTAACTTGTTACTTGCTGATTCATTCCCAATTTGCAGCGTCAGGAACTATATGAGCCCCGATTCTACTACTAACCCATTTGACCCGATAAACGTTATTAGTTCATCCGGCGAATCCATACAAATTCGATTATTGGAGCCCTCCGATGCGCCAAAACTCCTTGATTATTTTACTGGCTTATCGGCCCAAACCCGTCAGTATTTCGGCCCACATCCCTTCGATTCGGAAACCGTAAATACGATCTGCAATACTTTAGATCCAAAAGAATGTGCCCGAATTGTTGCGCTTTCACCGGAGCATGAACGTATTCTGGCTTATGTTCTGGTAAGTTCTGGCGCAACACCTGCTGATGTAGTTCGGTATAAATCCCTGGGAATTGATATAAATGCCGAAACGGATTGTTCACTGGCACCGTCTATTGCAGATGCCTACCAGAGCCAGCGTCTAGGCAATTTTCTGATGGAAAAAGCATTAGCCGTGGCAAAGGGAATGCTTAAAAAACGAGTGATTTTGTGGGGTGGGGTACAGGCTCGTAACGAACGGGCTGTTCGGTATTACCGAAAATACGGCTTTGTGGAACTGGGGCAGTTTGAGACGGATGTGCTTAACTACGATATGTACCTTTCGTTGGAGTAAGCAGTAAATAGATTCTATAGTTTCTGTGGATTCTATTGATACGTTCAAATGAACTTAGGACGATAGAATCCGTAGAAACCATAGAATCTGAATTATACGTGTTAGCTGTTTAGTCTTATCGATCCTCCATCCAGCGGGTAGTCGCATCCGGTTAGAAAGCCTGCTTCGTCGGAGCAGAGGTATAAGGCTAACGCGCCAACCTCTGTTGGTTCAGCCATACGACCAATAGGCTGGGCTTTTGATAATTTCTCGAACATTTCGGCTTCCCGACCTGCGTAGGTTCTCGCAATGAATCCATCCACAAAAGGCGTATGTACCCGAGCAGGTGAAATACAGTTGCAGCGAATGTTATCATTTAAATAATCCTTCGCTACAGAAAGCGTCATAGTCAACACGGCACCTTTGCTCATCGAATAGGCAAAGCGATCGGCGAGGCCCAATGTAGCCGCTATCGATGCCATGTTCAGAACTACACCGCCACCATTGGCTTTCAAATGTGGAATCGTGGCATACAGGCAGTTGTAAACGCCCTTAACATTGATACGGAAAATGCGGTCGAAGTCGGCTTCCGACGTGCTTTCAACTGTGCCAATGTGCGACACACCTGCGTTGTTAACCAGAATATGAATCGGTCCCTGCTCTGCAATTTGATTGATAACCTCAATCGCTTGCTGCTGATTTGATACATCAACGGCGTGGCTTGTTGCCTGACCGCCCGCCTGTTGAATCTCGCTGGCAGCCTGCTCGGCCTGGTCTTTGTTAAGGTCAAGGATATAAACTGATGCGCCTGCCTGGGCAAACGTCTTCGAAATGGCCAGCCCAATACCGCTGGCTCCCCCTGTAATGAGGGCGGTTTTGTTTTTGAGTGAGAACATAGTTGAAGGGATAAAGGAGGAAAGGGAAAAAGGAGGAAGGAAAAGACAGGACGCTCGATTATTTTCTTCTTTGTCCCTTTCTTCCTTCCTCCTTTTCCTCCCTCTATAGTGAAACACCCCGTTTCCAGGGAATAAAGTCGTCTTGGCCTAGGCGTTCGGCCTGGGTTGTTTCTTCGCCCGAAGCCAGTCGGATAATGTATTCGAGCAGTGCATCGGCATTTTGGGCAATACTTTGCTCGCCGTCGATAATAGGGCCACTATCGAAGTCAATTACATCGGGCATTCTGTTTTTAAGAATGGTATTCGTCGATACTTTAACGACCGGGCAAACTGGGTTGCCGGTGGGTGTGCCGAGGCCGGTGGTAAACAGAATGACGTTAGTGCCCGAACCCGCCATGCCGGTTGTGGCTTCTACATCGTTGCCAGGCGTGCAAAGTAGGCTCAGACCGGGAGTAGTAGCTGGTTCGGCGTAATCCAGTACGTCGGCAACGGGGGCTGTTCCACCTTTTTTAGCCGCACCCGCCGACTTAATGGCATCGGTAATTAGTCCGTCTTTGATATTGCCCGGCGACGGATTCATGTCGAACCCTGATCCAACGGCTTCGGCCTGAGCCGAGTAATCGCCCATCAGGGTAATGAATTTCTGGGCTTTGGCTAGATCTTCTGTACGATTGATGAGTTCCTGCTCAACCCCGTTGAGTTCCGGAAATTCGGCCAGCACCGTTTTGCCGCCTAGCGCTACAAGGGTATCAGACAGGTGGCCTAAAACGGGATTGGCTGAAATACCCGAAAAGCCATCGGAGCCACCGCATTTCAGACCAACGGTTAGGGCGCTCAGTGGAGCGGGTTGTCGTTCTAGTTTATTGATTTCAACTAAGCCCAGAAAGGTTTCTTTAATAGCCTCCGACATGAGCGCGTACTCGGTTCCGGCCTGTTGCTCGAATAATAACAATGGTTTGTTAAATTTCGGATTCTGCCGCTTGATTTCGGCTGAAATCATATCGGTTTGTAAGTGCTGACATCCTAAACTCAATACCGTTGCTCCGGCTACATTGGGGTTGTTGATGAACCCGGCCAACAGCGAGCCCAAATAACCTGAATCCTGGCGGGTGCCGCCACAGCCCATCTCATGGGTCAGGAATTTAATGCCGTCAATATTTTTGAATGGCCGCTTTGCGGCATGGTTGCCCAACTGCGAAGGCTCAACAAACGGCTGCATCTTTTTGATGACATCCATTTCGCCCGCTTTGTATAAACTCAGAAGCTCATGAACGTTTTCGCGGTAGATGTCGGGTTGCGCATAGCCCAGTTCGCGTTCAAAGGCGTCTTTCAGGATCAGCACATTCCGATTCTCGCAGAAAACCAGCGGCACCACCAGCCAATAGTTACGGGTACCAACGCTGCCATCGGCGCGGTGGTAGCCCATGAATGTGCGGTTCTGCCAGGACGAAACATCGGGCGGCTGCCAGGAGTAGGGCTGTTTTTTGTCGAGACCGTACTGATCGGAATCGTGTTTTAGGTTAAACGTTGTGATCGGCTCTCCCCGCTTGATGGGTTGGGTCGCTTTGCCAACCAGCACACCGTACATCGTGATCGGATCGCCGGGTTGCCGGTCTTCGGTCACAAATTTATGTTTGGCTCCAACGGCGTAAGGCAGCTCGTAAGTATCATTTTCAAATTCAATGTGCTCTCCTGCCGACAGGTTGCGAAGGGCTACGATAACATTATCGCCAGGATGAACTTTCAGGACACGGGCAGTCATTAGAAAAACTATTTTTTAGACTAAAGAGACGCAATAGGCCGAAATATACCACCTCTCCGCAAAAACTTTATCCATGTTGTTGCGAATGTGAGCACCATTGCCAAGTTTTAAGACTTAATTCCTACCCGTTACCGATGCCTCCACTTTCTTCTGTAAACCAAACCGGCTTTCTGGCTGGTCGACTGATGTCTATGGACGTCTATCGAGGCTTTGTCATGACCTTGATGGCTGCCGAAATCCTGCAATTTGACCATCTTCACGAAGCCTTTCCCGATAGTGCTTTCTGGGCATTTCTGGCTCATCACCAGAGCCACGTTGCGTGGGCTGGCTGCTCATTACACGATCTGATTCAACCGTCGTTTTCATTTTTGGTCGGGGTGGCTTTACCCTATTCAATTGCCAGTCGGGTCAAGCAGGGGCAATCATTCCCGGTACAGGTGGGTCATGCGTTCCGGCGGTCATTGATTTTAATTTTGCTCGGCATTTTTCTACGCTCCACCCATGCTGATCAAACGCGGTTTACGTTTGAGGATACACTCACACAAATAGGCTTGGGTTACCCATTTCTATTTTTAATCGGTAGCGCCCCCAAGCCCCGAACTGCCTGGATAGCCTTCGGCGTAATTCTGGTTGGCTACTGGTTAGCGTTTATCCTTTATCCGGCTCCTGGGGTGTCTCCCGGCACAGTTTTTGATTTTAGTGCGGTTGGTGTCCCGTCAGACTGGCCGGAGCATTATACTGGATTAATGGCCCATTTTGATAAAAATAGTAATCTGGCCTGGGCTTTTGATACCTGGTTCCTTAATCTGTTTCCGCGCGAGAACCCATTTTTATTCAATGGGGGAGGGTATGCCACCCTTAGTTTCATTCCTACCCTTGGCACTATGTTGCTGGGTTTACAAGCTGGCCGGTGGTTACGGTCGGGGATGACAGAGCGTGAAATTCTAAAACATTTCCTGATTGCGGGGGCTATCGGCCTGGTTAGTGGCGTTCTGCTGCATGTTGCCGGTATTTGTCCCATTGTCAAACGAATCTGGACGCCTGCCTGGGTGCTCTTCAGTGGTGGCTGGTGCTTTTGGTTACTGGCGCTTTTCTACGGCGTTATCGATGTGGCTGGTAAACGAAAATGGGCGTTTCCGCTGGTTGTTGTGGGAATGAACTCCATTGCTATTTACTGTCTGGTGCACCTGATCGACAAGTTTATTATCACATCCTTATATACACACTTGGGTCACGGGCCTTTTCAGGTGTTTGGTACCACGTATGAGCCACTATTAATCGGCCTTGTTACGCTGGCTATTTTTTACCTTATTCTTCGGTGGATGTACCGCCGTAATTTATTTATCCGAATCTAATGTATGATCACGGCTAATATCCTGAATCTCTTCGATCAAACGATTTTTTATGGCACGCTCACCGTCGAAAATGGGCGGATCAACGAGATTCATCGTCTTGGGCCCGAACGTCCGGGTGAACCTTATGTACTGCCCGGTTTTGTCGATGCCCACGTTCATGTGGAAAGTTCTTTGCTAACGCCCCCGCAGTTTGCCCGGTTGGCTGTTGTGCACGGAACGGTGGCCACGGTGTCGGACCCGCATGAGATCGGGAATGTGCTTGGTGTAGCCGGTGTGCACTACATGATTGATGAGGCTCGCCGGGTTCCCTTTAAATTTATGTTTGGCGCACCCTCCTGCGTTCCGGCCACAACGTTCGAGACGGCTGGTGCTACCATCAGTGTGAAAGATGTTCGGAACTTACTGGCACTGAAAGAAATAGGCTACCTGGCCGAAATGATGAATTTTCCGGGTGTGCTACATCAGGACCCCGACGTAATGGCTAAAATCGCCCTGGCCAATGCATTCAATAAGCCTGTTGATGGCCACGCTCCTGGCTTAACTGGCGACGATGCCCAGCGCTACATGGATGCTGGTATCACCACCGACCATGAATGTTTTACCTACGAAGAGGGTCTGGATAAAGCGAAACGGGGTATGAATATTCTCATTCGTGAAGGAAGTGCCGCCCGTAACTTCGAAGCTCTGATTCCACTGCTGGCTGAGTTCCCACAGCAGATTATGTTCTGTTCGGACGATAAACATCCGGATACACTGTCAGAAGGCCACATCAATCAGTTAGTTGTACGGGCTTTGGCAAAAGGTCATTCTCTGTGGAATGTACTCCGGGCGGCCTGTTTAAATCCGGTCTTACATTATCGACTACCCGTTGGTTTGCTTCGCGAGGGTGACCCTGCTGATTATATCGTGGTTGATAATCTGCGGGAATTTCATATCCAGCAAACCGTAATTAATGGTGAGATCGTAGCTGAAAATGGCCAATCGAACATACCCGATTTGCGGAGCGAACACGTCAATCAGTTTAGCTGCTCACCTAAGAAACCGGAGGATTTTTTGGTGAAAATGGAGTCTGCGGGATTAATCCGGGTCATTGAAGCACTCGATGGGCAGCTCATCACCAACGAACTTCACCTGGAACCCAAACTGGAGAACAACCAAATTGTGCCGGATGTGGAGCGGGATATTCTGAAAATGGTTGTCGTTAATCGGTATCAGGACGCTCCTCCAGCTATTGCTTTCATTAAAAACTTTGGGTTGAAACACGGGGCCATTGCCTCGTCGGTTGGGCATGATTCGCATAATATTACGGCGGTTGGTTGCGATGATGACAGTATCTGCAAAGCCGTCAATCTGGTGATAGAAGCTCGGGGAGGGTTATCGGCGGTGGGGAGTGAGCATGGGGCCAGGGGCATGGGGCATGGGCTTTCCTCTCCTCACACCCCCCTGCCCCCTGCCCCTGGCCCCCTACTACTCCCGTTGCCGGTGGCAGGCCTAATGACCGATACCGATGGGTATGATGTAGCTACACAATATACATTACTCGATCAGTTCGCAAAGCAGGAATTAGGGAGTATGCTGGCAGCGCCATTTATGACCTTATCCTTTATGGCTCTATTGGTTATTCCAAACCTGAAATTAAGTGATAAAGGATTGTTTGATGGAAAAAGGTTCACTTTTGTGTCGATGCAAACGGAAAATGCGTGACCATAAAAAAAAAATTTAAGTACTTTTTTTAATTCTATTTTTTATGGGTAAGTTTACACACCCCAAGGCTATTCCTAACCTTTACCCTCTCTATCATGGCTCGCTCCCGTACTCAAATCGGACCCGACGACGAAACACTGTGGAATCTGTTTCGTAGTGGTGATGAAAATGCGTTTGCCCGACTGTATCAAAATTATGTTCAAACCCTTTACCATTATTGCGCCCATTTTGCCACCGACCGGGCGTTGATTAAAGATTGCATCCACGATTTGTTCGTTGAACTCTGGAAGCACCGCACAACCATCGGACCAACCACTTCGGTACGGTTCTATCTGATGGCTTCAATTAAACGTAAGCTGGTTCGACACCTGACCGCCGAACAGAAATTAGTTAGTCAGGACGACATGATCAATGGTCGGCGCGTTGGCGATACGCTTCCGGGTGCTGATCCATCCCATGAAAACCTGTTAATTGCCCACGAGGAAGATTCGTTTATGAATGACTGCCTGCATCAGGCCCTCGAAAAATTACCCCGTCGTCAGCGCGAAGCTGTTCATTTACGGTATTTTCAGAACATGAGTAATGAAGAGATTTCGGCCCTCATGCACATTAACATTCAGTCTGTTTACAATTTGATTTTTGGTGCTATGAGCAACCTCAAGCGTTATGTTACGCTCGAAAATGTGTCGCTCTGACGCTGACTATTCCTAACCTATTCTCCAACCCGGTAACTGTAAATTAGTTGCCGGGTTTTTGTTTTAGAACCAGCAATTCCTGACCACACTTGGCAATTTTTATATCATTGGGGTAACTTCGTTGAATGAATACAGACTCAACGCCTTTACCCGAGCGGGTACGTCCCCGCACACTCAATGATGTTATTGGTCAGCGAAAGCTTATTGGTCCTACTGGTGCCCTTCGGCGGGCTGTAGAATCGGGCCGACTGCCGTCCATGATTTTATGGGGGCCACCTGGTGTTGGAAAAACGACTCTGGCTTTATTACTGGCCGAAGCCGTCAAACGACCATTTATAGCCCTGAGCGCGATCAATTCGGGAGTAAAGGAAATTCGTGATGTGCTGAGCCGCCCAAGTGGAATATTCCCGCCGGTGGTGTTTATCGACGAAATCCACCGCTTCAACAAAAGCCAGCAGGATGCTTTGCTGGGAGCCGTTGAGAAAGGGCAGATCACATTGATCGGTGCCACGACAGAAAACCCATCCTTCGAAGTAAACAGTGCCTTGCTGTCGCGTTGTCAGGTGTATATTCTGGAAGGGCTCAATCGCGAGGAGTTGATCCAGGTAGTTGATCGGGCCATTGCGCAGGATACGTTTTTGCAATCAAAAAAAATTACGGTTGACTCATACGATACGCTGCTCCGCTTATCGGGTGGCGATGGCCGTAAACTGCTGAATCTATTGGAACTGGTTGCTTCTGCCCACGTATCAGTTGACCCGCTAGTTATCACGGATGAAGGCGTGACGACCGTAGCGCAACAGAACATTGCCCGATACGATAAATCAGGCGAGCAGCATTATGATATCATCTCGGCCTTCATCAAATCATTGCGTGGTTCCGACCCGAACGCGGCTTTATATTGGATGGCTCGGATGATTGTAGCGGGCGAAGACCCGATTTTTATTGCCCGACGCATGCTCATCATGGCATCGGAAGATATCGGCAATGCCAACCCAACTGCAATGATTATGGCATCGGAAGCCGTGCAGGCAATTCGGGCGATCGGTATGCCCGAAGGTCGGATTATTCTTTCGCAAGTGGCTGTTTACTTGGCAACCTCGCCTAAAAGTAACGCGAGTTATGTAGCTATCGATGAGGCCATTGCATTGGCCGAGCAAACAGCTCATTTGCCCGTACCCTTACATCTGCGTAACGCACCAACCAAATTGATGAAGCAAATTGGCTATGGAAAAGATTACCAATATTCACATGCGCACGAAGGCAACTTTGCCCAGCAAAACTTCCTGCCCGACGACCTGAAAGGTCATAAACTCTACGAACCTGGCCACAACGCCCGCGAAGCTGAAATTCGGAGGAGCCTACAGAAGTGGTGGGGAGACTGGTATGGGTATTAACGGAAACTACCACCTCACTTGCCCGTCACCCACAACAATCCACTTCTCGGTTACTAATTTCTCGAGTGCGAATGGGCCGCGAGCGTGGAGTTTCTGGGTTGAAATACCGATTTCGGCACCTAGGCCAAAGACACCGCCATCCGTAAATCGGGTAGACGCGTTCGCATACACCGCAGCGGCATCGACCTCGCGAAGGAATTGGTCGATAAGCGGCTGATTTTGAGAGATAATTGCTTCGGAGTGGCGCGATGAGTACGCCTGAATATGAGAAAGGGCTTCGTCTAAATTTGCCACGACTTTCACGGCGCATTTGTAATCCAGAAACTCACGACCAAAGTCCTCGGGTTGGGCGTGTTGCAGGTTTGTGTAGCCCGCTTTCTCGAAAATGTCGTAAGCAATTTCATCGGCGAAAACTTCCACGTTCCATTTGTTGAAGTCGGCGGTCAGCATGGGTAGAAAGCGCTCGGCGATGGTTTCGTCAACCAGCACGCAGTCGAGTGAATTACAGACCGATGGGCGCGAGACGCGGGCATTTACAACAATGGCGGCAGCTTTGTCTAAATCAGCGGTTTGCTCTACATAGGCATGGCAAACACCAGCACCCGTTTCAATCGTGGGCACAAGTGAGTTTTTGCGAACGAATTGAATCAACGACTCTGAACCACGAGGGATGATAATGTCCACGTAGCGTGTGGCGGTGAGCAATTCATTCACAACGGCCCGGTCGGGAGGGAGCAGCGTTACGGCAGCTTTCGGTACCCCAAACTCAATCAACACACCCTGAATCAGGCTAATTAAATACCGATTCGAGCAATCGGCTTCTTTACCACCTTTGAGTACGCAGGCATTTCCCGAACGTAAACACAACGAGGCTACATCGACCGTTACGTTTGGACGAGCTTCGTAAATAACACCAACAACGCCCAGCGGTACCGCAATTTTTTTGAGCTTTAATCCCTGTTCGATGGTACGCTCCAGAATGACTTCTCCAGCCGGATCGGGCAATACGGCCACTTCGCGCAAACTTTTGGAAAGGTCGGCTACGCGACTTTCGGTCAGTTTGAGCCGATCATATTTGGGGTCGGCGGTCGACATACGGTCGAGATCCTTTTGATTCTCGGCCACGATATCGGCAGTGTGAGCAGCCAGAACATCGGCCAGCCGATTGAGTAAATCAGTTTTTTCAGCAGGGCTAAGCCGCCGAACGGCTGCTGCAGCTTGCTGAGTAGCCTGGAGAAGTGGCGTAATAGGAGTCATATTTTTGAATTCGTTAACTGGTCATGAATGTAGACTAATACTTCTGCCAGCGAAATGTCAAAGCTATCGGTTACAACTTCCGATCCACTTCGATAATCGTGTTTGTGATGTGGAAAGGAGGCAAGTTTAGGAAAATGCGGTACGTTGTCCCAACGAACAAGCCAACTAGTGTTGCCTGTTTGCCATTGAAAAGCGTATTTACGAACAAGGTTTCCTATGTATTCATTCGTATAAAGAACCGACCTGTCGGTAAATTCTATTCGCAATTTCAAATGAAATTTATCGGCAGTATGCTCATGAACAAGGACGTCGTATTTACTGACGATTGGATTTTCATTCAGAGTAAATAGGGCATTGGTTATAAGCGATATATACCTATTCATTCAATTATTTCAATCGACCCTTTCTTTATTTCTTCGATGCCTTTAAGCACATCGGGCAACATACCAACAGCCGCCGACCAGTCGATGTTGTCATCCCACTCTTCAAATACTTCTTTTTCAGTACTTTCGATGTGTTTTTCGAACTCGTCCAGTGTCATGCCGTATTTCCGCTCCATTCGGGTAATTGTTTCCTCAAAGCGGTGTTTTCGAGCCAAATAATCGATCATGACCCACTGTTGCACTGCTTGCTTCGTTACCTGTACCATACCAGATTACGTTTAAGAACAAAATTGGCTAAAAACATTGGTCTACAAAAGTACAATATCATTCGCATTGGCGACCTCAACATTTTGCTGATTAAGCTGTTGCGTTAACGTTTCCGACGAAATCCGCGTTCGGGCTACGGCTATGGTTTCCTGTTTTTCATCCAGAATTTCGACCAGTTCTCCGGCAGCAAAATCATCCAATACGGCCCGAACACCCACAGCCAGCAAACTCCGGCGTTGTTTCAGCGCACGCACGGCACCCGCATCGATCTGCACGCGTCCTACGGCTAAACTACCACTGGCCAGCCACCGATTTCGGGCGGAGAGGGTAATTGGGTGCGGTGTGAACTCGGTGCCCGTTTCGCCCCGTAAAGCCCGGCCAAGACTGTCGGGTTCGTTTAAGCCGAAAATAACAACACGAATGCCCATACGGGTAGCCAGTTTAGCGAAGGTTAGCTTAGAGGCCATACCGCCCAAACCCAGCGATGATTTATCGGTTCGAACAACGCCAAATACGCGTTCATCGAACTCGACAACCTGTCGAATTATATGCCCATTTGCATCCAATAAGCCACCGACCGATGTGCATAGCATCAGGGCTTCGGCCCCAAAGCCTACGGCAATGAGGGTGGCCAATTCGTCATTATCAGAAAACTTCAGTTCACGATTGCTCACCACATCATTTTCGTTGGCAATTGGGATCAGGTCATTTTCCCACAGTTCTTCATAGGTCTGCTTGAGTTGCAGAAACTGGTCGCGGCTGGCAAAATGATGCCGTTCGCAAAGGCTTTGGGCAATCGAAATTCCGTAAATAGAAAAGAAGCGCGAATACTGGTTGAGTAGCAGTAAATTACCTACAGCCGCAGCCGCTTTACGCTGGGTAATATCACCTTTATAATCACGAATCAGGGCTTTCCCGGCACCCACTGCCCCCGACGACACCAATACAATACGGTAGTGTGGATGCAGGGCGGCTACCTGTCGGGCAATATCGACCATAACAGGCTCATTGGGTTCGCCGGTAGGTTTTGTAATGGAAGCAGTACCAAACTTTAGTACTAAAACTGGCTTAGACATGCGGGCAAAGATAGGGATTTACCGTTTTAGGTATATGGTTTTTGGTTTTCAGTAGGCTGGGTAAGTTCAACTTGCAGCAACCGTAAACCATATACTGAAAACTGTAAACCGGTCACTATCTACACCTTTTCGGGCACCAGACCCGTGAATCGGGCTTTTTGTTTAAGGGCGGTTTTAAGTTGCTTGAGGTAGTCTGCTTTGGGGATTTCGATGGCACCGTAGCGCCGAACGTTATCGTTAATGAACTGCGTATCGAGCAGCGAGAAATGCTGCTGGCGGAGAATCAGGATTAAATTGTGGAATGCCACTTTCGAGGAATTGCTAACCTCGCTAAACATCGATTCGCCGAAAAAAGCCGAGCCCAGCGCAACCCCGTATAAGCCGCCGACCAGCCGATTGTCTATATACGTTTCAACACTATGGGCCAGCCCCATATGATGTAATTCGGTATAAGCCGCAATAATTTCGTCGGAAATCCAGACACTATCGTCTTCAGAACGGGGTTTCGAACAGGCACGCATGACCTCAGGAAAGGCGGTATTTATACGAATCTCGAACTGATTGCGGTTCAGAATCGGGCGAAGAGATTTGGCAGGTTTATAACTATGAATGGGAATAATGGCGCGCGGATCGGGGGCGTACCAATAAAGCGTACCGTCGGCATCGGCCATTGGGAAAATCCCGTTTATGTACCCGTAAATCAGGTCATCAGCGGTTAGCTTATTCATGAAAACAGTAAAAGTGTCGTATGACAAAGATAGAAAAGGTGAAAATAGTACCACAATATACTAATTACCAGTGCTATTATTTTTAGTGAACTAACGAACTTTGACCGACTCAATTTAATCAACCAACTATACCCCATGAACGTTTCTGTAAACTGGGAAGGTGTTTATCCCGCGCTACTGACTCCATTTACGGCTGATGATCAGCTCGATCTGCCACTTTTTGAGAAAAATCTCCAGGCTCAGCTCGATGCCGGGGTACACGGATTTATCATTGGGGGCTCGCTTGGCGAAGCCAGTACGCTGCTGAACGATGAGAAAATCGAACTTCTGAAATCGGGGCTGGCGGTTAGCGATGGAAAAGTGCCCGTTCTGATCAATATTGCTGAACAGGCTACTAAACAGGCCATTGCGCGCGCTCAGGAAGCAGAAGCCAATGGCGCTGATGGGCTCATGCTGCTGCCTCCGATGCGTTACCCTGCCGATGCCCGCGAAACGGTTACGTACTTTAAATCGGTGGCTCAGGAAACATCATTGCCAATCATGATCTATAATAATCCGTACGATTACAAGATCATGACTACCGTAGCCATGTTTCATGAACTAGCCGAACTGCCCAATATTCAGGCCGTAAAAGAATCAACGCGTGATCTGACCAATGTAACCCGTATGCGAAATGCCTTTGGCGACCGCTATAAACTGCTGGGTGGTGTCGATACGTTGGCCCTGGAAGCATTGCTACTAGGGTGCGATGGCTGGGTTGGCGGTCTGGTTGACGCATTTCCACAGGAAACCGTTGCGATTTATGAATTGGCTAAAGCGGGTCAGGTAGCCGAAGCGCTGGAAATCTACCGCTGGTTCATGCCCCTGCTCGAACTGGATATTCACCCGAAATTAGTTCAATACATCAAACTGGCCGCTACAGCAACTGGCATTGGTTCCGAATATGTGCGAGCACCCCGCCTGCCGCTAATCGGTGCGGAACGGGAACAGGTACTGGACGTTATTCAAACGGCTTTAGCAAAGCGACCGGTTGTTAATGTATAATGAACAATGGATAATGTGACACCCCGAGTGAGACTAGGCATTATCCATTATTCATTGTTCATTAACCATTATTCATTAAATAAATGTCCGAGTTTCATTTTTTTTGCATTGATGCGCATACCTGCGGCAACCCGGTGCGGGTTGTTACGGGGGGGAGTATTCCGTTTTTGCAGGGCGGGACTATGAGTGAAAAACGCCAGCATTTCCTGCGTGACTACGACTGGATTCGGAAAGGACTTATGTTCGAACCGCGGGGGCACGACATGATGTCGGGGAGTATTCTGTATCCGCCTACCGATCCCGCTAATGATGCGGGTGTGCTATTTATCGAGACTTCTGGGTGTTTGCCCATGTGCGGTCATGGCACGATTGGTACGGTAACGGTCGCCATTGAGCAGAATCTGATTAGGCCCCAAACACCGGGCGTCCTCAACCTCGAAGTGCCCGCCGGATTGGTTCGGGCCGAATACCAGCAGGAGGGAAGGAAGGTAACGTCGGTGAAGATTACGAATATTAAATCGTACCTGGCAGCCGAGAAATTGACGGTCGAATGCCCTGACTTGGGAACGCTCACGGTCGATGTTGCCTACGGTGGTAATTTCTACGCCATTGTTGATCCGCAACCCAATTTCCCCGGCCTGGAGCACTATAAAGCGGAGCAGCTTATTGGCTGGGCGCGGGTGATGCGTGAGCGGATGAACGAGCAATATACCTTCGTCCATCCCGAAAACCCGACCATTAACGGCCTGAGTCATATTCTCTGGACAGGAAAGCCACTGCAAGAAACCTCTACCGCCCGAAATGCTGTTTTCTACGGCGATAAAGCCATTGACCGCTCACCCTGTGGAACGGGCACCTCGGCCCGGATGGCGCAGTGGTACGCGCAGGGGCGACTCAAACCGGGTGACACGTTTGTTCATGAGAGTATCATCGGCTCCATTTTCAACGGGCGTATCGAAGCAGAAACCGAATTAGCTGGTAATCCGGCTATTGTGCCAAGTATCGAAGGTTGGGCCCGGATTCACGGCTACAATCACATCATTCTCGACGAAGACGACCCATACGTGTTTGGGTTTCAGGTAATTTAATGAGCGAAAGAGTGAATGAGTGAAAGACTGGGCCGCCTGAATGGTGAATGAGCGGCTTTGCTGATACCAGCTTTTCGCGCAATTCACTCTTTCGCACTTTCACTCTTTTAAAATGTCACACGTTGGTATTGTGGGCGGGGGTATTGTTGGACTTTGTTCGGCGTATTACCTGCACAAAGCGGGGCACCGCGTAACGCTGTTCGATCAGGGACCTATTGCCGATGGCTGTTCGTTCGGTAATGCGGGTATGATTGTACCCAGTCATATTATCCCGCTGGCGCAACCGGGTATGATGGCTAAAGGCATGCGCTGGATGCTGAAATCGACCAGCCCGTTTTATGTAAAACCGAGACTAAACGCCGATTTACTGCGTTGGGGCTGGCTTTTCTACCGCCATTCGACACCCGAGCACGTTGAGCGTTCCATTCCGGTGCTGCGCGATCTTAGTCTGCTCAGTAAAACGTTGTATCAGGAGTTGGCCAGTAACAGCGATTTAACTTTTGAGTGGCAGGAGCGGGGACTACTGATGCTCTACAAAACCGCATCTGCCGAACACGAAATGGCCGAAGAAGCCGAGGTGGCTAACCACGCGGGCATCGAAGCGCAGGTACTCAATGGCCAGCAAGTGCAGGACTTGGAACCCGACACGCGGGTTGACGTTCGCGGTGGTATTTTTTATCCCGGCGATGCGCACCTGAATCCAAATGAATTGATCAAGTCGCTGGTTGCCTATCTGCGTCGGGAGGGGGTTACCATTCTGGAAAATCATACCGTTACAGGATTCGGCAAAACGGGTTCAACGATTAAATCGGTGCAGACTGCGCAGGGTGATTATCCCGTTGATGCGGTTGTTATAGCGGGTGGTGCCTGGTCGCCTGTTCTTGCAAAGCAACTGGATTTGAGTCTATCCTTGCAGGGTGGTAAAGGCTATAGCTTTATGCTTAGGAGCGTAGCTAACAACATTCGTGTACCCGCCATCATGCTCGAAGCCCGCGCTACGGCCACGCCGATGGGAGCGGATCTTCGCTTTGCGGGAACACTCGAAGTAGCTGGTACCGATATGACCGTGAACATGAATCGAGTGCGGGGTATTGTACAGTCGATAAACAACTATTATCCAGATATGCCGGTCGAGATGCCTGCCGTGGAAACGGTTTGGCGGGGATTGCGCCCCTGTTCGCCTGACGGGTTGCCCTACATTGGCCCTACCGAACGCTACAATAACGTCGTGTTGGCTACAGGGCACGGCATGATGGGACTAAGCCTGGGACCAGCTACCGGCAAACTAGTTAGTGAACTTATGGACGATTCGGTTAGAAGCATGGACGTTGCTGCTTTTAAACCGGAACGTTTCGCCCGATAAGGTGTTCCTCAAAAACGGGCTACTGTTGCCCAATCTATTTATAACAATCTCCTGCCTGTCGTTATGACAAACTCCCTTGCAAATCCTGTTGCCGATTCATTTCAGGGCATTAACCCAGCTACCGGACAGCCATTGCCGGGCCTATTTCAAGAAGCTACGGTTAGCGAAGTTGCCCAGGCCTGTGAGCGGGCAGCCGAAGCATTTTCTGAATATCGCAAAAAATCAGGTGCCGAGAAAGCTCGTTTCCTGGAACAAATCGCTACCGAAATCGAAGCCTTAGGCGATGAATTATTGACGCGTGCACAAGCCGAATCGGGCTTACCATTGGCTCGCCTGACAGGCGAACGTGGCCGTACGACTGGTCAACTGCGTTTGTTTGCCGATTATTTACGAGAAGGTTCCTGGGTCGATGCGCGCATCGACACCGCCCTGCCTGATCGCCAGCCCTTGCCCCGCCCTGATTTGCGGCAGATGCTGCGTCCATTGGGACCAGTAGGTGTGTTTGGCGCTAGTAACTTTCCGCTGGCTTTTTCCGTGGCGGGTGGCGATACCGCTTCTGCGCTGGCTGCTGGTTGCCCAGTTGTCGTAAAAGGACATCCGGCACACCCCGGCACATCGCAATTGGTGGGGGATGCTATCAGTCGGGCTGTTAAGGCTTGCGGTTTGCCTGCCGGGACATTTTCGTTGGTTCAAGGTCGAACGACGGCTGTCGGTATGGCCATTGTTGAGCATCCGGCTATCAAAGCGGTTGGATTTACAGGGTCGTGGCGAGGGGGAAAAGCGTTGTTCGATGCGGCCGCCCGTCGCCCGGAACCGATTCCGGTTTATGCCGAAATGGGAAGCACCAATCCCGTTTTCTTTTTACCTCAGCTCCTTAAGGAAAAAGGGAGTGCGCTGGCACAAAGTTTTGTCGGCTCAATTACGCTGGGTGTTGGGCAATTCTGTACAAATCCAGGTATGGCCGTGGTCCAACAATCATCTGACGCCGACACGTTTATGCAAGCTGCGGCTCAGGGCATAACGAATAGTCAGCCAGCTACCATGCTCACACAGGGTATTCAGCGAGCCTTTACAGCCGGGATTGATAAATTGACAGCTGCCGAAGGTGTAGATGTGCTTGGACAGGCTACGGCGGCCGACAGTTTTGCTAATGGCACGCCTACACTTTTGAAAACATCTGCCGAAGCGCTTCTGGCTAATCCGGTACTTGCCGAAGAAGTATTTGGCCCGAGTAGCGTATTAGTCGAAGCGGGTGGCCGAGAGCAACTACTGGCCGTAGCGCGTGGACTGGAAGGACACTTAACTGCCACGGTTTGGGGCACTGATGCTGAACTACTGGAATACGCCGATCTGCTCGAAATTCTGGAACAGAAAGTAGGTCGGTTGTTAATTAATGGCTTCCCGACCGGCGTAGAAGTTAGTCATGCTATGCAACATGGCGGTCCATACCCTGCCACGACCGATTCGCGCTCAACATCTGTTGGTACCAACGCGATTCTACGTTTTGCCCGCCCCGTTTGCTATCAAAATTTCCCCGACGCGTTGTTGCCCGACGAACTGAAAGCAGCTAATCCGCTTCACATCTGGCGACTGGTGGATGGAAAACGGGTGAATGCGTAATGATATAAACACAGAGTCACAGAGAGCACAGAGTTTTACATTAACTCTGTGCTCTCTGTGACTCTGTGTTTAAAACTAGTCAGGTACTTATGAGCCGATTATCTCTTCTTTTCACTTTTCTGGTAGTAGTCAGTTCTACCAGCTTTAGCCAACCTGTCAGCTCATCAGCTAGGGCAGATGATGGGTGGAAGTTAGTCTGGGCCGATGAGTTTGAGGTAGCTGGTCCGCCGAATCCGAAGAACTGGAAATTTGAAACGGGCTTTGCCCGGAATCATGAACTCCAGTGGTATCAGCCTGATAATGCCCGCTGCGAAAATGGCTTGCTCATTATTGAAGCGCGTCGGGAACAAAAGGCGAATCCAACGTATCAGGCCAATAGCACAAACTGGCAGACCAACCGGCCTACCATTAAGTATACGGCTTCCAGTTTGCATACGAATGGGTTGCATAGTTGGCAGTATGGCCGGTTTGAAATGCGGGGACGTATTGATACCAGTCCCGGTTTATGGCCCGCTTTCTGGACATTGGGCGTGAAAGGCGAATGGCCAGCTAACGGTGAAATCGATATTATGGAGTATTATCGGAACATGCTGCTGGCTAATGTTGCCTGGGCAACCGGTAAACGATACACGGCTGAATGGCGGAGTACTAAAAAACCGATGGCCTCTTTCAACGATCCCGATTGGTCGAAGAAATTCCACGTATGGCGCATGGATTGGGACGAAACTGCGATTCGACTTTATGTTGATGATGAGCTATTAAATGCAGTTTTATTAACCGATACCATTAATAAAGATGGAACGGGTAGTAATCCGTTTCGTCAGCCGCATTATGTACTAGTCAATCTGGCTATTGGCGGGGACAATGGGGGCGACCCATCGGCAACTTCATTTCCCCGTCGGTTTGAAGTCGACTATGTGCGGGTTTATCAGAAATAACAATTCCTTTATTGAGTACCTACTTTTATGAAGCAGCAAAAACAACTTGTACGTATACTGTCCACATTGCTCAGCTTTTGGGTAATCAATACTGGTCTGGCGCAGGTTAAACCGCAGCCTGTCAGGATAGAGGTTGATTTAGGCGCTGATAAAGGGCCGATCAAACCCATCTGGGCGTGGTTTGGCTACGATGAGCCGAACTATACCTACATGAAAGATGGTAAGAAATTGCTGACCGAAATCTCGCAGTTGAGCAAGGTACCTGTAAACGTGCGGGCACATAGTCTGCTGGTTACCGGCGATGGAAAAGCGGCTCTGAAATGGGGGTCGACCAATGCCTATACTGAAGATAAAAAAGGGAATCCAATCTACGACTGGACGATCGTCGATAAAATTTTTGATACATATATAGAGCGGGGTATGAAGCCCATTGCCCAGATCGGTTTTATGCCCGAAGCGCTCTCAACGCATCCGCAACCCTACCGGCACAACTGGAAACCCGGCGATAACTACAACGATATTTACACCGGTTGGGCCTATCCGCCAAAAGACTATACAAAATGGAGCGAACTGGTTTATCAGTGGGTAAAACATTCGGTTAGTCGGTACGGCCAAAAGGAGGTAGAAAGCTGGTACTGGGAGTTGTGGAATGAACCCAACATTAGCTACTGGAAAGGCACCACCGACGAATACATTAAGCTATATGATTACACCGCCGATGCGGTGAAACGGGCACTGCCGACGGCTAAAGTGGGTGGCCCCGAGGTGACGGGCCCTAACTGGGATGTATCGGCCAAATTTTTTAAAGCCTTTATGGATCACGTGGTTAGCGGCAAGAACTATGTGACAGGGAAAACAGGTACCCCCATTGATTTCATTACGTTTCATGCCAAAGGTGCGCCTAAACTGGTGAGTGGAGCAGTGCAAATGAATATGGGTACGCAGCTTCGCGATATTGACAAAGGCTTTGAAATCGTGGCGTCCTATCCAACCCTGAAACATCTACCCATTATTATCGGAGAGTCCGATCCTGAAGGCTGTGCGGCCTGTTCGGAGGATTTACATCCGCAGAATGCCTATCGCAATGGCACTATGTACTCAAGTTACACGGCGGCTTCCTTTGCCCGTAAATACGATCTGGCTCAGGCTCGGGGTGTAAATCTGGAAGGAGCCGTAACCTGGGCGTTTGAGTTTGAAGACCAGGCCTGGTTTAGGGGTTTTCGCGATCTGGCAACCAATGGCGTCGATAAGCCCGTGCTAAATGTGTTCCGTATGTTCGGTATGATGCAGGGCAATCGGGTGGGGGTGAAAGGCGGCCTCGCCTATGATTACGCCCGTATTCGGGACCAGAGTGTGCGGGCCGAAGACGACATCAATGCCTTTGCCACAAAAGATGCTAAAACGGCTGCGGTGATGGTCTGGAATTACCACGATGATAATCTGCCTGCACCCGATGCCCCAGTAACCATTCAGGTGAAAGGTGTTCCTGGGCAGAAAGTCCTGCTTCAGCATTACCGCATCGATAAGCAGTTTAGTAACTCCTACGAAGCCTGGAAAAAGATGGGCTCGCCCAAAAGTCCAACGCCCGAGCAAATTGCCGAACTGGAGAAAGCAGGTCAGCTTCAATTGCTGACCTCACCCGAATGGATTAACGTGAAAGAGGGTATCGTGAATCTACCGATGGAACTTCCTCGTCAGGGCGTATCGCTGCTGAAGTTTTCCTGGGAGTAAAATCAGCTTAGTCATCTTTACCTAAAGTCACGTATTGCCTTATGTCACTAAACCGCTATATTGGCGGGCTAATTAGTGGTCTAATTTTCCCCACCGTTCATGTTCGCTTCCATAGTTGGTCAGCGCGTTTTGCTGCTGACGGTTTGTATCCTGCTTGGAATTACTGTAGGATTTTCTCAGAAATCAGCTAATCCAGCACCTACTATTAAATTCGGCATAGTCAATTCCGATCATTTTGTTGATTCTCCTACCGACTCCACAGCCGAAGCGGTTGTGTTATATGATTATGGTGAGGTTTGGTTCGATAAAAGCGACAATGACATATGGTTAAATACGACCTATCATGTCCGGTTAAAAATCCGAAAAAAATCGGCTTATGACCGGGCTACCATTCAGCAGATAACTCGCCGGGGCACAATGGGCCAGCACGAGCTTGTGTCTGACTTTGAGGGCTACACCTACAATCTTACCAATGGCGATGTGTCGATCAGCCAGTTGAAAAAGGAAGGCCATTTTACCGAAAAAGCATCGGATCAGTTTTGGGTCGAGAAATATACACTGCCCAACGTTCGGGAAGGATCAATTATCGAGTATAAATACACTGTTCGAACTCCATTTGGTGTTACGTATAATCCGCGCACCTGGCGATTTCAACAGGACATACCCGTTCGCTGGAGCGAGTACCGGATTACAATTCCCGATTATTTCTATTATAAGATGCTGATGAGCGGCTACTTAGCCATGCTTGTCAATGATCGCAAATCGACTACAGTGGGTCTGTTTTCCGGTCAGCCAGATGTAACGGCATCCGCTTATCGATTTGCCATGAAAGACATTCCGGCTTTTCGGGATGAAGCTTACATAACTACCGACGACGACTATATGGCCAAGATTGAATTTGAACTGGCCAGTTACCAGATTCCGGGTTCGACGGGCATTGTTCGTAAGGATATTGCCGTCAGTTGGGAAACGCTGGATAAAACCTTGCTTACCGATATTGATTTTGGCGGTCAAATTAAACGGACTGGTTTCCTGCGCGAAACGGCTAAATCATTGCTCGCTTCACAGGCTGATACGTTGGGCCGGGTAAAAGCAGCATACGACTATATTCGACAAACCATCAAATGGAACGATGATGCTGGCATCTGGTCGTCGACTGGAATAAAAAAGGTACTTGAGAATAAAAAAGGGAACGCGGCTGATATTAACCTGATGTTGATAGCCTTGCTTCGGGAGATGGATATTGACGCCAATCCGGTTATTTTAAGCACTCGCTCACATGGTCGAATCAATGAGTTATACCCCTTAATTAAAAAATTCAACTACGTCGTTGCGCAGGTTTCGGTGGGAGGTAAGGATTTATTATTAGATGCTACCGATGCATTTCTGCCTGTGGGCATGTTGCCACTCCATTGCCTGAATGGAAAAGGGCGGCTTGTTCATCCAACCAAATCTCGTTTTGTCTCGCTGAATCCATATGAACGCGACGTTGAGGTTCATATGGGAACATTTACGCTCACGGAAGACGGGGAAGTCTCTGGCAAACTCGCGCATTCTCATGGAGGTTATAGCGCCTGGAGTGCCCGGAAGCAATTTGCCACGGATGGGAAGGCCAAATACCTGGAAAGTATTCAGAAAAAGCGCCCGGCCTGGCAAATCGACAAAGTTGACTTTTCGGGAGCAGATGAAAAAAGTAGTGCTTTCAATACGGATTATACGATTACCATTCCAGAGGCCTGCGGGCGGGCAGGTGACCGGTATTATTTTCACCCCATGCTAACCGAAGCCCATACCGTTAACCCGTTTAAGGAAACGGATCGACTCTATCCTGTCGATTTTGGAATACCTATTGAGGAGACCTTCTCGGCTACGTACACCTTACCTAAAAACTTTAAAGTAGAAGAGCTACCGAAGCCCGTGTCAATGGTTCTGCCCGAAAATGGAGGACGATTTATGTATCAGGTAGGCGTTGTCAGCGAAAATCAGATTCAGATTATCAGCCGCATTTCCCTCCGTAAGCCGATGTATTTTGCCGAGGAGTATGGCTCATTACGGGAACTGTTTAGCCGGATCGTGGCCAAACATGCCGAACAAATTGTACTCAAACGGGAAGCAGTGGCCGATTCGAAATAATCATGAAAAATTTGTTATTCCTGGCTCTGCTAATGAGCCATCTGGCCTGGGCACAGACCGATTATAAAGCTACATCTGTACCCGATGGATTGAAAGAAAATGCGCATGCGGTGGTTCGTCAGCATGACATGGTATTCACTGTGAAGTCGGCAGGTGAGGCCTCGCAACGCGTACATAGCGTTATAACAGTGCTGGATAAACAGGGGGATGATTTTGCGTCGATGGTGGTTGGGTACGATAAATTATCGAAAATAAACGACCTGGAAGGGGCGCTCTATGATGCAGACGGAAAGCTGATCAAAAAACTTAAGAAAGCAGATGTTGAGGACTATAGTACGTACACCGACTATAATCTTTTTGATGATCAACGAGTAAAATCGGCGAGCTTTCCCAAGCAGCCAACTTATCCATATACCGTAGAGTTTCTGGTGGAGACAACGGAGCGAAATCTAATGTTTTACCCAACCTGGATGCCCCAGAACAAGGAGCACCTGGCCCTTCAGCAAGCTACGTTTACAGTCAATATGCCAGTAGGGCTGTCATTGCGCTACAAGGAAATGAATTTGCCCGTACCTGGAACAGCTATAGCTACACCCGATGGAGGGAAAACCTATGTATGGAAACTCGCCAACCGTCCAGCACTGGAATTTGAACCCCTGTCGCCACCAGCCCGTGAGCAGATACCTATGGTTTATGCTGCGCCTACTGATTTCGATGTTCAGGGCTACAAAGGAAAAGTGACAAGCTGGCGAGATATCGGGAAGTTTTATTATACGCTGAATAGTGGTCGCGATCGTATTCCTGATGAGTTACGCCAACGCATACTCGAATTAACAAAAACGGAGACTACTACCAGTGGGAAAGTACGGAAGATCTATCAATTCTTGCAGGATCATACCCGCTATGTCAGCGTTCAGTTGGGAATTGGTGGATGGCAGACTATCGAAGCGGATAAAGTAGCCGCCAGTAAGTATGGCGATTGCAAAGCACTCACTAATTATACCCAGGCTTTACTAAAAGCTGCTGGCGTTGTAGCCCACCCACTGTTAGTAAGAGCCGGTGATGATGAGTCAGATCTATTGGCTGATTTTCCCAGTTTTCAGTTTAATCACATTATTCTGTGTGTGCCCGATAAGCGGGATACGCTCTTTCTGGAGTGTACAAGTGGGTACGGGCCGGCAGGCTATATGGGTGATTTTACAGGAAATCGTCATGCTCTCCTGATTTTACCCGAAGGCGGACATCTAATAAAGACGCCGTTCTATGAAGCCAAAGATAATCGTCAGCAACGGCGTATTATGGTTAACCTCACCGAGAAGGGAGACGCCACGGCAGAGGTTCAAACCCGTTATACTGGTCTTCAGCAGGACGATTATACTGATGCAATTCATAGCCTGAATCGTGAAGATCAACGTAGCTGGTTACTCAAACGCATTGCAATTCCGGCCTTTGAGTTAACTAAATTTTCCTTTAATGAACACCCTGGCCTTATTCCCGCTGTTACAGAAAATCTAACCCTGGCGGTTCGTCAATTAGCTACGATCAGTGGAACAAGGTTGTTTCTGCCACTCAATCTACTGTCGGCACTACCGGCGGTGAGTCCGTTAATACAGCCTCGTAAGGCCTCTCTTGAATTAGGTGTAGACTACGATTTTGAGGACAGTGATTCGATTACTTATCAACTGCCTAAAGGCTATGCACCCGAATATAAGATTGATCCCGTAACGATAGCGTCGAAATTTGGAAACTATACAGCCCAACTGACTACAGATGGTGACCGTATCCAGTATGTTCGTCATATTGCCATGCATGGGGGCAGGTATCCGGCAACGGCCTATCCAGAGTGGATAGACTTCCGGAAAAAGATTGCTAAAGCCGACCGAGTTCAATTGGTATTCGTTAAAAGTAATTAAACCAAACCCTTTTCTGCCTGTCGAACGTTTATACAAAAAGGACTACAATCACTTATGAAAAAAGCACTTGTTTTAATAGTAGCAGCTTTGCCACTGTTGTTCAGCCAATGCAGTGTCAACAACCAGATTTCGCAGGCAAAAACACTTGGCGATTGTCGCTATACCATTGCCTCTGCTGATAGTATTTACCTGGCAGGAATTGACGTCAGGAAGTTGCGTAAGGTAGAAGATATTAATCCAGCTCAGTACCCCCGGCTGGCGACTGGTTTGCTAACGCGGAATGTACCGTTGGATGCCCGGCTAAATATTGATATTACCAATCCAACCAACAAAGTGGCAGGTATCAACCAACTGGAGTATAAGATTTTATTAGCCGGACAGGAATTGTTTAACGGATTCCTGAATCAGCGCATTGAAGTTCAACCCGGTGGTGGGCGGACACGCGTTCCGGTTCGGTTGAATACCAACGCTTACCAATTGCTCACGGATAGTAAAACGCGGGATGCGTTTACGCAATTGGTACAGAACCTATCAGGAGCATCGGGAACCCAACCCTCTAAGCTTACTATCAAGATTAAACCAACGCTTGATTTGCTGGGCAAGCAGGTGAATTACCCTGGTTATATCACGATTGACCAGGACGTAACGAATAAAATACTATTGGGCAATTAAGAAGCGTTGGCTTTTATCCCTATTTATTCAGTAGCATTTTGTTTACCCTGGCTTTTTTAGGTCAGGGTAATTTTTTTTTGCCTATTTTACTGATCTAATGTCTAATCCGGATTAACGAACTAGCTGATGCGTCTGTTTCTGATTGCCTTCCTATTTTCGATTTCGATACTACCAAGCCTGGCTCAATCGAACAAAATTCAACTCACCCACGATGAAGCGCAGAAGCGTGTTTCAGTTACCGTCGATGGGAAACCATTCACGGCTTATATTTATCCAGGCCCAACCGTCCTGAAAAAGCCAGTTTTATATCCGATTCTATCGGCTGGAGGTAATTTTATCACACGAGGCTGGCCACTCGACCCTCGGCCCGACGAACGAATTGACCACCCGCACCATGTGGGTATGTGGTTCAACTACGGTGATGTAAATGGTCATGATTTCTGGAATAATTCGATTCAGGTTGGACCCGAGCATAAGGGGCCATTCGGTACAATCGTGCACACAGGTGTTAAGTCGATGAAGAGCGGGAATGGCAAGGCTACACTAGTCGTTACAGCCGATTGGCTCGATAAAGATAACAAAGTGATGCTTCAGGAAACAACAACTTATGAATTTGGTGCTAGTGCTGCCAATCGTACAATTGAACGAATTACAACACTTAAGGCCGCTGATAAAGAAGTCGTTTTTAAAGATAATAAGGAAGGTATGATTGCTCTGCGAGTTGCGCGTCAACTCGAACAGCCTTCAACGAAACCTGAAATCTTCACTGACGCGCAAGGGGTACAGACAAAGGTGCCGGTATTAAATAACACAGGTGTAACGGGTTTATATCATAGTAGCGAAGGCGTAGAAGGCGATGCCGTCTGGGGGACGCGTGCCCAATGGATGAAATTAACGGGTACTGTTAACGGGGAAGCCTTATCAGTCGTTTTAGTAGACCATGCCAAAAATATAGGCTACCCAACGTACTGGCATGCCCGAGGTTATGGTCTGTTTGCTGCTAATCCATTAGGACCCTCTGTAATGAGCAGTGGTAAGGCCCCGGCATTAAATTATACATTGCCAGCAAATCAGGCTGTTACGTTCCGGCATAGACTATTAATACAATCAGGTACTTTGTCGGATGCTGATTTGGTACGATTATCTAAATAGTTAATGAATATTCGAAATCGTTAACTTGTAGGAGAAGAAAATCATTTGGCATATTATTTGTGGGTCATGAAAATTAGTACATCAAATCGTACTGGTTTTATGACCCACATCTTTTTTAGTAAGTACCCGCATTGGAGTCGTGTGTTTTTTGTTGCCTTACTTTGGGCGCCAACACTGCTAACTGCTCAAATTCGAAATTCTACTCCTCTACCACTTCCGAAGCCATCGCTTCGTGTTGGGGCCGATGGATTAATGACAATTGAGAATTCGCAGATTAAAGTAGGTATTAATACAAATGCTGGTGGTGCTATTACATACCTCACCTTCCAGAATGACCAGGGGGGAAAGGTTAATACCCGCAATATGGTCAGTAATCCTCTTATTGGAGGGCGTACTGATCTCGGGCGGCAGATACAAATAGGTCTTTATGGCGGTCCATACGAATATTCACAAAATGGAAACCCTGCCTGGGTTGGTCTCGGCTGGAACCCCATTCAGGCAGGTGACGTCTACTTTAATTCAGCTCAGGTATTATTGGCTGAAAAGCAGGATAATTTACTGCATACGAAAACCATTCCTAAGCAATTTGCTTTTTATAACGAGCCAGGAGAGGCTACAATAGAACACTGGATTCGATTAGATGGGAATGTAGTAAAGGTGCACGTAAAAGTAGTTCTGTCACGATCAGATAAAACTCAGTATGAGGCTCGCCAGCAGGAGTTTCCTTGTATGTATTTGACCGGCGATTATCACAATATGTGGCTTTATAAAGGTAGTAGCCCCTATACAAATGGATCTCTTGCACTAGAACGGATACAGCCACCTCAAACGACCATATTTGGTGATGTATTTCCAACAGAGCCCTGGATGGCATCGACGAACGATAATGGTTACGGAGTTGGGTTATATGCAAAGGGTAACTACGAATGGAAAAGAGGTTATTTTGGGGCCGATCTGGGTGGCGATGAAACTAGTACTGTGGCCTCCTATATCGCAGCTGCGAATAAAGTCGTGTTTGACCATAATTTAGTCCATGAATGGGATTATGAGCTGATCTTAGGACATTTAAGCGAAATACGATCCTATGTCTACAATAAACAGCATTCACCGCCTGGACCTAATTATTTGTTCGATACATCGCGTAAGGGCTGGTTATACTATCACGCAACAGATACGGGCTGGCCTATTTCCGGTAAATTACATGTTCATCTAGATGATGCGACAAATGCTCGAATTTTATCGCCATTTGTTTTTTGGAAAGGCCGTAGTAATCCGAAGATTTATTTGCGGGCAGCATTTAACACGCAAAGTGACAAGTTCCGAATTAAATGGCGCCGTAGTGACGATATAACGATATACGGTACTGGGGATCGAATAATGGAATTTCCAGTTATCAACGATGGGCAATTTCATACGTATACAATTGATCTAAGCTCAAACGATTACTGGCTCGAAGCCGACATTGGACAAATAGCGTTTGAGCCCGTTACTGATAAGCCCCAGCCTAATGCCTGGGTTGAATTTGCCTGGGTTGCCACTAGTCCAGATGGGCCTACTCCTGAGATAGTTGATCCATTTGTGCCACCTGTTGATAATCCTTGTGTACCCGGTTGTGCTCTGGTAAGTGTAAAGAAGATTCAGTACATTAAATCGAATCGGAAGCGATAAGGAAAATTTCCAGAAGGAAACTACACTGGTCAGACCGTATTTGGCTAGTCTGACCAGGATTTTTTGCTGTAGCTTCTATGGTTGCTCTTTGGCTTACTAAAGAGCAGGAAGTAAAGGGCTAATTTTACTGAAAAGCGATAAACCAGTTGGGGGTTAAGTAACAGGTGGTTATCACTTGTTACTTAACCCCCAATTGGTTTATCGTACCTGATTAGTTCAAATGTACTAATGCTGAACGATACACACGTCCGTCAAGCGATTTCATCCATGAACGTAGTGTTTGACTTTCTGTAGTAGCCCGGCCAAGTTCGTTGTCAATCTGGCGAAGCAAAAAAAACAGTTGATGAATATGTTGCCATTGCTCCGCTAACCGATTGATGTTTGGAGATTCAGGTTTTTGCTGACGAGCGGTCTGTGTTAGCTGGCGCAAGCTCATTTTGAGATGATACCGAAGAATAATCAGTCGACTTGCCATGGGCAACTCTTTTGGATTACGCTCCATATGTGATATGCTTTTAGCTAACACATTATTACGTTGCTGAAGCTGATCAGATACAAGCATCCAGGCGTACTCTGCCTGGAGAGATTCATAAGTAACGTTTTGCATGATACCTAGCACAGTACGGTTTATCAACAAATATAACGAAACGTCAACATAATTAATTGGTATAAGGTCTTGTTTGTAAAATTTTTATCTGGCTTATAGGATTTGCGCAGAATATTTTCAAAAGTTAAACGTGTACGTTAGTCGAAGCTGGAAACTTGGGACCTAAAAGGCGGAAGATTTGACAAGCAGTTCAGAGTAAGTAAGAGGCAGTAAGCTGTTTTAGTATAAACCCTTTATCTTCGTCCTGAAGTGTCGGTTATTTACCGCAAACAGCTATTGTCTACTTGCTCATGGATCCTATTTACCGCGCACTGATCGTCTGCACGAACCATACGGATTATCCTACTAAGTCCCAAAAAACAGGTTTGTGGCTTAGCGAGGCTACCCATTTTTATGATGAATTAGCCGGGCGGAATCTACCCTACGATATCGCAAGCCCTGTGGGAGGCTCCATTCCCATTGATGAGAAGAGTATTGACCGACGCGATGCGATCAATGAAAAATGGTATCATAATCCAACATTCCGCTCCAAATTGGATAACTCATTGAAGTTAGATGAAATTGACGCTTCTAACTACCAAATCCTCTATTTTACTGGCGGACACGGCACTATGTGGGATTTTCCTGACAATCTGGCTGTGCAGCGTATAACCCGGCAGATTTATGAAAGTGGTGGTATGGTAGCAGCTGTTTGCCACGGTGTTGGTGCACTACTCAATGTTACCTTGTCTGATGGTTCTCTACTCATTGATAACCGGCAGGTAACTGGCTTCTCGAACATGGAAGAAAAACTCGTTCGACTCGATGAGGAAGTTCCGTTCTTACTCGAAGATGCGTTGAGGCAGAAAAATGCCCTTTATAGTAAAGGCTTGATCCCGTTTCTGCCGTTCATCGAAGTCGATGAACGTTTAGTGACCGGGCAAAATCCATTGTCGGCGCGGAAAGTAGGACGGAAGGTGCTGGAAGAAATGTATGAGAAATAATATAATGGATAATGAATAATGAATAACGGCCTGCTAGCTCATTGTCCATTATTTATTATCCATTTTCCATTATACTACAGCCTCTGGTAATACTTCCCGTAATGTTTTCAGTTCCTGATCTTTCTCTGAAACGATTGGATTCGTTACGCCCCAATTAATATTTAGATCTGGATCATTCCAGATAATGCCAGATTCAGAGGCTTTATTATAAATGTTTGTGCATTTATAGCTGAAGATACTGTCTTCCAGTGCTACAAATCCGTGAGCGAAACCTTCCGGTATATAAGCCATGTTGGCTAGCTTGGCGTCAAGCAAAAAAGTTTCGTATTGCCCAAACGTTGGCGAATCCGGTCGTAAGTCAACGGCTACGTCCAATACCTGGCCCGTGATAACCCGCACTAATTTTCCCTGAGCAAAGGGTGCGTTCTGCATATGCAATCCACGCAGAACACCTTTTACGGAGAACGATTGATTGTCCTGTACAAACTCCATTGGCAAGCCCAGCGATACGAAAAGCGGTTTATTGTAGGACTCAAAGAAATGTCCACGCTCGTCTTCAAATACGCGTGGAATTAATTCAATTAGGCCATCAATGGCTGTTTGCCGAACTTGCATAATAGGATGGTGTTTCTTAAACGAAGGTCTCTTATGGGCAAATTTATGAAACCGACACGGTAAGTCGTACTTTTGAGCGGAATCTTTTAGTCTGTGATCCCCGTTTCAGCATGACATATTCAGAGTTAAGCAATCTGATTTTTCAAAAGCAGTCCTATTTATGCGTTGGGTTAGATACGGATCCTCGTAAACTTCCCCAACATCTATTGACCGAACCCGACCCGGTCTTTGCATTCAACAAAGCAATTATCGACGCTACTGCCGACTTCGCCGTAGCCTATAAACCTAATATTGCTTTCTATGAAGCGCAGGGGCCACGAGGTTGGGAAAGCCTGCAGAAAACCCTTGACTATATTCCCGCCAATTGCTTCACTATTGCTGATGCTAAACGGGGGGACATTGGGAATACCTCTGATTTGTATGCCCGCACCTTTTTCGACCCCGCAGCAGCTGGATTATCGTTTGATTCTGTTACGGTAGCTCCTTACATGGGCCATGATTCAGTACTACCTTTTCTGGCTTACGAAGGTAAATGGGTAATTCTTCTAGCGCTGACATCCAACACCGGCAGTGCTGATTTCCAGCGACAACAAGTTGGCGAACAGGAACTATTTGAGATTGTGATTGAAACTGCACAGACCTGGGCCGGAACGGATAAACTTATGTTTGTTGTAGGCGCAACCCAGGCTGACGAACTAAGTCGGATCAGAGAATTAGCTCCCGATAACTTTTTGCTTGTGCCCGGTGTGGGCGCACAAGGGGGGAGTCTTCAAGATGTTTCCAGACGAGGCTTAACGGCTTCGGGTGGTTTATTAGTAAACGCGTCAAGAAGTATTTTATATGCGTCCGATGGCGTGGACTTTGCTGATCGAGCAAGAGATGAAGCCAGGGCTTTACAAAAGGAAATGGCCACCTATTTAGCTGCTATGCAAAGGAACTAGACGATTGGGCGAAAGTAGGTATATTATTTTAGTAAATGTGTTTATATTCAACTCGCCTTAGGGTTGCTAATGGCATCAACTAACTGATAATTATCGACTAAACTGTGCCCGAAATTTTTCTGTATTTTATCTGGCAATACCAGTATTTTACAAATAACAACTTAATTACAACCGATGGTGAATCCGTACAGGTGCTCCACACGGGTTTTCGGAATCACGAAGCCGGGCCTGATTTTACCAACGCCCGGTTACTGATCAATGAAGTAGAGTGGGTGGGTACGGTTGAGATGCATACCCGAACATCGGATTGGCTTGTGCATCGTCATCAGCATGATCGGGCGTATGACAATGTCATTCTACATGTTGTTTGGCAGGACGATAGATTGGCCAACGGTCGGCGGGTTGATCGGGCTAATGGAACACCACTGCCTACGCTTGAACTTCAGCCACTCATCGATTCGACATTACTGGATCGCTACCAGGTATTAAGTGATTCAGTAGATGCTATTCCCTGTGCAGGGCAATTTCGTAGCGTAGCACCTTTGCGAATAACATCAATGCTTGACAAAGCTATGCTTCAACGGTTGGAACGGAAAGCAGAAGGGGTCCGGCAGCTAGTTGAGCAGGCAGGTGGCGATTGGGAGGAGACCGCCTATCGGCTTCTAGCTATGAACATGGGTTTTAAAATCAATGCCGACCCTATGGCTCAACTTAGTCGGGCTGTACCCTTGAAAGCAATTCTGAAACACCGGGATGTATTGGTACAAGTTGAAGCTATGTTGTATGGTACAGCCGGATTATTAGATACGGATGAGTCTGACGACTACATTAAAACGCTTCAACGCGAATATCGATTTCTCGCATCTAAATATTCACTTACTGATAAACAGGTAGCTGCTCATACCTGGAAATGGGGGCGATTACGGCCCGCTAATTTCCCAACTCTACGATTGGCCCAGTTAGCTCGTCTGGTGACGTATCATGCCAGTTTATTTTCACTATTTGCCGGTACACGAGATAGTGAAACATTGCTCAACGCCTTACAGATAACACCTTCTAACTACTGGCAATCGCACTATCGGTTTGGAAAACAAACCGATAAAAGTGTTTCGGCGTTGGGGCTAAACTCGGCCGAGAATATTGTAATTAACACAGTTGTGCCGTTACTTGCCGCGTATGCCCACCATAGAGGCCAGCCAGCTTATATTGACCGGGCTATTGAGTTACTAGAGCAACTGCCTGCCGAAAAAAACCGCCTGACCGATACCTGGGACACTCTAGGATTGGGTGTTCGTACAGCATTCGATTCGCAGGCGGCAATTGAACTCTATAATGAGTTTTGTTCCGTAAAAAAATGCTTGAGTTGCCAGATTGGCGCAGCGCTGTTGAAAAATAGATAAGGGAGGAAAGGGAAGAAGGGGAGTAGAGGGAGGAAGGAACGATTGATATCCCTTTCTCCCTCTACTCCCCTTCTTCCCTTTCCTCCTTTTTTTAACTCACTACCACATCCTGTTTAGTCGAATCCCAGGTTACGCGCTTTCCGGTATGCAGGGCCATAGTCGCCATGATATTGGCAACAGAGTGGTTGAAACCTACTCGGGCAGGAGCATTGGGCTCTTTGCGGCTGCGAACGCATTCCATCCAGTTCAGCATGTGTAAAGAGGTCATTGGATCACCACCTGTGTTAGCAGAGGTTTCCATTTTTGCAGCTTCTCCCAGTGACATTGTTGGCAGTAGGTTCGCCTGCATATTCATGTCTTTGGCGTATTTTGCTTCCAGACCTCCCTCGGGCGAAATCTTGTTCGTGTCGAGGTTAATCATGCCGCCGTTCGAGAAGTAGTATTCTTTTACACCACCGGCTTCGTTGTTCATGCGCGAAGAGTACAATACCTGGAAGCCTTTGGTTTTGTCGTTGTCCGGGCCGTAATCGAACACAGCCGTAAAGGTGTCGGCATTAACACGACCATCTTTCCAACTGTAAACGCCCCCATTAGCAACTACACTACGTGGGTGATCTAAACCACTGAACCAGTGGACTGTATCTATCTGGTGCGACATCCACTGACCCGGAATGCCCGATGAGTAAGGGTAGAACAAGCGGAATTCAAGATATTTACGTGGGTCCCAGGCCGTTTTAGGCCGGTTCATCTGGTAGCGATCCCAGTCGGTATCTTCTTTGCGAATTTCAGACACCAACTTAGGCCGGCGCCAGCGACCGGGCTGATTGACGTTCCAGGTCATTTCAACCATGGTAATGTCGCCAAATTTGCCTGATTTGATAAACTCATTGGCTGAGTGGTAGTTTGGGGCAGAGCGTCGTTGCGAACCAACCTGCACAATTTTCTTCGAAGCTTCTACCGCTTTAACCGCTTTCCGGGCATCGTCGAGCGATTCGGCGAATGGCTTTTCGCAATACACATCCCGGCCCGATTCAACGGCTGCGGCACAGTGGAGGGCATGCTGGAAATCGGCGGTGCTGATGATAACGGCGTCAACATCTTTGCGGTCGAGGAGTTCGTCGTTGTTGCGGGCTTTGAAAAAGGTACTATCGTTCAGCCCTTTCCCCTTTAAATAAGCTTCTGCTTCGTCGCGACGACGATTCCAGAGGTCAGAAACCCCTACAAAAGCAAAATTCTGGGCTTTCGCATGTTCAGCAAAAGCGGGGGCAAGCGACTGTCGGAAGCGGTCCGAAAAGCCAATAATACCAACCCGAACCCGGTCGTTAGCTCCCAGAATTCGGGCGTAGCTACTGGCTGAGAAACTCATCCCAAGTCCAGCTAGTGCCGATTTTTTTATAAAATCACGACGATTTTCCATAGAATTTAATCTGTTTAAAAAGATACGATAAACGATGATAGAAAAACTATTCGCTATAGGGCCTAAGGCTTAAAGTGTTTTGATCTTCATATTTCGGAAGTATACCCGATTACCATGATCCTGAAGCAGGATATGGCCTTTAGGAGCTTCGCCGAAACGACCGTTGGCATTATAGTCGGGAGCTTTGTATTTACTCATGGCAACCAATTCCCGGAATTGCTCGCTGCCCCGTTCGTATTCAACTACTTTTTTGCCGTTCAGCCAGTGTTCAACGTGTTTGCCTTTCGAAATAACACGTCCTGTGTTCCACTCGCCAATTGGATTGGCTTTTTTGCCACTTGCCGGAATCAGATCATACAACGAACCAACCGTGCGGTTACCATTACGTCCTAGTTTGGCATCGGGGTGTTTATCATCATCCAGCACCTGAAATTCCAGGCCAAATGCTGACCCCTTCGGCTTCGGGCTTTGTTCAGCCACAAAATATTTCACACCACTGTTGGCTCCTTCCGTAAGTTTGAAATCGAAGACAAGATCGAAATCACTGTATTCGCCATCTGTAACAATATCACCAAAGCTTTCAGACTCAGACCCATTCGATTGTTGGATCGTTAGCATGCCATCAGTAACGTCCCAGCCTTTTTCGGGGAATTTATCTTTGTAAGCCCCACGCCAGCCTTTGGTTGTCTTGCCATCAAAGAGCAACTTCCAACCGTCCTTTTTCTCCTGGGCTGTTAATGTATTAGGCGCTTGTGAATCTTTAGCTGCGATTAAGCTTAAGACTAAAAAGCCAGATAAGATTAGTTGTTTCATAATAGTAGTACGTGAAAAAACGGAAATGGACCTCAGCTTCCAGTATTCTTTTTTCACAATGGAACGTGAAGCGTTTTAGTGATATAGTCTTTATTGATCTGAGCGCACTGAATGGGAGTCTTATCTTTTTCCGGGACACCATCTAATTCAATGATTCCCCAACCTTTAAACTTAATCTCGTCCAAGGCTTTGAATACCGCGGGGACGTCTACATTTCCCCGGCCTAACTCCACAAATTTATACGCTTTAGCATCACCTGGTTTGTCGGCCAAGGGCGACATTGTGTCTTTCAGGTGAAGGGCGTAAATAATGTCTTTATATTGCTTGACAGCCTTTTCGGGTTGGCCACCCCCTTGTTTATAGTGGGCAATGTCAAGTTCTAATTTCATGTACTTAGGATTCATGGCCTGCACAATAATCTCTACCTCTTCGGGCGTTTCGCCGAGCTGGTGCATGTGATTGTGATAGGTAGCCTGAACACCTAGGTCGGCCGTTTGCTTGCCGATTTCGTTCATAACGAATGCCAGTCGTTTCAGTTCTTCCGTTGTTGGAAGCCGATCTTTGGGTCGGGCCGAGTTGGTCAACTGAATGGCTGAGCCACCGAGGGCTTTCACAAAACTCGCGTGGGCCACGTGCATATCGATGGTACTCTGTTCTTTAGCCGGATCGATCTCTACATTGCCACTCGAAAACATAGCCAGGGTTAGGTGATTCTGATCGAGCAACGCTTTCAATTCGGAGGGCTTGGCTTTATAGGGCCCAAAGGCGTTGGCCCGGAGTTGAATACCATGATAGCCAAGCGAAGCCAGGTCCGTAATTGCCTGAGCGTCGTTCCCGCCCCAGGTAATGGCCGAGTAGGCGATTTTCAGACCAGATGGTTTACTGAATCGGGCAAATAACGGTTCCGTTGCAGCGGTAAGTGCCAAAGCTGATAAACCAGCCGTGGTGAGAAACTGTCGTCGGTTTACAGTCTCTTGCATAGTTTGGGGAGGGATAATCAGTATAGGGCGGTTCGCCTGACTACTAATGGTGAAACAGAATAATTAGAACGCTAAGTACGGAATTGATAAGCGTGAATAGACTCAGTTATAATAAAAATAAAAGCGAAAGAGTGAAACCCGATGCCGGTCTCACTCTTTCGCTCACTATGCCTTAGAATCCATCATTTTGCTTAAAGCCACCGTTCTCAGTCCGGTCAATTTGGGTTTGCGGAATGGGGCGTAGATTATGGGTCTCTTTCACGTTGGCAGCTCCATCGGGGTTGTATAACTTAACCCGTTCAACCAGGTTACCCCACCGTTTTAGATCGAACCAACGCATCTGCTCACCAGCCAGTTCACGCGCACGTTCCTGCATGATCATCTCCATGTCTAATTGAGCAGGTGTTATTTCCATTGCTGATTCTTTGCCTGGCCAGGCAGCTCGGCGACGTACTGCGTTAATGGCAGCAGTAGCTTCGGTCGTTTTACCTGACTTGAATTGAGCTTCAGCTAAAATCAGATAGGTTTCAGCCAGACGAAACGCCAGGTAATCGCGGCTACCCTGTTCGTAGGTTAGATCAGGACGAGTTGGGTCGAGGAACTTTTGCAGTGTTGGGAATAACGCTGCCGTATAGGCACTTGGTACTAAAACCTGGTAAGGCTTGGCGGCCCGCTGCGCCACTGTCCACTCAACACCCGGAATGTAAATGGCAGTATCTCCTGCTTTTAAGGTCATCTTAGCCTTACTGTTGTCAAAAGAGGTATTTAGATTCGTGCCAGGGTTGTTAGACAGCCAGGTATCCTTAAACGTTTTCTTATAGCGGGAGTCATTCACCCGATCTTTGAAAACGGTTTCAAGTAGATAGGTTGTTGGACGTAACCGTTTGAAGGGACGGTCATTGGCAATGTCGCGTTTCATACCAGGCTGCACATCGTACTGCATCCCAAAGTATAGGTGAAGCTTGTTTCCGTCGCCGTTATTCGTATTTGCCGTGTTTATGTTGGTGAGCGGGTCCGTTGTATATTGAACCGAGAAAATAACCTCGTCGTTAATTTCTCCACCTCCCTGAGCAAACACACTCGCAAAATCGGGCAATAGCTTCAGGCTATAGTTGCTAATTACGTTCTGTGCGTAGGTTGCGGCTTTCGTGTAATCATCAGCGGCTTTTGCCGATGAAGTGGCTTTGGTAAGGTACACCCGAGCCAGCAAATGTTCGGCAGCCGATTTGGTAGCTCGCCCATAATCACTGGCTCCCTGCGAAGACGCTTTAACCGTAGGCAGATCGGCCAGTGCCGATTCCAGGTCACTCGTTATGGATTTATAGATGTCGGCCTCTGTTGCCCGACTGGTTTTTTTCGTAGGAAGTATCGTTTCTGTCAATCGTAAGTCGACCCCACCGAACTGTTGCACCAGAATAAAGTAGTAGTGCGCTCTCAGGAACTTCATCTCGGCTACCCGAAGTTTTTTGGTAGCATCCGAAACAGTAGCGGCCGGGGCACGCTCAATAACCGCATTGCAGGTATTGATACCCCTGTACAGTTCTTCCCATACCTGCTGGATAATGTCAACGAAGCTGTTCATCTGGGTGTCGTAGAAATGAAACCCTTTATAACTTCCATCCGCTCCGGCCTGATAAATATCCGTACCATATTCGGTCATAGTCAGTCCGCGCTCCGATGCGTAGAAATTCCTCAGCGACGAGTAAGCGGCTTTGCTGGCATCTTCAAACCCTTTTGGGGTTTTGATGTAATCGTTCCCGATATTGGAAATGACCGTTTCCTTCAGCACATCCTTACAAGCCTGCCCACTAAGTAGGAGAGCGGCAAGTGCCAGGACGCGCAATGATTTATGTGAAAATTGTGATTTCATGTTTTTAGAATCAATGTATGTTTATAAGCACATCGCCTATGGCGTATGCACCTAGAATTTGACGTTTAAACCAAAAGTAGTTACCCGGGTAGCAGGCGTAACACCGTTACTAACCGTACCATCGCTTGTTTCAGGGTCAACTCCGTTATACTTTGACCGGTAGGACGAGAAGATAAAGGGTTGCTGAATGCTGGTGAATAGTCGTAACGACTGTAGGCGAAGTTTTGAGGTAATACTTGCCGGGAATGTGTAGCCAAAGTTGATATTTCGCACCTTCACAAACGAACCGTCGAAGTAGATAATAGCCGCGTTGTAGACCGGGAATTCCTGGCTTGAGTTAGGCCGAGGGAACTCATTCGTTGGATTGTTGGGCGTCCAATAATCCACCTTAATTTGCTGATAACGACCCGCAAGTTGGTTATTATCCCGGTGGAAACCGCTCAGGATGGTTTGGCCAACCCGGGCATAAATAAAGAAGTTCAGGTCGAACCCTTTGTAGCTGAATCGGTTGGTAATACCTCCACTCCAGGTTGGAATATCGGAACCTAAGAACACGCGGTCGTCAGCCGTAATTTTGCCATCGTTGTTGGTGTCCTGCACTTTAATCTGGCCAACGGCACTCTGGTACGACTTGGCCGCGTCAGCTTCGTTGGTCTGCCAGATACCGGCTTTCTTATAATCGTAAAACTCGGTCAGGGGTTTACCAATGAAGCGTTTGTTACCCACATCATCGATAGGTCCGTTGAACAGGGAGATAATGGCTTCTGAATTTTTAGAGAAGACAATATCGGATGTCCACTTAAAGCCGCCTTTCGTATTCACGTTCACTGTCGATAAACTGACTTCTACCCCTTTGTTCTGGGTTTCGCCAATGTTTCGGGTAACGGAGTTGAAACCAATTGATGTAGGTAGCAGGTCAGATAGCAGTAGATCGGTGGTGCGGGTTTGATACAGTTCGATAGAACCCGTTAGCCGGCCACGCCAGAGACTGAAATCGAGACCAATGTTAGTGGTTGTTGAGGTCTCCCATCGCAAATCAGGATTACCGATCGTTTCAGGACGATAGCCGTAAGCGGGCGTAGTACCATATGCGTATACAGTACGACCTAGTAGCCCCTGGGTTTGATAAGGTGCTACCCCCTGGTTACCTACCGACCCCCGGCTGGCTCGCAGTTTCAGCAGATCAACCCATGAACTCCCTTTCATGAAATCTTCATTACTGATATTCCAGCCTAAAGCAATACCTGGGAAGTTACCATATTTAGTATTTTCCCCAAATCGGCTCGATCCATCCCGGCGTAGGGTGGCCGTTACTAAGTATTTGTCTTTGTAGTCGTAATTAATACGTCCCATATAGGAGTTGATCGTCCACTGAATCAGACCACTTCCCACACCTAGTACTGAGCTAGCGTTGCCTACATTATAAAACGACTGCGTTTCGGCTGGAACACCCTGCACGTTAATATTATTGAACTCGGAATTATCGCGCTGAATGGATTGAAGGGCCGTAATGCCGAAATTGTGATCGCCAATTTTTTTATTGTACGTTACGACGTTCTCCAACGTGTAGTCGAAATTAAAGGCGGAAGCGTTGGAAGCCTGCGGGTCGCCCCCTTTCCGGGCATTTGTTTGAGCACCAATGAAGCGGCCAAACCTGTTGATTGTAAAGTCGGGTCCGAAATTAACCCGGTATTTTAGCCCGTCAAGAATGCTTACTTCTGCATAAACACTATTGAAAATTCGGTATTTTTTTCGTTCTTCTATTTGCGCACCCGGTACAACCTCGGCAAGCGGATTGGTGAGTAAGGCGTCATTCGTAGGTGAGAAAATCAGATTTCCATTGTCGTCGTAAGGCCGACCAAGTGGATTTTGCTGAAGCGTAAAGTTGTATGGATTCAGTGTTTCCCCGTTGCGCAGGCTATACATCATATACGAGGCAATGCCTACTTTAAGTGCCTTATTAATTTGGTGATCAATATTGGCACGCAGCGAATAGCGGGTAAAATCCAGCCCAGGCATGATCCCTTTATCCTGAAAATAACCTGCCGAAATATAGAACTGCGTTTTTTCGTTACCGCCCTGAACTCCAATCGAATGGTTCTGCTGGACCCCCTGTTTCAGAATCAACGACTGCCAATCCGTATTCCGATTAGCGGCAAGGCCAGCCGCTACGTTCGGGTCGCCACCGAGTACAGCTACCTTCGAGTCAGCGTACGCATCGGCCACGCCTGTAGGAACTGGATTACCATTCGCATCTTTGTAGTTTCCCGTAGTCCGGTAAGCTTCCCGGACGAATTCAGCAAACTCGGAACCGCTGAACAGCTTGACTTTATCAAGTGCATCAGTAAAACCTACATAGTTATCGTAGCTGATAGTCGTTTTGCCGTTTGCATTGCCTCGTTTGGTCGTAACCAGCACGACTCCATTAGCGCCCCTGGCACCATAGATGGCCGTTGCCGTAGCATCCTTCAGGATTTCCATCGAACCCACATCATTTGGGTTAATGTCTTCGTATTCTCTTGCTAGTGGAATCCCATCGACTACATACAAGGGATCGTTACCAGCGTTAAACGAACGACGTCCGCGAATCCGAATCGTTGGTACAGAGCCGGGTCGGCTACCCGACTGAGCCACATCTACACCCGCTACCCGACCCTGCATAGCCTGTCCAATGTTGGTAACAGGTTGTTCGGTGATTTGCTTGGGTGTAATCGACGAGATAGCGCCTGTGGTCTGGCTCTTCTTCTGCGTACCATATCCAATAACGACAACCTCGTTCAGCGATCGGTTGTCGGTAGTGAGTGTTAGATTGATTGCTGACTTGTTGCCAACGCTAACCTCTTGGCTAACAAAGCCGACTGCTGAGAAAACCAGCACAGACTGGTTGTTGGGTACGCCAATGCGGTAATCGCCATTGGCGTCGGAAGTCGTTCCACGCGTGGTACCTTTCACTGCCACACTAACACCTGGCAAGGCTTTATTGTCGTCACCCGAAAGAATCCGGCCCGTAACGGTGCGTTCCTGCGCCGGGTTTTCTACGAGTGGTCGGTTTGTAGGTGGCGCGCTGAACGCCGGTTGGCTAACCAGCGCGAGTGCTGTTAGGCCAAGCAAAGGAAGCCACGCAAGCCGTGGCGGTTGGGTAATTGTTGTCTGCATTGTAGGTTCAAGTAAGAGTTAATTGTTAAGGTAAAGTCTTGGCTAAACCAGCGGCCACTTCGATCGAGTCGCCGGGTTGTAGCCGAATGGGCTGTTGTTCTTTCAGAAGTAAATTCACATTTCCGGAGGTCAGGGCTACATAGGTTCCCTGCGGATGCTGCCGTACTCGAAAAATAGTACCGACTGCTTCTATGGTAAAGTCGGCCATATGGACCCGAAACAATCGGGCTGAGGAGGTATCATTACGATGCGTAACTGAAAAATCTGCTTCTCCTTTTAGCCAGACTGCCCTTGGCGTTTCGTCAGTCCATTGGCGTGCATATCGGACTGTGCTATTGGGCTGCAGGGTCATAGTTGAGTTATCTGGCAGTCGAATCAAACGTGTTTGATTCGATGGAGTACTGATCGTCGATACGCATTGATTTGGGCCATACTGCATCCAGAGTGCCCAGCCAATTAATAGCATAACACCCATCAGTGCAGCCACCGTCCTAAAGAAATACCACCAGCCAATAACAGCCCGAACATCTGGTTGTAGTGGGCGGAGGTCTTCCATTGTCTGGAGCGATTCCCGGATTCGCCCCCATACGGAAGATATCTCATCGGTCGATAAGGCTGGTAACCTTGATTGACTGGCTTCCTTAATAAGTGCACGGGCCGCTTCGACCGTTTCGTAACAGTCTGGGTTTTGCGCAAGCCAGTTTTGCCAATAAGCCTCTACCTCATCGTCGTTAGGATGTTGCACCCAACGCACAAACAGGTCATCAAGGGCGAGCTCCTCAACGGTATAAGCAGAGTATGGCTTATGGGACACGGTGTATAACTGTTTCGTGTAGGCCAAAGCGTCAGATGTAAGGGTTTCTACTTATTAAAAACATCAGCTGAAGGTGTATACACCACCTAATGGGCTAAGGGTAATTGTGGATTATTTCTTTATGAAGCTTTATTATGTACTATTATTCTTTGGAAAAATTCTAGTATGATGTTCTGAAAAAAAACAGACATAAAGAACATTTTATCTCATTTTATTTATGCAAGCGTTACCGGGAACGTTCCCGGATTGTAAAACGGTAAGATTTTTTTGTCGATACGGAAGAAATTTGCAATAACTCGTCAATCCCTGTAGGGTCAATTATGAACTAAGCTGATTGGTTTTTTTTGTATTTATCCAATAGTAGACTGAGGTAGGCCGTGAAATATATAGAGTTTGAGGACAAACTAAATAGCCCATAAAAAACGTAGAGTTATTATAAGATATGGTATAGAGCCGTTTGGAAGACGCTTACCCAACGATTCATCTGGAAATCATTGGCAAATTGAAAGCGGGTTTTGGCTCGTGAATTGGTGATATAGTAGCCGATCATAAATCCAGTAGAACCATTAGCCCGATCCATCGTTATTAGTTTATCAACGGTGTGAAAACTATGCGATTACGATGGATTTTAAGTTTACCTTTTATTCTTTGGTTTTATACGGGTACAATAGCCTGGGCGCAGCCCGAAGCCTCTATCGAGGCAAAAACCAGGAAAACTCTTCATTCGGATACTGCAAGTAGTAGCAGCCCAAAATCCCTTACGTTTACTGCCTCAACAGATCAACGATTCTTCTTCTTTGGTGATACCCGAAATGATAATGATCGACGAGTGCCGGTCAGTGTGTATGGGGTAAGAGCTGGTTTTTTATTCCCTAGCCAGCATGAGCGGCCTAACCTGCGAGGTGGGCGTTTGGCTAGTTTTAAGGCAGGAGCCGGATTTTATTTTATTAATCAGCATCTCGACGAACCCGGTTTGCTGCCCAATACATCAGAATCTGTAACCCGTCATTTACGTATAGCTACCGTGTACTACGAGCGTTACCTATTGCGCCGGAAAGCTTTTGAAGTGAGTATGCCGATAGAATTGGGGTATGGGCACTCACGTTATGAACGAGACGAGGGCCAATCAAACAAGCATGAAGTCGCAAGGGGTGTTTTTTTGCCACTTGGCGTTGGTGTTTCTGCTGCTTATCAGTTCCCAACTGTACGCTGGCTACGGCCTTTACACTGGTTTGGTTTGAATATGTTGACTGGGTATCGTTTTATTCTAAAAAAGGATATTCCCGACAGCCAAATCAACTATAGTGGGTTTTATATATCGGTCGGCCCCTCATTTTTCCTCGAAAATCTGACCGCCGATATTAAATACTGGCGGCAGAAACGAAAAAGAAATAAGTTAAATTAAAGGAATCTTGCCTTGTGATGTATGATATAGGATGTACTTCTCCTGCGTCAGTTACATCATATACCATACATCCTATATCAGTTCCCTATTCCCACCGAATACTTACGGCCTGCTCAACATCAGGGTGGAGGCTAATGGCTACCGGGCAGGTGTGTGCAATTTTCTCCAATCGGGCGCGAGTTTCATCGTCGGGTAGAAATGAATTTCCTTCCCGATTGGCGCGGAGAATCAGACTAATTTCTATACGAGCAATGCGCCGGGGAGGCTGGCTGGTCATCACTTTCGTAACGTCGAGTTCGCTACTTTGTAGGTCAATACCTTCGCGTCGGGCAAAAATAGCCATCGTTGTAATGATGCAGGAGCCAAGGGCATTGGCAACCAGATCGGTAGGAGAGAATGCTTCGCCAAGGCCTTGGTTATCCGTAGGGGCATCGGTATTTATGTGGGTACCCGATTGAAGGTGTTCACAATCGGTACGTAGTCCACCGAGGTAATCAATGTGAATGGTTGCCATGAAAAGTTGAAAGTTAACGAGTTAAATAACGGGGTTGCCCGTGCGGTCGGCAAGTTAGTAAGGAAAAAACTGGCGTCAGCACTTACTGACTTATTCGACTTGCCAACTCACCTTTTCTAATTAAACATATAAAGAATGATGTAGTTACCCTAATTGTGGCGTCGGGGTTTTGTGAATAATAATAATAATGAGTAGCTTTAATTCAGGATTTTACGGAAATGCGAACACTATACAACTTATTTGGACTTGCGCTAAGTGGCCTGCTCTTGTCAGGTCAGGTTTCTAAAGCGCAAAATACGGACACCGAAGACGATAATTACCCAACTATAACGACGTTTGGCCTGACAACCAACACGAATTCTGGTATAATTGGGGGCTTTTCGTTTCGGCAGTCAAAGATACTATCGAGCAAACTGTTGGGTATGTCTCAATATCGCTATATAAGCGTTGAACTTGTTAACGTAAAGCATCCGAAAGAGATACAGTCATCCATCAATTCGATTGGCTCGCGCTATATTGATGGAAAAGAAAATTATTTGTTTGTTTTGCGCCCTCAATATGGCCGGGAAGTAAAACTGTTTCAGCGGAGTAGTGATGAAGGTATTGCAGTAAGCGGAATTTTAGCTGGCGGACCATCAATAGGTATTATTAAGCCGTACTATGTGGAAGTAACTTCCGGTAACTCCTCCCGAACCGTGCCAGCTTCGCAAGTGAATGGATCTACTACACCAACGGGTGAGGTAATTACCGGCGCTGGGGGTTTCTTTCAGGGCCTGGATCAGTCGAAACTTACGATTGGCCTGCATGTGAAAGCGGCTTTAAGTTTTGAACTAAGTGCTTTCAGAGCCAATACAACCGGCGTTGAAATCGGTTTCTTAGCAGAAGCATTTCCCAATAAAATTGTGATTATTCCCAACCAAAGCCAGACCGGTAATCGGGAAGATGGAAATCGTAGCTTCTTCACATCGGCCTATCTTACGTTGTTTTTTGGCAGTAAGAAATAAAAAAGGAGGAAAGGGAGGAAGGAGGAACGGGAAGAATAGGGTGCGAAAAATCCTTTATCCCGCTCCTCCTTCTTCCCTTTCCTCCTTTTTTGCTGAACTTTACGCCCAGAAAACGAATTTTGCTGGAAAGGATTGAGGAGACATGATCGAACTACCCGTAATACCCTCTGAACAACAACGAAAAAAGCGTCCTGATTGGCTGCGTGTAAAACTGCCGATCGGCCCCGAATATGCCAAAGTTCGTAAGTTAGTAGACGAACATAAGCTCCATACCATTTGCGAGAGTGGTAACTGCCCAAATATGGGTGAATGCTGGGGAGCAGGCACCGCTACATTTATGATTCTGGGCAATGTTTGTACAAGAAGCTGCACGTTTTGTGCCGTAGCAACCGGACGCCCTACTGAATATGATACGGATGAACCCCGGCGCGTGGCTGAAGCTATTGTATTGATGAAGGTTAAACACGCTGTGCTCACATCCGTTAACCGTGACGAACTGAAAGACCGGGGCGCCGAAATCTGGTATCAGACCGTACGACTTATTAAAGAGGCATCGCCATCAACGACTATTGAAACGCTTATTCCTGATACAAAGGGAAACTGGGAAGCGCTGGAACGGATGATTTCGGCAGGCCAGGAAGTAGTTTCGCATAATATGGAAACCGTAGAGCGGCTTTATCGGCGGGTTCGGCCGCAGGCTCGCTATGAGCGTAGTCTCGAACAGATTCGCCGGACAAAAGAGTATGGTCAGCGCACAAAATCTGGTATTATGCTTGGCTTAGGTGAAACACACGATGAGGTGTTTAAGGCGATGGATGACCTGGCCATAAACGGGCTGGATATTCTCACGCTGGGTCAGTACCTGCAACCCACCAAAATGCACCACGAAGTTATTGAGTGGATTCACCCTGATACCTTTGCGATGTATCGAGAAGAAGGGCTGAAGCGTGGGCTGAAATACGTAGAATCAGGCCCACTGGTTCGGTCGAGTTATCATGCTGAAAAACACGTGAATGTGTAAAAAAGCGGGTAAGTCAATAAGTGGCCAACGCACGAACAACACTAGTGTCAGCCACTTATTGACTTACCGACTTTTTAACTTACCGACTCATTTATTAAACAATTAAGGTTATTCCCCATTTTATAAGGACAGAGTCCGGACCCACGGCCCGGACTTTTTCTTTGCTACATGAAAAAATACGATTTCATTATCGCAGGGGGAGGCATGGCCGGCTTGAGTCTGGCGTATTATCTGCTTCAATCTCCATTACGCGACCGAAGTATTCTAATCCTGGACCGTGAACCGAAAAGCCAGAACGACCGGACCTGGTGCTTTTGGGAGCGTGGGCCACTAACAACCCAGACCGATCAGTCTGAGGGCCTACTGACTCGATCACAACCCTTTGAATCTATTTTGTTTCGTACCTGGAAATCAATCTCTTTTCATGGTACCACCTATTCGGGGATGCTCGACATGGGCCCTTATCAATATAAAATGCTGCGGAGTATCGACTTCTATGCCTTTATGGAAGCTGAACTAGCTAAGTGGCCTACTATTGAGCGAAAACAGGCAACAATTCAACGCATAAAAGATACTCCACAGGGTGGTTTCGTTATTGCCGACGATGAACCTTATATAGCTAACTACGTATTTGATAGTACGTTTGCGCTTAAGTTAGATCAGCCCGAAAATCATAATCTCCTACAGCATTTTAAAGGCTGGGTAATTACAACATCAACGCCATGTTTTGACCCAAAACGCCCTGAAATTATGGACTTTCGGGTGGATCAGCAGGGAGATTGCCGGTTTATGTACGTGTTGCCTTTCGATGAAAAGACCGCCCTGATTGAGTATACATTGTTTAACTCAACCCTCCTGCTCGATCAAGAATATGATACAGAACTTCGTAAGTATATCGACCAGTTTATAGAAACGGGCGGGTATCAAATTCGCGAAACTGAGTATGGTGTCATTCCAATGTCAGATGAGCCAACCCAGGAAAACCCTTCGGAACATATTGTCAGGATTGGTACGTCGGGTGGCTTTACCAAACCGTCTACCGGGTACACCTTCCACCGGACGCAGCGTTGCTTGCAGGACATAGTTCAATGCCTGGTTGAAACCGGTAAGCCACAACGAACTGTACCCTGGTTTAAGCGAAGATTTAAACTCTACGACAGTATCTTTCTGAATGTGCTGGAGAAGCGCCGACATCCGGCCGACGACATTTTTACGCGTGTCTATACCGAGAACCCACAGCGTGTCTTTACGTTTTTAGACGAGGATACCCGTTTTTCTGAAGAGATTCAATTATTTGCTACCATGCCTTTCTGGCCGTTTTTAAAGGCCTTCTTTGCCGTGCTACGGCGTAAAATAGCTGGATAACAAAGAAGCTGCCTTGTAATTACTTGCCCCCTGCTCAGAAAATTGTAGATTTGTGACTTTAACTAAGTCATACCATCCGGATAGCGCAATGCCTTATCTTTTCACTTCTGAGTCTGTTTCCGAGGGCCACCCCGACAAAGTCGCCGACCAAATCTCCGACGCACTGATTGATAATTTCCTTGCGTTTGATCCATCCAGCAAGGTAGCCTGCGAAACGCTTGTTACAACGGGTCAGGTTGTGCTGGCTGGCGAAATCAAAACTGATACTTATTTAGACGTTCAAAAAATCACACGGGAGGTGATCCGTAAAATCGGTTACACCAAGAGTGAATATATGTTCGAGGCTAATTCGTGCGGTATTTTCTCTGCTTTGCATGATCAATCTGCCGATATCAATCAGGGCGTTGACCGTGAGGTTGCCAATGATGATTTCGAGACACGTGCTAATGCACAAGGTGCTGGTGACCAGGGTATGATGTTCGGGTATGCCACCAATGAAACCGATAACTACATGCCATTGCCGTTGGATCTGGCCCATGCCATCCTGCGTGAAATGTCAGTGATTCGAAATAATGAGATTGAGTTAATGCCTTATCTGCGGCCGGATGCCAAGTCGCAGGTGACGATTGAGTATTCGGATGATGATCAACCTATCCGGATTGATACCATTGTGGTTTCGACTCAGCACGACGATTTTGCTGACGACGCAACGATGCTGGCCAAAATCAAGGAAGATATCATCAATATTGTGATTCCACGGGTTAAAGCCGCTCAGAAAGCTGAACTGCACAGCCTGTTTACGGATAACATCACGTATTACATCAACCCAACCGGTAAGTTCGTAATTGGTGGTCCTCACGGCGATACTGGCCTTACAGGTCGTAAGATCATCGTTGATACATACGGCGGTAAAGGTGCGCACGGTGGTGGTGCTTTTTCGGGCAAAGATCCATCGAAAGTAGACCGTTCGGCGGCTTATGCAACTCGCCACATTGCCAAGAATCTAGTTGCATCAGGTCTTTGCACGCAGGTTCTGGTTCAGGTATCCTATGCTATTGGCGTAGCTAAACCTTGTGGTTTGTATGTCAATACATATGGCACATCTAAAGTAGATATGCATGATGGTGCCATTGCTGAAAAGGTTAGCGAAATTTTCGATATGCGTCCATACGCTATCGAACAACGGCTTAAGCTCCGCAATCCGATCTATTCCGAAACGGCTGCTTATGGTCACATGGGCCGTAAGAACGAAATCGTTAAAAAGACCTTTGGGTCGAACGGGAATATTAAAGAAGTTGAAGTTGAGTTATTTACCTGGGAAAAACTCGATTTTGTCGATCAGGTTAAAGCCGCTTTTGGGCTGTAAAAAGCTACGAAGGTTTCCACCTAAGCTACTAAAATCAGAAAGCCACTCCGTTGGGGGTGGCTTTCTGATTTATAAAGAAATTAGTTAGTTATAACTCATCGGGCTCAAAAACTTCGTCTTCAGCTTCTACCCGGGATGTGGCCTCTGCAATGGCAGGACTGGAAATATCGTTTCGTTTTTGTTTAAATCGAACGAGTTTATCTTTTAGGACATCCATTACCCGGTCGGTTGCGCTTTCGAAACTTTTATCGTGTTCCTTCACGAAAATTTCCTTGCCTGGAATCATCAGTCGTACTTCGACGATTTTCTCTTTGACTTTGTTGGAGTCTGCCCCCTCTAGCCTTAAGAACACTTCTCCGCTGATAATACGATCATGAAAAGTGTCTAGCTTATCAAGCTTAGCCTGGATAAAATCTAACAGGCTCTGATCTGCCGTGAATCTAACGGCGTGCATTTGTAGTCTCATTGTGTCGCATTTAAAGTGAACTGAAATTAGAACATCAATGGACTGTCTAAGTTTGGCTATTAGGACCACAAAGTCAATACTACCTATGAAAGGTGCAACTGTGTTTCACGGTCTTTTTGCCTAATAGAAGGTAACGGCTTGACTGTATAGCTTTTTAGTGGGAGCGTGGAACGGCTGCTTACTAAAGTTCTTTAAAAAGTATAAATGAAAATTCACAATAAATTAATGCGAACGGCTTGGTTTGGACGTAATGTGATTAATGGATTAGGAATGATGCGCTGATTTACGACAGGCGTAAATTCAAATGAACGTACCAGCATGGCTAACAGAATCTGCATTTCCATCAGTGCAAATTGATTTCCAATACATAGTCGGGGTCCTCCGCCAAAGGGCAGATACGCATACGAATGAAGTTGTTCTTTAGGGCCACCCGGTGCAAATCGATCGGGATCAAATCGGTCGGGATCGGGCCAGTTTGCTGGGTCTCTATGAAGGAGATAAGGCGAAATTAATGCTGTATCACCGGCCGGGATCGTGTAGGGGCCAATGTGATCCGGATTATGCGCCCGCCGACTCATGATCCAGGCAGGAGGGTACAAGCGTAATGACTCCTGAACAACTTGCAATGTATACGTCAGCGAACGAAAGGCCTCGGGTGCTGGCGTTGTGGCATCGCCCAGTACGGTTCGGCTTTCGGTCTGGAGTCGGGCGAGTACGTCGGGATGCTGACTTAAAAGATAGATTGTCCAGGCCATAGAAACGGCCGTAGTTTCGTGCCCTGCCGAAAAAATGGTTACACACTCATCGCGTAGTTGCTGATCAGACATTTTTTCGCCTGTGTCTTCATCCTCTGCGCTGAGCAGCATACCCAACAAATCATCTTTGTCTTCATCTCGCTGGCGTCGTTGGTCAATAACGCCATAGATAAACGAGTCGACCTGCATCCGGGCTCGCTTTGACCGTACATTATCGGGCGTTGGCCAGCTATACGGAAACCGGATTGGAGACAACATCTTCTTATTCGCCAGATAGTTGAGGGTATCGAGGGCGCTAGAGAGTCCATCCAGTTTGCCTGTCGTATCTGACCCGAACAGCGTTTTGCAGACGATGCGCATCGTTATGTCCATAAACGCCTGCGATATATTGACTGGCTGCTTCGTGTTGTGCTGTTTCAGTTCGGCAATCCAGCTGGCCGTCTCAGCAATCATGGTTGTTGTCAGGGCGGCTAACCTCTGCCGGTGAAAAGCGGGTTGGGCCAGCCGTCGTTGCCGTCGCCAGAAATCGCCGTCGCTGGTAAGCAAGCCATTCCCCAGAAAAACCTTCAGTATCTCAAAAGCTGGCGAGCGTCCGTAATTGCGGTGATTTTCCTGCATAACGTGTTTCACATCCTCAGGTCGAAGAACCAGATACTGGTTTC